>JADLBP010000188.1 GCA_020847695.1 Planctomycetota bacterium
CGCCGCGTGCACATGGGGATCGAGCGAAAGGCCGCCAACGCGGTCTTGATCAAGGTCAACCAGATCGGCACGCTGACCGAGACGTTGGACACGATCGCGCTCGCCCACAAGAACGCTTACCGCTGCATCATGAGCCACCGATCGGGAGAGACCGAGGACACGACGATCGCCGACCTCGCGGTCGCCGCGAACACCGGCCAGATCAAGACCGGCGCGCCGTGCCGCTCCGATCGCGTCGCGAAGTACAACCGCCTGTTGCGCATCGAAGAGGAGCTCGGCGACTGCGCGACCTACGGCAACCACTCGATGGGCGGCGCGAGCTCGCTCGGTTAGTGCATGTCGCCCCACCAACTCCAGCTCAACCTGCAAGCGCCGATCGAAGAGGAGGCGCCGCGTCGTTCGCTCGGACGTCGCTTGCGCGAGGAATGGCCGGCGTGGGTCGCGCTCGCGGTGCTCGTCCAAGTGATCGTGCTCGGGCTCGTGCCGGCGCTGATCGAGAGCGCGCGGCTCTCGGGCGAGGAAGAGAAGCTCTTCGCGCGCGAGCAAGCGGACCTCGCGCGCCACCAAGCGCTGCGCACCGAATTGCGAGCGCAAGACGATCCGATCTACCAAGAGCGCGAGAAGCGGCTCTTGCGCGCCGAGACCAATCCGCTCGAGCCGCGCTGAGCGGCGCGCGCCGTTCGAATCCGTCCACGCGGCGCGAAGCGTGCGCTCGGGCGCCGCACCGCGCTCGGTGAAACGCTCGCGCCGTCGTCGGGGCCGCGGTTAGGCTCGTCGCCATGTTCGCCGCGTGCTGCGTGTTGCTCGCGAGCCTGGTCGCGCGCCAGGAGCCGACGACGTTCGGCGAAGGCGAGCTCGACAACCCGACCGAGTTCGAAGTCTCCGCGAGCGCGGCGGGGTTCCTCGCCGACGCGGATCGCCAGCTCGTCGAGCTGCGCGCCGGCTCGGTCGCCGACGCCGACCGCGAGCGCGCTTGGAACACGATCTTCGACGCGTGGCACTACGCGCTGGAGAGCGCTGGCGCCGACGAGTGGAACCTGCCGGATCCGTCGCGGGACCTCTCCGGCAAGTCCGCGGTGGTCGCCCCCGACGTGACCGACTCGCGGCGCGCGGACGGCATCGAGCGCGCCGTGCTGCGTCGCATGGGCACGCTCGACCGGCGCGAGCTCGCCGCGTGGGACGCGCGGTTCGGCGCCCGCGCGACCGAAGAGCTCGCGCGCGCCGTCGACGACGTCGCTCGCTGGGCCGCGGTCGAACGCTCCTACCCCGCGACCGACGCCGCCGCGCGCGCCGCGACTCGGCTCTGTGACCACGCGTTCGCGGCGGGCCGGTTCGAGCTCGCGCGCGCGTGGCTGTCGCGCGCCGAGCGCCACGTCGAGCTCGGTTCGGACCTGCGCGCGACGTTCGAGCCCGCGCTCGCGCGGCGGAGCACGGCGCTCGCGGCGCTCGCGACGCCGACCGCGCCCACCGACGACCGCGCGGACGAGAAGCTCTCGCGCTCGCGCGGCTTCGGACGCGCGCGCGCGCAGGTCTACGACCGCCCGTTGCCGACGCGCTGGCGCGACGGCGACCTCTCGAAGGAGCTGCGGCGCGACGCGTGGCTGACCTTGCCCTCGCCGGGAGCGACGTGGCTCGCCTCCGGCCGGTTGGTGGTGCAATCGGACGACGCGCTCGCGGTGTTCCCCGCGGGCGGCGACGGAGCCCCCGAGCTCGTGCGGCCGAAGACGCTGCTGCGCGGACTCGGCTTGAACGTCGAGACACGGGTGCCGCGGCTGCGGCACGATCCGGTGCCGACGCTGACGCCGATCGCGGTCGGCGACGAGCTCGTGATCGCCGTAGGCACGCGCGAAGCTCGCTCGGCGACGGCGCGCTCGGTAGTCGCGCGCCTCGCGTTCCCCACCAGCGTGCTCGAGCTCGATCCCGCGCCGGCGGTGCGCTGGGCGGTCGGCGGCACGGTGCACGTCGACGAGCGCGGACGCGCGACGCCGCTCGGCGCGGGGTTCGACTTCGACGAGCTCGAGTTCCAACCCGGGCCCGCGGTGCTCGAGACCGAGCTCGTGTGGCTCGCACGCCAAGCCAACGCCGCCGGTCCGCGCGACGAGTCGCGCGCGCGAGGCAGCACGGTGACGTGGGCGGTCGCGCTCGACCTCGCCACCGGGCGTCCGCTCTGGCAACGGCGGCTCGCGGTCGGCGTGATCGGTCCGCGCGAGGACGTCGACCGCTTCGGAACGCGCGTGTTCACCGATCTCGCGCCCGCCGCGCTGGTCGCGCGCGACGGCCGGCTGTTCGCGAGCCCGCACACCGGCGTCGGCGTGCTCTTCGACGCCGCCGACGGCAGGCTCCAGTGGAGTTTCCAGAGCCGTCGACGCCGCGTCGAGCAACCGGGGTGGCTCGGCACGAGTCCGATCGACGCCGGCGACGGCTCCTGGATCTGGACGCCGAGCGACTCCGACCGCGGCTACTGCGTTCGCGCCGCCCCCGACGACACCGTCGGTTCCACGCGCGGCTCGCTGCTCGCCGGGCCGCCGTTCGAGATCGGCTCGCTGCGGACGATTCTCGCGGCGGTCGGACCGCGCGTGCTCGCGATCGCGGCGGAGCCGGACGGCGAGCGCCTGGTCGACGTCGATCTCGCGAGCGGCGCGCGCAGCGATTCGTTCGCGCTCGCGCAGGACGAGCACTTCGGCAACCAGGCGCGCGTGACGGCGACGCGCGTGTTGGTGTGCACCGACCGCGGCCTGGCGCTCTTCGACCGCGAACGCGAGCTCTTCCTGCTCGACCGGATCGACCTCGGCGCGACGGTGACCGGGCTCGTCCGCGGCGGTGACGGAATCGTCGCGCTCGGCGCCGGAACGGTCTGGCGGGTCGAGTTGCGCTGAGGCGCGCGGCGAGTCCGGGAAACCACGCGCTCGGCAGCTCGTGAATCTCCTGTAGTCGCGCTCGGGGATCCGACGTATCGCTCGTCGAAATGGTAGTTTGCGCGTAGTCGGGCGAGCACTCGTCACCAGGGAAGAACAGGGCGGCCGCAGGCGAGCGCCGGGCGAGCCCTAGGGATCCCCGCGGACGTCCCTCCGGAACCCACGGATCACGGAACCCACGGAACCCACGGAACCATCGATGACCGAAAACAGCCTACAACGCCTCCGTGAAGCCCACTCGCGCGTCAAGGCCGAGCTGCATCGCACGATCGTCGGCCAAGAGCAGGTGATCGACCAACTGCTGCTCGCGATCCTGACCCGCGGGCACGTGCTCTTGGTCGGCGTGCCGGGCCTCGCGAAGACGCTGTTGATCTCGAGCCTCGCGAAGTGCCTCGACCTCTCGTTCAACCGGATCCAGTTCACGCCCGACCTGATGCCGGGCGACATCACCGGCACGGACCTGCTGAACATCGACGCGGCGACCAACGAACGGACGTTCCGTTTCGCCCCGGGGCCGATCTTCGCGAACGTGATCCTCGCCGACGAGATCAACCGCACGCCGCCGAAGACGCAGGCCGCGCTGCTCGAGTCGATGGTCGAAGGACAGGTCACCGTCGGCGGCCGACGTCACCCGCTGCCGAACCCGTTCTTCGTGCTCGCGACGCAGAACCCGATCGAGCAAGAAGGCACGTACCCGTTGCCCGAAGCGCAGCTCGACCGCTTCATGTTCATGGTCCAGGTCGAGTACCCGAGCCTCGACGAGGAGCGCGAGATCCTGCGGCGCACCACCGGTTCCGCGTCCGCGGAGCCGCAGAAGGTGCTCGGCGCGGCCGAGCTCGTCGAGCTGCAGCGCATCGTCCGCGGAGTCGCGGTCGCCGACAGCGTGTACGACTACGTGCTCGCGCTGACCCGCGGCACGCGCGTCGGCCAGGCCGAGCAACTCCCGTTCGTGCGCGAATGGGTCACGTGGGGCGCCGGTCCGCGCGCGAGCCAGAACGTGATCCTCGGCGCGAAGGCGCACGCGGCGTTGCGAGGCTCGAGCCACGTCGAGATCGAGGACGTGCGCGCGGTCGTGCACCCGGTGCTCCGCCACCGCATCGTCACCAATTTCTCGGCCTCCGCCGAAGGGATCACGCCCGACGTGCTCGTCGAGCGACTCCTGAAGGAGATCGATCCGAAGTCGGCCGTCGGCGCCGGGCTGCCCGGCGTCAAGGGCTGATCCCGTCTCCAACCGCTCCCCGCCCGAGTCGCCCCACTCCCCGCCCGCCGCATGGCCGCCCAGAGCGTCGATCCGGCCGTTCTCGATCGCCTCGAGGGGCTCGAGCTCGTCGCGCGCACGGTGGTCGAGGGATTCATGGCGGGCCACCACCGCTCGCCGCTGCGCGGTTCGTCGTCGGAGTTCGCTCAGCACCGCGAGTACGTACCGGGCGACGAGCTGCGGCGTCTCGACTGGAAGGTGTTCGCGCGCTCCGACCGCTTGGTGATCAAGGAGTACTTCGAGGAGACGAACCTCTCGTGCCACTTCCTGCTCGACGCGAGCGAGTCGATGGCGTTCGGTTCGCTCGACTGGACGAAGTTCGATTACGCGCGGTGGTGCACCGCGGCGCTCGCCCACCTCGTGCTCGCGTCGCGCGACACCGCGGGGTTGGTCGTCTTCGACCAGAAGGAGAAGGCGAAGGTCCCGCCGAAGACCGGCGCCGAACAGGAGCGCACGATCTTCGACACGCTCTCGCGCGCGAAGCCCGAGGGCCCGACCGGCGTCGGCTCGGTGTTGCAGTGGCTCGCGACGCGCTTGAAGAGCCGCGGCATCGTCGCGGTCTTCAGTGACTTCTTCGACGACCCGGAGACGATCGTGTCCGGATTGCGCCGCTTGGTGCACGGCGGCCACGAGCCGATCCTGTTCCAGGTGCTCGATCCGCTGGAGTCGAGCTTCGACCTCGATCGCTTGGTGCGCTTCGACGGTTTGGAAGGCTCCGGTCAGCTCAAGATCGACCCGAAGGCGATCCGCACCGCGTACCTCGAGGAGCTCGCCGCGCACACGGCGCTGCTGAAGAAGCACGCGCGCTCGTTGTCGCTCGACTTCGTCGAGCTCTCGACCAAGCAGCCGCTCGATGCGGCGCTGTCGACCTACCTCGCGCGCCGCACGGCGCGCGCCCGCGGCGGGAGGCGCTGAGCGATGCTCTCCGCGCTCTCGCTGGCCTTGTTCGAAGGCTTCGTCCACCCGGCGCTGGTCGCCGGCACCGCGCTCGCCGCGGTGCCGCTGATCATCCACCTGCTCAACCGCCAGCGGCACAAGCCGATGCCTTGGGCGGCGATGCGCTTCGTACTCGCGGCGTACAAGAAGACGCGCCGCCGCGCGCGCTTCGAGAACCTGATCCTGCTGTTGCTGCGCATGGCGGCGGTCGCGCTGTTCGCGCTCGCGATCGCGCGGCCGTTCGTCGGCAAGGACGACGTGCTCGCCGGCTTGACCGAAACCCGCCGCGACGTCGTGCTCGTGCTCGACGGCTCGGCGTCGACCGGCTGGCGCGAAGGCACGCGTTCGGTGTTCGAGGCGATCACCGCGCGCGCGCGGGAGCTCGTGCTCGAGCTCGACGGCACCCGCGGCGACCGCGTCCGCGTCGTGCTCGCGGCGGGCGCGCCGCGGCTGCTCTCGTGGCGCACGCCCGACGAAGCGCTCGACGTCATCGGCGCGCTGCGCGACCCGACCGACGAGGTGCTCGACCTCGCGGCGGCGTTGTCCGAGGTCGCGGGCTACGCCGAGGAACAGTCGGGCACGTCGCAGAAGAGCGAGCTCGAAGTGCGGCTGCTCTCCGACCTGCAGAAGCGCGACTTCGTGCCGTCCGCGGCCGAGGGCACCGCGCAGCCCGGAGACGCGCGCCTGTTCGACGCGCTCGATCGGTTGAATGCGCTCGGCGTCAAGGTGCGCGTCGAGGACCTCGGCCCGCGCGAGCGCGTGCCGTCGAACCTGGCGATCGCCGACCTCGCCGTGCCGGAGTCCGAGGTCGCGGTCGACTTGCCGATCGAAGTCGGCGTGCGCGTCGCGAACTGGGGCTCCACCGCGGCCGCCGGCGTGCGCGTCGCCCTCGAGGTCGACGGCGAGCGCCGTCCCGCCAAGCTGCTCGACGTGCCCGCTCGCGGCAGCGCGACCGAGGTCTTCTCGGTGGTCTTCCGCTCCGCCGGCGCGCACTCGCTGGTCGCGCGACTCGAGTCCGATCGGCTCGCGATCGACGACGCGCGCGCGTCGGTGCTCGCGGTGCCGCCGCCGCTCGCGATCCTGTTGGTCGACGGCGCGCCGTCGAGCGACGTCGCGGAGGACGAGGTCGGCTACCTCGCGGCAGTGCTCGCGCCGCTCGGCGACGACGCACTCGGCGGCTCGCCGTTCGAGACGCGCGTGGTCGAGCCCTCGGCACTGCGCGACGGATCCGTGTCGATCGACGACTTCGACCTGATCTGGCTCGCGAACGTCGATGCGCTCTCCGACGGCGTCGTCGAGAAGCTCGAGCGCCGCGTCGCCGCCGGCGCGGGGCTCGTCGTGTCGCTCGGCGACCAAGTGCAAGCCGAGGTCTACGACCGGCGGCTCTTCCGCGCGGACGGTTCCGGGCTCCTGCCGGCCGAGCTCGCCGGCCGCGTCGCCGTGCGCTCGCGCCGCGAGTCGTACTACCGCGCGCAGGACTTCGACGCGCAGCACCCGGCGCTCGCGTTCTTCGCGGACGAGAAGTGGCGACCGCTGTTCAGCGAGGTGCCGATCTACGAGTTCGTCGCGGTGAGGCCGCTCGCGAGCGCGCACGTGCTCGCACGGCTCGACGACGATGCGACCAGCCCGTTGCTGGTCGAGAAGGCGTTCGACCGCGGCCGCGTGCTGCTCTGGACGACCAGCATCGACGTCGATTGGACGCGCCTGCCCGAGTCGCCGCGCACGCTGGTGCCGCTGGTGCACGAGATCGTCCGCTACGTCGGCCGGCCGCGCGGTTCGAGCCGCAACGTCGCGGTCGGACGCGGGCTCGAGCTCGAGCTGCCGTTCTTCCCGCGCTCACCGGTGATCGTCAAGCCCGACGGCGCGCGCGCCGGGCTCGCGGGCGAGCCCGTGATCGCCGGTCCCGCCGCGTGGCGCCTGCCGCGCATCGACGACACCGCGCGCGTCGGTCTCTACCGCGTCGAGCTCGCCGACGGTGCGGCGCAGCCGTTCGCCGTCCAGTTCGACGCGCGCGAGAGCGACCTCGAACGCCTCGCGTCGACCGAGCTCGCGGGGCTCCACCCGGCGCTCGTGCCGGTTTCGTCGCTCGCGACCGAGCGCACGAACGAGCCAGAGCAAACCGCGCCGCAGGGCGAACTGTGGCGCTGGCTCGCGCTCGCCGCGCTCGCGGCGTTGGTGCTCGAAACCCTGTGGTCGGCCTGGATCGGCCGGTCGAGGAGCGTGCGCCCATGATCGCGTTGCTGCAAGAAGCCGTCGACACCGGCCTGCGCGAGAGTTTCAAGCTCGCCGACGTGCCCGCCGCGTGGATCGTCGTCCTGGTGCTCGCACCGCTCGCGTTCCTGGTCTGCGTGCTCGGCTATCGCGGCGAGTCGATCTCGCTCGGCGCCAAGATCCTGCTCGGGTCGCTGCGCTTCCTCGCGCTCGCGTTCCTGTGCCTGGTGATCTTCCGTCCGGTCCGCGTCGAGCGCCGCGAAGAGGTGCAGAAGGCGGAGGTCGTCGTCCTGGTCGACGACTCGGCGAGCATGCTGCGCAAGGACTCGTACGCCGCGAGCGACGCATTGCGGCGCGCGGCGACCGGCTACGCGAAGACCGAGGGCGAACCGACTCGCGCGGACGTCGCGGGCGGGCTCGTGCGCGACGAGCTCGTGCGCGAGCTCAACACCAAGGGCTACGTGCCGCGCGTCTACACGTTCGCCGACACCGTGGCGGCGCAGGGCGAGCAGTGGACCGCGACCGCGCACGGCGCGTCGACGCGGATCGGCGACGCGTTGTCGCAGGTGCTCGCCGCGTATCGCGGCCACCACCTGACCGACGTCGTGATCGTCTCCGACGGACGTCAGACGTCGGGCTCACCGGCGCTCGACGCGGCGCGCGCCGCGCAAGGCGCGGGCGTTCAGGTGCACGCGATCACGGTCGGCGACACCCGCGCCGAGAAGAACGTCAAGGTCGAGCTCGTCGAGGTCCCCTCGGCCGCGTTCGAAGGCGACGAGATCGCCGCGGTGGTCCGCGTCGTCGCGCGCGGACTGGGCGCGGGCGCGCGAGGCCACGTCACGCTCGAGGAGATCACCGGCGACGAGGGCCGGCGCGTGGTCGCCGAGGACGACGCCGAGCTCGGCGAGGGCGGCGCGCGCCGCACGCTGATCGCTCGTCCGGGCCCTGCTGATCCGCGCACGCAGGACCGCCGCTTCCGCGTCTCGATCCCGCCCGAGGAAGGCGAGACGCTGGTCGACGACAACGCGCTCGAGTTCAGCGTCCACATCACGCCGGAGAAGATCCGCGTGCTCTACGTCGACGGCTATCCGCGCTACGAGTGGCGCTACTTGAAGGAGATCCTGCGGCGCGCGGACCAGAACATCGTGATGCAGACGGTGCTGCTGTCCGGCGACGCGGGTTGGGTGCAGCCGAGCACCAAGGGCGTCGGCTCGCTCAGCGAGGTCCCGACCGATCGCAAGACGCTGCTCGAGCAGTACGACGTGATCCTGCTCGGCGACTTCTCCCCCTTCGCGGTCTCGCCGGACCCTCAGCGCTGCGACGAATTCCTGCGCACGCTGCGCGAGTTCGTCGAGCGCGGCGGCGGCCTCGGCTTCCTCGGCGGCGAGTACGACAACCCGCGCGCGTTCCTCAACACGCCGCTCGAGGACGTCCTCCCGGTGACGATCGAAGCCGCGGAGCTCTCGGGCTTCCAGGGCGACTCGACGCTCGAGTTCCGGCCGGTGCTCGAGGACCCGATGAACCCGCACGAGATCGTGCGCCTGCTGCCCGACACGGAGGCGAACCGCAAGCTCTGGGAGGAAAGCGGCGGTCTCGACGGACAGTACTGGTACCGACCAGTGACGCGCGCGAAGCCCGGAGCGCAGGTGCTGCTGCGTCACCCGCGCGACGGCGCGCGCGGCGAGCGCTATCCGCTGCTCGTCGCGGGCTACTTCCCCGCCGGGCGCGTGCTCTTCTCCGGCATGGACTCGACGTGGCGCTGGCGGCTCTTCCACGTCGGCGAGCACGAGAAGTTCTGGCGCAATGCGATCCGTTGGCTGTCGCTCGGTCGGTTGAAGAGCGGAGATCGACGCTATCGACTCGAGGTCGCGCGCTCGACGTACGACCTCGGCGAGCGCGTCGGCATCGAAGCGCGGGTGCTCGACGAGGACTACCGGCCGAGCACCGAGGCGAACCAGAAGATCCGCGTCGGCGATCCCGAGGGCCGGGTCAGCGATCTCGAGCTCGGCGCGGTGCTCGGCAAGCCCGGCACGTACCGCGCGAGCTACGACGCCGAGCGCCTCGGGCTCTATCGGATCTGGTTCGAGCGCGATTCCACGCGCATCGCGTCGTCGGAGTTCGAGGTGTCGTTGCCGTCGCTCGAGAACCAGGACCCGACGCCCGATCCGGCGCTGCTCGCCGAGCTCGCGGCCGCCAGCGGGGGCAAGCACGTCGATCTCGCGCACGTCTCCGAGCTCTTGGCGGACTTCCGTGGAGGCGAGGAGCGCCGCGAGCCGATCTCCGCCCGATTGGACGACGTCTGGGATCGTTGGAGCACGTTGCTCGCCGCGCTGGTCGTGTTCACCTTGGAATGGGTGCTGCGCAAGCGCTTCGACCTGGTCTAGGAAGGCACCCGATGCGATTCGTGCGCTGGCTCACCTTTGCCCTCGCGAGCTTCGGCTCGCTGGCCGGTGCGTCGCCACAGTCGGGTGACGAGCGCGACGTCAAGAGCTTCTCGCTGCCGGCCACGCAATCGGCGCGCGCTCTCTTCGATCGTTCGGTCGGCCACGTCGACGCGCAACGCTGGAGCGACGCGATCTCCGGGCTGCAGGAGCTGCTCGAGCTGCACCGCGGCGCGGTGCTCGGCGCCGAGAGACGCGACTCGCTCGGCCGCCGTTCGCAACAGGACGTGCACGCCGGCGTGACCCGACGGGTGCTCGCGTTGCTCTCCTCGCTGCCGCCCGAAGCCCGCAAGACGTACCGCGAGCGCTTCGGCGCGAGCGCGGCGGCGGAGCTCGAACGCGCGAGGCGCGCGGGCGACGCGCAAGGCCTGATCGAGCTCGCGCGCCGCTGGCCGATCACCGTCGCCGCGGAGCACGCGTGGCTCGCGCTCGGCGACCTCGAGTTCGAGCGCGGCAACGGCGAGTCCGGCCGGCTCGCGTGGCTGCGCGCCGAAGCGCTCGCGAAGGAGCTCGGCGACGAGCTGCCGCTCGGTGCGTTGCGCATCGCGCTGCTCGATCCGTCGGCCGATTCCTCCGCGGCCGCGCCCCGCGCGCTGCCCGAGCCCGCGTCCGGTTCGCTGCGCCTCGACGACGGCGCGCAGCCGAGCGGCCCGCTGCCCGGCCCCGACTGCCACGTCTGGCGACGCAAGCTCAGCGAGGACGATCCGACGGTCTCGACGTCGCTGCGTTGGACGCAGGCCGCGCCGGTGATGACGCCGGTGCTGGTCGGCGATCGCCTGTTGGTCGCGACGCCGCTGCGGCTGATCGCCTACAACGCGTACTCCGGCCACCGCGAGTGGCGCTCGGAGGAGCTCGCCAGCTGGAAGGACGTCGATGCCGGCCGCGTGCGCGTCGCCGACACCGAGCGCGTGCTCCAGCGCGGCGAGTTCTTCCAAGGCGTCAACGGCCAGGCGTTGATGCTCGCGCCGACCGCGTGGGGCAACGTCGCGGTCGCCGCGCTCCAGATCCCCTACTCCAACCTCGGCAACTGGAAGTACCAGAACATCCAGGTGACCACGGTCACGCCCGAGCGGCGGCTCTTCGCGTACGACCTGACCACCGGCGAGCCGTTGTGGAGCCACCTTCCGCCGCCGCTCTGGGACGGCGAGTCGGGTGCGTTCGCGGAGCGCATGCGCGTCGCCGGGCCGCCGGTCGCGTGGCAGGGCCGCGTGTACGCGCCGTTCTATCGGATGCAGGGGCGCGTCGAGTTCCACGTCGGCTGTTTCGATCTCTACAGCGGCAAGCTCCTCTGGTCGACCGCGCTGATCTCGGGTCAGGTCGAGCTCAACATGTTCGGGCGGCAGAACCGCGAGCTCGCCACCCCGCCGGTGTTGATCCACCAAGATCGCGTGATCGCGCAGACGCAGCTCGGCACGCTCGCGGCGCTCGACGCGTTCACCGGCGACATCGCGTGGGAGACGCTGTACGACCAACTGCCGCTACCGCCGGCTCAGGGGTACTCCTCGGGCGAGCGCGACGAGTTCTGGCTGCCGTCGCCGGCGGTGGTCGCCGATGGAGTGGTCGTCGCGACGCCGCTCGATTGCGCGGACCTGATCGGCATCGACCTGGAACACGGCACGTTGCTCTGGAGCAAGCCGCACTCGCGCATGTCGACGCGCAACCTCGCGAAGCTCGCGCTGCTCGGCGCGGACGAGCGCTCGGTCGTGCTCGGCTCGGCCGCGCAGGTGATCCAGATCGCCGCGAACGCCGGTCTCGCGACGCCGCAGGGACCGACCGAGCTCAGCGGCAGTGATCGCGCGCTCGGCGAGGCCTTCCTCGGGCCCGAGAACCAACCGCGGCCGCTGCTCGTCGGCGACCGCGTCGTCGTGCCGAGCTCGAGCAAACGCTGGGTCTTGCCGCGCGCGAACCTGCGCACGCCGGACACGCAGCTCTCCGCCGCCTGGCCATCGGATGCGCCGCCGGGCAACCTCGCGTCGGGGCCCGGGGTGCTCTACTCGCTTTCGTCGAACGCCGGCGGCAGCACGCTGATCGGTCTGTGCGACTGGAACAGCCTCGAGGAGCGACTGCAGCGCGACTTCGACCGTTCGCCGAACGACCTCGACATGGCGTGCGCGTGGGCGGACTTCCTCGCGAGCCGCGCGGAGCTCGAGCAACGCGACGGACGCACCGCCAAGGCACTCTCGTACTTCGCGCGCCTGCGCGCGGCGCTCGAGCCGCTGCTCGATGCCGAGGCGCCGACCGCACGGCCGCAGGTCGCGATGCGTCTGCACGCCGCGCTGCTCGGCGAAGCGCGAGCGCTGACGGATCTCGCCGACGTGCGCGGCGCGGTCGAGCGGCTCGAACGCTCGCGCTCGCTCGCGCTCGGCGCCGAGGAGCAACGCGACACGCTCTGGGCGCTCGCGCGGCTCGCGGCCCAGCGAGACCGAGTGCGCTATCGCGCGCTGCTCGGCGAGCTCGATCGGGTTGCGGCCGACCTCGAGCTCCCCGCCGACGATTTCGGCGTGTCGGGCTCCGACGGGCAACGCGACGGCGCGGCGAAGCCGGCGGACGACGATCCGGCCGCACGGCGCGGCTTCGGCGGGCGGATCCCGGTCGGTCTCTGGGTGCAGATCGAGCTCGCGGCGCTCGCGCGCACCGAAGGTTCGATCGGCGGCGAGCTCGAGGCGCTGCACAGCCTGCTCGAGCGCTACGGCGACGTGCTCGTCGTCGAGGGAGAACGCGCCTCCGAACGAATCGGAACGCTGATCGGCATCAACCCGCCCAGCGAGTACGCGCCGTTCGAGGCGCGCGCGCGCGAGTTGCTCGACGAAGCGAGCGCGAGCGGCGACCTCGAGCTCCTGACGCGCATCCGCGAGCTCTACCCCCACTCGCGCGCCGCGACGGCCGCCGTGGAAGCAGCGCTCGCGATCGCGCGGTCGCAGGAGCGGCTCGACCTCTTCGCGGCGGAGCTCGCGGGCTCGCTCGCCGCGCACTGGTCGTTCTCCCGCGCGAATACCGCGGAGCTCGTGCGACTCGCCGACTTCGCGTCGCTCGCGCTCCAAGTCGGTGAACGCGAGCTCGCGACCGCCGTCTTCGGCCGCCTGGCGACGATCGTGCCCGATCTGCGCGTCGAGCGCGCTCCCGGCGAGCCCAGCGCCGCGTCCGAGATCGCGAAGGGCCTGCTCGGAGAGCCGCCGATCGCCGCCGCGGAACAAGTGACGTTCGACGACACGCTGCGACCGCGCGGCGCGCGTTCGAACGGCGCATGGGACCTGCTCGGCTACCTGCCGCTCGCTCCCGGGTCGGCGCCGGACGCGACGCGCCACCTGGTGACTTCGACCCGCGGCTGGATCGAGGTCTGGCGCGGCGGCGCGAGCCCCGAACGCGTCGTCCGCCAACGCGTCGACGAACAGACCGACCCCGAGATCAAGCCGAATCGCGTCGTGCTCGGCGCGGACCGCGTCGTGATCGGGCTCGCGGACGAGATCGTCGCGCTCGACGTCACCGAACCGTCGAGCGCGTGGCGCGTCAGCCGCGGCGGACAATCGCTCGAAGCGCTGATCGGCGGCGACGGCGTCGTGGTCGCGGCGTTCGTCGACCGCGCTCGCCGCGTGACGTTGGCCGCGTTCTCGATCGAGCTCGGCGCCGAGCTCTGGCAGCGCGAAGTCGGGCTCGACGTGTCGCTGCCGCCGCTGCTCGGCGACGGACGGGTCGTGTTGCTGCCGCGCGGACGTGGGTTGCGCTCGGCGCAGGTGCTCGACCTGTTCACGGGCTCGCAGTCGGCGAGCTTCGAGCTCGACGCCGACGCGTGGGAGAACGACGGCCGCGCCGCGTGGATCGAGCGCGGCAAGGTGATCCTGCCCGCTTTCCGCCGCAACGCGCGCTCGACCAGCGAGATGCTGCGGGCGTTCGACCTGGAGAGCGGAGCGAAGAGCTGGAGCGTGCCCTCGGAAGCCGGGCGCGAGCTCGAGACCGTGCTGCGCGCCGGCGGACGGACGTACCTCGTGCTCGCGGCCGAAGCGATCGGCGGGCGCGTGCAGAACGGAGCGATCCTGGAGCTCGACACGTCGCTCGGCGCCTTGCGCGCGCTCCAGAACGCCAAGCTCGTCCCCGGCGATCTCCTGGTCGGCGTGCCGCGCCTCGCGGTGGTCGAGCTCGACACGCCGTTCGTGTTCGTCCGCACCGAGGCGACCGGTGTGCGCGAGACGATGCTGCGCGCGATCCACCTCCCCTACGGCGAGCGCTGGGCCACGCGCCTCTCGGTGCCGGTCGACGCCCTCTACAATGGAGCGATGCCGCGCCCGGTGGTCTCGCAGTCGACGGTCGCGCTCGTCTACGGCGAATGGACGCGCAACCGCGACGGCGAGCGCGATCGGCGGACGTCGCTCGCGCTGTTCGATCGCGCGAGCGGGCAACGTCGCGACCTGCGCACGCTCGATCCGTCGCTCGGCGGCTCGGAGTACCTCGAGCTGCTCGGTCTGGGCTCGGCCCTCTTCGTCGCGGGCAGCGGCGGAATGGATGTGCTCTCCAAATGAAGTCCTTCGCTTGGCTCTTCGCGGCGCTGACGTGTCTCGCCCTCGCGGCGCCCGCGCGCGCGCAACTCACGCTCGCCGGCGACGTAGACCCGGTCGCGATCACCGAGGAACAGATGAAGGCGGTCGAGCGCGGGCTCGCCTGGCTCGCCGCGCAGCAGAACGACGACGGCAGTTGGAGCGGCGACGTCGGCTTCAAGCTCAACCAGGGCTATCAAGCGACCGCGGTCGACAAGCCGCACGTCGGCGTGACGTCGCTCGCCGGCATGGCGTTCCTCGCCGGCGGACACCTACCGGGACGCGGACGCTACGGAGCGACGGTCGAGAAGGCGCTCGCGTTCGTGCTCGGCTGCGTGCAGAACGACGGTTACATCACGCGCGGCGGCACGCGGATGTACAGCCACGCGATGTCGGCGCTCTTCCTGGCCGAGATCTACGGGATGACGCACAAGACCGAGGTGCGCGACAAGCTCCAGAAGGCGGTCGACTTCATCGTCGCGTCGCAGAACGCCGAAGGCGCGTGGCGTTACGAGCCGTACGCCGCGGAGAGCGACATGTCGATCGTCGTGTGCCAGGTCGTCGCGCTGCGCGCCGCACGCAACATCGGCATCCGCGTGCCGAAGTCCGTCGTCGATCGCGCGGCGCGCTACGTCGTCG
Organism: Planctomycetota bacterium; assembly: GCA_020847695.1. GTDB lineage: Bacteria > Planctomycetota > UBA1135 > UBA1135 > JACRIN01. Next base: position 14,930 of record JADLBP010000188.1, read on the forward strand.
ACTCGGCGGTGACCGAGGACAGCCTGACGCGCTCGTACTTCGGCCCGACCGCGAACTACCGCGACGAGATCGGCTCGTTCCACTACCAGAAGCAGGATGGCTCGCGCTCGTCGTTCCCGCTGACCGCGGCCGGAGTCACGGCGCTGCACGGGCTCGGCATCTACTCCGACGACGCGATCGACTCCGGCGTCGGCTTCCTGCGGCGCAACCTGCACGAGTTCAACCGCCTGAACGGGTACAACCGCCGCGGCCACTACTTCTTCTGGTACGGCCACTACTACGGCGTGCAAGCGATGTACACCGCCGGCGGAGAGGTGTGGGAGTCGTACTTCAGCGTCGTGCGCGACGAGATCCTGCGCATGCAGGAGCCGAGCGGCGCGTTCCCGAACGACACCGGTCCGGGCCGCGCGTTCGGCACCGCGATGGGCGTCCTGATCCTCGAGATCCCGTTCCGCTTCCTGCCGATCTTCCAACGCTGATCCATGCCCGCCCCCGCGCCCGTCGATCCGAACCGTCCGTTGAGCGCGACGCCCGCGCTGGAGCGCGCGCTCGCGCGCGTCGGCGGAGCGCTGTCGACGACGATCGCCGTGCACGGTCTGGCGACGGTCGTGATGCTGGTCGCGGCTTGGGTCGGTTGGACGTGGTTCGCGGACTACGTGTTGCGCGTGCCGCTCGCGGTGCGCGTCGGGCACCTGGTGATCGCGATCGCGGTGCCGTTGGTCGCGCTCTGGCGTTTCGTCGCGCGGCCGTGGGCGCGCCGGCCCGATCGCGCCGGGCTCGCGATGCTGGTCGAGCGCGCGGACCCGCAGCTCGGCGAGCTCTTCGTCTCCGCGGTCGAACTCCAACAATCCCCGGCGCCGTCCGGCGACCCGGAACGGATCCGCGAAGTGCTCGCGCACGCCGAGGAGCGCGCGCGCTCGCTCGAGCTACGCGGAGTGCTCGACCGCCGCCCCGCATTCCTGCGCGGCGCCGGCGCGGCGCTGATCGTCGCACTCGCGTTGTTCGCCGCGACGCGCGCGCCGGAGCACACGCGGATCTTCCTGGCGCGGTTCTTCGGCGGCAACGAGCCGTGGCCGCAGCGCACGCACCTCGCGGTCTCGATCCCGGCGGCGCCCGAGCGCGCGAAGATCGACGTCGGTCCGAGCGAGACCGCGGTACGGATCGCGCGCGGCGGCGACCTGCCGGTGCTGGTCGAAGCGCAGGGCGTGACGCCCGATGAAGTCGTGCTGCACCTCTCCGGCGGCGACGAGATCGCGCTCTCCGGCGCCGGCGAGAGCGAGTTCCGCGCGGTGCTGCGCGCCGTGCAGGAGGACTTCACGTTCTACGCGTCCGGCGGCGACGATCCGCGCGGCGATCGCACGGTGAAGGTCAGCGTGCTCGAGCCGCCGGACCTCGGCGGCCTCGCGATCCGCGTCGTCCCGCCGGCGTACACCGGTCTCCCCGAACGGCTCGAGCGCGATCACGACGTGCGCGTCCCCGCGGGCTCGACGCTCGCGATCACGATCCTGCCCCACCCCGCCGACGCGCGCGGCGAAGTGCGATTGTTGCCGGACGATCGCACGCAAGAGCTCGTGCCGCGACCGTACCCGACCACCGACGACCCGAATGGAACGACGGTCCCCGGGCTCGGGTTCGACTTGGTCGCGGACCGCTCGCTGCGCTATCGCTTCCGACTGACCGACGCAACCGGCCTGGAGAATCCCGATCCCGGCCTGTTCGCGGTCGAGGTCGCCGAGGATCGCGCGCCGGAGGTCGAGGTGCTTTCGCCCGGGCGCAGCGAGTTCGAGACCGTGCGCACCGGTTCGCTCAGGCTGGTCGCGCGCGCGACCGACGACTTCGGCTTGCGTTCGCTCGCGTGGCGCGCGACGCGCCAAGGCGAGTCCGAGGCCGCGGCGGTCGAGGCCGAGCTCGCCCTCGTCGGCGCGGCGAACACGCCCGAAGCCGCGGGGGCCGCGGCCGCATCCGGTGCGCGCACGTCGCTCGGCACCGCGTTGCTCGCGGCACGCGCGCTCGTGCCCGAGGGCGTGGAGCTCGCCGACGGCGAGCAGATCACGCTGGTGGTCACCGCGGCGGACGATCGCCCGAGCATGGGCGCCGAGCAGGACGCGAAGCGGATCGGCAAGTCCGCGCCGGTGCGCGTGCGCATCGTCACCGACGAAGAGTTCCTACGGCGCCTGCAGGACCGACTCTCACGCCTGCGCGTGCAAGTCGGCGAGCTCGAGGAGCTCGCGCGCGGCAAGAAGAAGCGCGTCTCCGAGCTGGTCGCGTCGCTCGAGAGCGACGCGCCGGGCAACGCCGCGAACGCGAGCGAGCTCGCCGCGGCGCTCTCGGGCGTGCGGCGCGTGCAGGTCGATGCGGAGACGGCGACGCGCGAGCTCGCGTCGATCACCGAGGGCGTGCTCTACGCGCACCTCGACGAACAGTCGGCGTCGCTTTTCGAGCTGCTCGACGCTTCGAACGCGGCCGCGACCACCCGCGACTTCCGCGCCGACGCGTGGCGCGACCTCGCGGCGGCGTTGCGCGACGGACGCGCCGGCGCGTCGAGCGGCCTCGCCCCGCAGCTCGTCACCCTGGTCGACGCCGCGCGGACGATCAGTCACACGGACTGCACGACCGCTTCGGCCGCCGCCGAGCGTGCGACGCAGGTCGTCGACCTCACCGAAATCCACGCGGCGCTGGTCGAGTGCGCGGCGGCGCAGGAGTCCGCGCAGAAGCACATCGAGGAGCTGCTGTCGCGGCTCGTCGAGTGGGACGATTTCCAATCGGTGGTCTCGTTGGCGCGCGACATCCTCTCGCGCCAGAAGTCGCTGATCGATCGCACGCGCTCGAGCGCCCAGGAGAAGTAGCCCATGCGACCGCAACGCTGGTTCCAACTCGTCGCGCTCTTCTTGGCAGCGCTTCCGTTGCCCGCGCACGCCGCGCAGAGCCCGACCGGCGATCGAGACCTCGGCTCGCTCGCCGAGGAGCAGGAGCACCTGCGACGCCAGCTCCAGCGGCTGAAGCGGACCATGGAGGCGCTGATCCCTCGTCTCGAGCAGGAGAAGCGCACCGACACGCTGGAACTCGTTCGCGCCGCGCTCGCGGAACTCGACCAACGCGCCCAGGAGTCGCGCTCGTTGACGCTCGAAGAGCTGATGGACAGCGCTCGCTCCGCCGCCGCCGGCGGCCAGGTCGTGCAGGCGCTGGAGGAGCAAGAACGCGTGCTGCGCGGGCTCGAGCGACTGCTCGCGATCCTGATGAACCGCCAGAACCTCGACCACCTCGAGGACCAGCTCGCGGCGCTCCAGGCGGTGAAGAAGGCGGTCGAAGAGCTGAAGTCGCGCGAAGCGACGCTCGAGCGCGAGACGCGCGAGCTCGCGGAGCGCTCGAAGTCCGACGAGCAGAAGGCGCTCGAGCGCGAGCTCGACCAGCTGCTCGATCGGCAACGCGAACTGCAAGCGAAGAACGAGGCGCAGGGCCGCGACAGCGGACTGTTCGCGCTGGAGCAATTGCAGCGCGACCTCGAGACGCTGCGCGAGGACCAAGCGATCGACGCCGCGGTGCTCGAAGCGTGGCGACCTGAGGAGCGCCAGCGCCAGGACGCGCTGCGTCCCGCGATCCAAGCCGCGCGGGCGGAGCTCGCGCGCGTCGCGCGTTCCGAGGAGACCACCGAGCGCCTGCTGCGCGCCGCCGACGAAGCGCGAGCCGCGCAGAGCGAGGCCGAACGCGACCAGCTCGCGAACGACCTCGAAGCCGGCGCCGAGCGCGACGAGCGCCGCGCTCGCGCCGCAGGCGAGGAAGCGAAGCCCGAGTCGGCCGCTGCGATGCGCAAGGCCGCCGAGGCGCTGCGCCAGGCCGGCGACGACGCCGCGGCTCGCGAAGCCGCGTCGCTCGCGCTCGAACAGGCGGCGAAGGAGCAAGAAGCGCGCGCGTCCGCCGACGCCGCGCGCGCCGAGCAGCGCGTGAAGGAGCTCGCCCCTCAGCTCGCCGAGCTCGCGAAGCCGCGGTCGACGCCCGCGGAAGCGCCGAATGCGGCTGCGGAGGCGGCGAAGCGCGCCGAAGAGTCGCTCGCCGAAGCCGCGAAGTCGGCGAAGACCGCGGCGGAGCGCGCCGAGGCGCAGAACCGCGCGCTGGCGGAGCTCGAGCAGGCGCTCGAAGCCGAGAAGAGCCTCGCCGCGGCTCTCGCGCGCTCGCAGGAGGATTCGGCGGCGCAGAGCGAGCGCTTGAAGCGCGGCGTCGAGACGCTGCCCGAAGGCACCCAGAACGCCGGCATGGAGCAGGCGAAGCGGGCTCTCGACGACGCAGCCCGCGAGATGCGTGCGGCGTCGCAAAGCGCGCGCGCCGAGGACCAACCGACCGCCGCGAACGCCGCACGCGAAGCGGAACGCGCGCTCGAGCGCGCAGCCGAGGCTCTCGATGCCGCGCGCGAGGCGACCGCGCAAGCGCAGGCCGCCGCGCAGGGCGCGCAGAGCCAGGACCTCGCGCGCGAGCAGCAACAGCTCGCGCAATCGGCGCAGAGCGCTTCGCAGAAGGCTTCGCAGGCGTCGATGTCCGAGTCCGGCGAGAAGCAGACCAAGGAAGCGCTCGAGGAAGCGCAACAGGCGATGGAGCGCGCCGCGGAGAGCATGCGCTCGGGCAAGAGCTCGTCCGCCTCGGAACAGCAGTCGAAGGCGCGCGAGGCACTGGAGCGAGCGCGTCAGGCGGCGCAGGGCTCGACGCAGCCGAAGAGCGCCGAGGATCGTCAACGCGCCGAGGAACTCGAGCGAGAGCAGGCGGAGATCAAGAAGCAACTGCTCGACCTCGCGACCAAGAACAAGCAACGCGCCGGCGCGGAAGGTCAGGCCGCTCTGGAGCGCGCGGCGAAGGACTCCGGCGAGGCCGAGGAGAACCTCGATCGCGGCGACCTCGAGCAGGCGCAGGACGAGGAGCAGCAAGTGCAGCGCGACCTGGAGGACGCGAGCCGCGACCTCGGCCGCGAGGAAGAGGAGTACCAGCGCCTGCGCCAGGACGAGCTGCTGTTCCGGATCGCCGAAGAGCTGACCGCCGTGCTCGAGACGCACCGAGCGGCGATGCAGGAGACCGTCGAGATCGACTCCGCGCGCGAGGACGACGAGCGGCCGAGCCGCGCGCAGCGCTTGCGGTTGAAGCGGATCTCGCGCGACGAGGAGACGCTCGCGGGCCGCACGGCCGAGCTCGGCAAGGCGATCGCCGCGGAGCAGGGCTTCGTGTTCGCCGAGATGCTCGAGCAGATGAACCAGGACCTGCTGCGCGTCGCTCGCGACCTCGACGAAGCCGGCGACTGGCAGACCGGGCCGCGCGTCCAAACGCTCCAGCAAGACGTCGAGGAGCGCGCGGTGTGGCTGCAGGAGGCGCTCAAGGCGGAGCGCGAGCGACGTCAGAAGGACGCGCAGCAGCAGCAACAACAACAGCAGCAACAGCAACCACAGCAAGGCGGCGCGCAACGGCTGGTGCCCGACGAAGCCGAGCTGAAGCTGCTGAAGCGACTCGACGTCGACGTCACCGAGCGGATCAATCAGTTGCTCGAGCTCTACCCCGAGCTCGAGCAAGGCACCGACGATCCGATGGTGCTCGAAGAGGTGCAACGCCTCGCCGAGCGCCACGAGCGCGTCAGCAAGCTCTTCACCCGGTTCCGCGAACGACTCGGCATCCCGCCGCCGGAGAAATGAGGTCCGCCATGCGCCATCCTCGAACCCAACACGTCGTACGCGTGCTCGCCGCGGCGATGCTCGCGAGCTTCGCGCTGCGCGCCGACGCGCAGGAGAAGCCCGCCGAGCCGAAACCGCAGGAGTCGAAGCAGGCCGAGACCAAGCCCGCCCCGTCCAAACCCGCGGAAGCCAAGCCCGCGCCGGAGAAGCCCGAGATCACGCTGCCGCAGCTCGGAGGCGGCGACGGCGGCAAGGAAGAGATGATCAAGCTCTTCCACGAGGTCGAGCAGAAGCTCCAGGAAGTCGACCGCCTGCTCTACGACGCCGGCGCGGGCACCGCCGTCGGCGGTGAGCTCGCCGACTCCGGCATCGATCGCTTGCTGCGCGACGCGCAAGCGCGCAGCAGCTCGGCGCAGCAAGGGATCGATCGGATCCTCGAGCTCGCGCGCCAACAACAGCAACAACAGTCGTCGAGCTCCGGCGGCACCGGCTCCGAGCAGCAGCCCCAAGGTGACTCTCCGCTCGACGAGCCGCGCCGGCAAGGCGAGCAACAGCGCGAGAAGAAGCCCGGCGGCAAGGCTCCCGATTCGCAAGGCAAGCCCGAGCAACCGCAGCCGACCGGCGAGCCCAAGAGCCCGAAGGACTCGAAGGACGACCCCACGCAACAGCAGGGCACGAATCCGCCGAAGGGCGCGAAGGGCGCGCCTTCGCAGCCGGGCGACGATCGCGAGCGCTGGGGCGAGCTGCCCGAACAAGTGCGCGACGTCTTCCGCGTGCAAGGCGGCGACGACCTGCCGCCGCGCTACCGCGACTTCATCGACTCGTACTACCGGCGGATGAGCAAGCGCCCGTGACGTTCGGCGCTCCGTGGCTCCTCGCGCTGCTCGCCGCGGCGGCGCCCGCGCGCGAAGACGCGAAGCCCGCGCCGGTGGGCCAGGGCCCGACCGGCGGATCGGCGAGCACACCGACGGCGACCCAGGTCGACGCGACGCTCGAGCTGCGCGCGCGCGAGGCGCTGCAACGCGGGCTCGCGTACCTCGCGAAGCGTCAGAGCGAGCTGCGCAACGGCGCGTTCCCGTTCGACGATGCGACCGAGCACGTGCCGGTTCCGGTGACCGCGCTCGCTGCACTCGCGTACATGGCCGGCGGGAGCCAGCCCGATCGCGGACCGCACGGCAAGGAAGTCGCCGCGGCGATCGACTACCTGTGCGCGCACGCGGAGCTGAGCGAAGGCTCGCCGCGTTTCGGCTTCATCGCGAGCGACGGCGACGCGATCTCGAGGATGCACGGACACGGCTTCGCGACGCTCGCGCTCAGCCAGGCCTACAGCACGTCGCCCAAGTCTCCGCGCGGCGAGCGCATGGCCCGCGTGCTCGCCGCGGCGGTCCAGCGCATCGAGCAGACGCAGGGCCTCGAAGGTGGTTGGTATTACGAGCCCGTGCGCTCGATCCAGCACGAGAACTCGGTCACCGTCGCGGTGCTCGCGGCGCTGCGCGGCGCGCACAACGTCGGAGTCAAAGTCGACTCGGCCACGATCTCGCGTGCGGTCGAGTACGTGCGCCTCTGCCAGAGCGACGACGGCAGCTTCCGCTACGGTCTCGGGCCCAAGGAGCCGAGTTCGCTCGCGCTGACCGCGGCCAGCGTCGCGACGCTGAACGCCGCCGGCCGCTACGGCACGCCGGAGGTCGAGCGCGGGATGACCCACCTCTGGCAGGGCCTCGAAGCCGCCGAAGCGGGCGCGGCGCGCGGCGTGAGGTACCCGTTCTACGAGCGGATGTACGTCGCCGAGGCACTCTGGCACCACCCCGACGCGCGGCTCTATCAACGCTGGATGGAGAACGAGCTCCGGCGTCTGCTGGTGTCGCAAGCCGCCGACGGCTCGTGGTCGGATCGCGAGTTCGGCTCGTGCTACGCGACGGCGACGAACTGCCTGGTGCTCGCGCTGCCGCTCGGACAGCTCCCCTACTTCCAGCGCTGAAGGCGCTCGAGCGGCGTCCGGTAGGCGTCGAGCTCGACGCGCGTGAAGCCGAGCGGAAGCAGCTCGCGCTCGATGCTCGGCCGAGCGTCGCGCGCCGCTTCGAGCAGCGCGGGCTCGACCTCGACGCGCGCCGACTCGCCGAGGTGCCGCACGCGGCGGACGCCGAGCGCGAGCGTCGCGAGCCGCGCCTCCGCCGCTTCGATCGTCGCGAGTCGTTCGCGCGTCACCCGCGTCCCGACCGGGATCCGCGAGGCGAGGCAGGCGCTCGACGGCTTCTCGGCAACCGAGAGCGAGTGCTCCCGCGCGTAGCGCCGCACGTCGTCCTTGGTGAAGCCCGCTTCCGCGAGCGGCGCGAGCACGCCGAACTCGTGAGCCGCGCGCCGGCCAGGCCGTTCGTCGAGGAGATCGTCGGCGATCTCGCCGAACAGCAGCGCGCGGAAGCCGCGCTCGCGAACCCACGGCGCCATCGCCTCGAACAGCGCCGACTTGCAGAAGTAGCACCGATCGCCGGCGTTCGCGCGATAGCGTTCGTCGCCGAGCTCGTCGGTCGCGACGACCTCGAGGCGCGCACCGATCGCCTCGGCGGCGGCGCGCGCGAGCTCGAGCTCGCGCCTCGGCAGCGACGGCGAGTCGGCGATCACCCCGATCGCGCCTTCGCCGAGCTCCGCGTGCGCCGCGTGCAGGAGCACCGTCGAGTCGACGCCGCCGGAGAACGCGACCGCGACGCGTTCGAGCTCGCGCAAGCGGCGGCGCAGCGCCGCCACGCGCTCGGAGAAGCGCTCGCCGTCGTGCTCGGGTGCCATCGCCGCGGATTGTAGGCCGCGCGAGAGCCGCCGCGAGCGCTCGCGTCCGCTCAATGGCTTTGGTTCAGGCTGACCCAGAGGTGCCGGCTCTCCGGCGCGACGAACAGCAAGTCGGCGAGGTGGTCGCCGTTCAGGTCCGCGAACGTCGAGGCATTGGTCGCGAACGGCGACGGCAGGTCGAGCGCGAACTCGGGCGGCGTGGTCTGGAAGCCGCCCTTGCCGGTGCCGAGCAGCACGCGTAGTCGACCGATGCCGAGCGGCACGATCAGGTCCGCGTGCCCGTCGAGATCGACGTCGGCGACCTCGAGCGTGCCCGGGTTGTTGCCGACGGCGATCGCGGTCGGCGTGAACGCGAACGCGCCGTCGTTGGCGAGCACGTAGACCTTGTCCGACGGGTACCCGAACTGCGACAGCGCGAGATCGAGCGCCCCGTCCTCGTCGAAGTCGGCGCGGCTCATCACGAGCGCGGTGGAATCGAGCGCGTTCGCCGCGACCAACGCGAAGTGGCCGGCGTCGTCGCCGCGCCAGAGCAGCAGCTTCGCGCCGCTGCCGTCGAAGTTCCCGACGGCGAGCGCGAGATCGACCGCCTCGTCGCCGTCGAGATCGTCGAGCAGCACGGTCAACGGCCGGTCGGCGAGCGGGATCGGCAGCCCGACGTCGAACGTCCCGTCGCCGTGCCCGAGCAGCACCTGGAACGTCTTGTCACCGGAGTTCGCGACGACGACGTCGAGGTGGCCGTCCTGGTTCAGGTCGGCGGCGTCGAGCCCGCGCGGCTCGTTGCCGACCGGGATGCGATCGACGCGCAGCGAGATCAGCGGCAGGTCGCCCGGATTGCGCATCAATTGGAGCTCGGAGCTCTCGAGCACGGACGTGATCGCGTCCTGGAGCCCGTCCTCGTCGAAGTCCGCGACGAGCAGGTAGCCCGGCGTCTCCTGCGACGACGGATCGAGCGGCACCGCTGCGACGTACTCGAACGTGCCGTCGCCGAGGCCGCGTTGGAACACGACGTCTTGCTGGAACTGGTCGACGCTGACCGCGTCGAGGAATCCGTCGCCGTCGAAGTCCGCGCAGCGCACGTACTGCGGCCGATCGCCGATCGGGAAGCCGCGCATCGCCTGGAAGTCGCCCGGCGCAGTCGCGCGCAGGATCGAAATCGTCTCGAACGCGGAGACCGCGACATCGAGCTTGCCGTCGCCCGGCAGCTCGAACGGCAGCACCGAGCGCGGTCCGTTCGCGGTGTTGAAGTACCGCGGCGCACCCCAGGAGCCCGCGGCGACGCCCGCGCGGACCGCGAGCGCGCCCTGCTCGAACAACGACGCAGCGACGTCGAAGCGCCCATCGCCGTCGAAGTCGCCGAAGCCCGCGCCGAGCTGCTTCGCACCGAAGTCGATCGCTTCGCGGTTGGCCGGGCGGAAGCCGAGCGGGTCGCCGTGGTAGACGACGAGCTCGTTCGCCTCGATCTGCGCGATCGCGAGGTCGGGCGAGGCGTCGCCGTCGGCGTCGGTCGCGAGCACGATCGGCCACGCGACCTGCGGATCGAGCACGCGCGGCGTCGTCAACGCGCCGCCGACGTTCGGGTGCATGACGACGCGATCGGGGAAGCCGCCCGCGACGCGGCGCTCGCCGACCGCGAGATCGAGGTCTCCGTCGCCTTCGTCGTCGACCAGCGCCGCGGTCACCGGAGCGCCGTCGTCGACCTCGGGCGCGCCCGAACGGTACGCGGCGACGAACGAGAGCGTGTGCGGCGCGGTCACCCGCAGTTGCCACACCGCGCGCTGCTCCTCGATCGCGACGAACAGATCCTGCTGCACGCCGTCGAGCGAGCCGATCACGATCGAGCCCGGATCGTTCGGCAGCGAGAGCGAGAAGCTCTGCGTGTACGCGCCGTTCGGATCTTGCTCGTAGAGCGTCACGCACGCCGGCTCGAACGGGCCCGCGCGGACGCACGCCGCCGCGAGGTCGGTCCGCCCGTCGCCGTCGACGTCGCCGGCGGCGACCGCCAACGGGAACGCGGGCACAGGAAGCGGCGCGAGCGTCAGGAACGTGCCGTTCGGTCGACCGACGCTGACCAAGAGCGCACGCGAGCCGTAGCTGCCGACGATCAGGTCGGTGAGCCCGTCCTGATTGAGGTCGGACGCGACCGCTTGCGCGAGACCGAACGTCGCGAGGTCGAGGTCGGTGCGGGCGCCGAACGCCAGGTGATCGAGACCGGTGCCCGGCGGCGTGACGCCGCCGCCCGACTTGTGGTTGCAGCCGGCGAGCAGGCAAAGCCCGGCGAGGACGAGGACGCGCATGGTGCTGGACGGGGTGCGAGGTCGGGGACGATCGGGATTCCGCTCGCGGGCGGCGGCACGGGGCGAGCGCCTTGGAAAAACCGCTGCGAACGCTGTTCGAAGGCGGCGAACCGGCTCCGAGGAGCTCTTCCGGCCTGCCGACCGGGTCTGGACGACCGCGCGGCGACGCGCGCGGAGACTCCCGGCAGTCAAGTATGCCCCATCCAGGCGCGCGGGCAACCCGCGCGGGCACGCGCGCGGGCAACCCGCGCGGGACTACCGCGGCGTGACGCCCCTCGCGCGGCGTGTTGCAGACCTGGGGAGGCGCGCCGCGAACCTCAAGCGAGGTACAGGCGGAGCTTCTGCACGTAACCTTCGGCGCTCGCCTCGAACGCGCGCACCTCGTCGTCGGTCAGGGTGCGAAGGATTTTCGCGGGCACGCCGGCGACCAGCGACCGCGGCGGCACGACGAAGTTCTCGCGCACGACCGCACCGGCGGCGACCAGCGACTCGCGGCCGATCACCGAGCCCGCGAGCAGGATCGCGCCCATCCCGATCAAGCAGCGGTCCTCGACCTTCGCGCCGTGCAACACGCAGCGGTGGCCGATCGTCACGTCCTCGCCGATCACGTTCGGGACGCCGGGATCGGCGTGGATCATCGTCAGGTCCTGCACGTTGGTGCGACGTCCGACGACGAGCGGCGCGTCGTCGCCTCGCAACACGCAGCCGAACCACACTCCGGCGTCCTCGCCGAACGTGACGTCGCCGGTGACGATCGCGTTCGACGCGACGAAAGCGCCGCCTTCGACGCGGCGCATCAGACCTTGGCGAGGGAAGAAGCTCATGGCAACGGGAGACCGAGGTTGGCTTGACCGAGGAGCTCGCGCGCGGCGGGCACCGAGGTCAGCAGGTAGATCACCAGCGTGTTGTGCAGCGCGTGCACCGCCCAGACGCCGAGCAGACGCTGCGAGCGCAGCATCAACATGCCGAGCAGCAGACTGAGCGCGAAGATCGGCAAGAACGCGTTCCAGCCGTGCAGCGCCGCGAACAACGCGGACGCGACGAACACGCCGCCGCGGTCGCCGAGGTTCTGCACGAAGAGCGGTTGGAGGAACGCGCGGAAGATCAGCTCCTCGAAGAACGGCTGCACCGCCGCGGCGAGCACCGCGGCGATCCAGAAGCGCTGGCCTTCGAGCGCGAGCAGCGACTTCACCGCGTCTTGCGGTCGGTAGTCGCCGCCGAGCGCGTCGACGATCCACGGCCACGCCAGCCCGGCGCCGAGCACCACCGGCACCCACCCGACGTACGCGCCGACGCCGAGCGCGACCGCGCGCAGGTGGCGGCCGGGCCACATCCCCAGGCAACTGACGCCTTTCGGATCCTTGACCGCGGCGAGCACGAAGATCAACACCGCCGTCGGCACGAGCGCGACCAGCGCCGCGACCCGCTCCGACACGCCGTCGAGCGGTCCGCCGACCCACTGCCGCGCCAGCGGGAACACGACGAGCTGCGCGCCGAACAACAGCGCGAACGCGAGCAGCGCGTGCGCGAAGCCCCAACGCGCGAAGAACACGTGGCGGCCGTCGAACACCCGCCGCGCGACCGCGACGCCGAGCGGCGCGAGCGCGAGCCCGGTGGCGATCAAGGCGATCCCGAGCCACGCGCGCTCGGACGAGAGCTCGGCGAGCGTCACGAGCGCGGAGTCTCCGCGCGAGCGATCAGGCCCTCGGTCGGCGACGACGCGTTGGCGTAGAGGCGGCGCGGGATGCGACCGGCGAGGAACGCGTTGCGGCCGGCGAGACACGCGTCGCGCATCGCCGCGGCCATGCGCAAGGGCTCGCGCGCGAGAGCGATGCCGGAGTTCAGCAACACCCCCGCGACGCCGAGCTCCATCGCGAGCGCGACGTCCGACGCCGTGCCGACGCCCGCGTCGACGATCACCGGGACCTTGACCAGCTCGAGCGTGATGCGGATCGCATTCGGGTTGAGCACGCCCTGGCCGGAACCGATCGGCGAGCCCGCCGGCATCACCGCGATCGCGCCGAGCTCCTCGAGCCGAACCGCCATGCGCGGATCGTCGGAGCAGTAGACCAGCACGTGGAAGCCCTGACGGACGAGCTCGCGCGTCGCGTCGAGCGTTCCGACCGGATCGGGCAGGAGCGTCTTCGGATCGCCGAGGACCTCGAGCTTGACCAAGCGCGTGCCGAGCAGCTCGCGCGCGAGTTCGCACGTCCGCACCGCGCTCTCGACGTCGTAGCAACCGGCGGTGTTCGGCAGGATCGTGTAGCGCTTGCGATCGACGTGGTCGAGCAGCGACGGCCCGGCGTTGCGATCGAGGTTGACGCGCCGCACCGCGACGGTGACGCACTCGGTGCCCGAGACTTCGAGCGCCTCCGCGGTCTCCTCGAAGCTCTTGTACTTGCCCGTCCCCACCAAGAGGCGCGAACGGAACGTGTGCTCGCCGAGCACCAGGGGCTCGTCGCGCGTGACTTCCTCGGACTTCGTCCCGACCTTGCCGACCATCTCGTCAACCTCCGCCGACCAGGGTCACGACCTCGATCGAGTCGCCGGTCGCGAGCGCGCGCGTCGCGTGCTCCGCGCGCCGCACGACGCGGCCGTTCTGCTCGACCGCGACTTGCTCCGGGAGCCAACCGAGCGACCGCACCAGGTCCGCGATCGTGGTCGCAGGCGCGAGCTCGCGCCGCTCGCCGTTGAGCTGGATCACGATCGCTTCGGTTTTCTCGGCCACGGTGCGCGCCCCAGCGGGCGAAGGAGCTTATCCGCGTCGAGAGACCGGCTCAAGCCGCGCCGCCGACGCGCAGGAAGGCGCACTTCAGGTACGCGCTCTCCGGGAGCGTGACGAGGTGCGGGTGGTCGAGCGAAGCGCCGGTCAGCGCTTCGAGCCACGCATCGCGGCCCGCGTCGCCCGCGGCGCGCGCCAGCCATTCGACGTAGAGCTCGGGCCGGACGGCGTAGCTGCACGAAGCGCTGACCAAGAGTCCGCCGGGCTCGGTCAGGCGCAGCGCGCGCAGGTTGAGCTCGCGGTAGCCGCGTTCGGCGCCTTCGAGCTCCGACTTGTTCTTCGCGAACGCCGGAGGATCGACGATCACGAGCTCGTAGCGCTGCTCGGTCTTCGAACGCTCGCGCAGGTCGCGCAACGCGTCGACCCGCTCGGTCGCGACGCGGTCGGCGACCCCGTTGCGCGCGGCGTTCTCGCGAGCGCGTTCGAGCGCCGCTTCCGACTGGTCGAGGCACAGCACCGAGCGCGCGCCCGCGAGCGCGGCGCGGATCCCGAACAATCCGTCGTAGGAGAACACGTCGAGCACGCGTGCGCCGAGAGCGTGCCGCGCCGCGAGCTTGCGATTGTCGCGCTGATCGAGGTAGTGGCCGGTCTTGTGACCGCCGACGACGTCGACCGCGTAGCGCAAGCCCTCCTCCTCGATCTCCAACGACGCGGGCGGCGAGCCGCGCAGCACCTCGGTGCGCGCCGCGAGACCTTCGAAGCGCCGCACGGCGCTCTCCGAGCGATCGAGGACGAACGAGATCGGGAGACCGAGCTCGCGCTCGATCAGGGCGAGCCACTCGTCGCGCAGGCGATCGCCGGCTTGCGTGCCGCTCTGGACGATCAACGTGTCCGCGTAGCGATCGACGATCCAGCCCGGGAAGCCGTCGGCGTCGCCGGCGACCAATCGACACGCCGCGCGCGGCTCGAGGAACCCGTGCAAGCGTCGTCGACCGACCGCGCGCGCGGCACGCTCGGCCCAGAGCGCCGCGTCGGGCTCGCGCGATCCGCGGGTGACCATCCGCACGCGGATCTTCGAGCCCGCGCTGTAGAGCCCGTGCCCGAGCACGCGCGCGTCCGGCGCTTCGACGCGCACCAGCGAACCCGGCTCGCTCTCCACGCTCTCGACGTCGTTCGCGTAGAGCCACGGATGCCCGTGCTCGAGCCAACGCCGTCCGCGTCCGGTGACGCGCACCTTCCCAATCGTCGTCGTCAACGCAGCAGCTCCTCGAAGCGCGGATCGCCGCGCAGCGACGCCAAGTCGGGATCGTCCTTCGCCCAGGTCTTCTGGCGCTCGCGCGAGCCGCGGCTGGCGTCGGGATCGGCGAGCTCGCGCGCGAGGTACGCGAGCGCCGTGTCCTTGTCGCCGAGCAACGCCCACGTGCAGGCCAGGTTGTAGTAGTTGCCCGGCGCTTCCGGGATCTCCGCGAGCGACGCGCGCGCCTCCGCGGTGCGGCCCGCCCGGGCTCGGTAGCACGCGAGCAGCACGTCCGAAAACGCCGTGCGTTCGATCGCGATCGAGCGCTCGAAGTACTCGAGGGCGAGATCCGGTCGCTTGCGCTTGACGTTCGCGTTGACCGCGAGGCTGGTCAGCGTTGCCGCGCGTTGGCCGCGCATCGTCTCCGCGAAGCGCGACGCCGCCGGATTCGCGCGCAGCGCGGTCTCGATGTCGGTGTAGCGCGAGAGCGCGCGGTTCAACGTCTCGTCCGCGCGCTCGCCGTCGTTCTCGTCGGTGTACGAATCGCCGATCGCGCCTTCGGCCTGCGCGATCAACGACTCGGCCCAATACGACTGCCGCGCGGCGCTGGTCTGCAGCGCCTCGATCAACGCTTCGGCGAGCTCGCGCGACTCCGCGGGGCGTCCGTCCTGGCGCAGGTGCGCCGCGAGCGTCAGCGCGAACGGTCCCGGCCAGCGGGAATCGCGCACGAACTCCAGCACGCGCGCGTCGAGATCGAAGCCGGCGTTCGGCCGCGGATCCTTCTCGGCGAGCTCGGCGATCCTGCCTCGCAACCCGTCGAACACCCCAAGCCGCGTGGGATCGATCAGGAAGTCCGAACGCTGCGGATCGACCGCCGCGGGCCGGAAGCCGGGCAATTCCGCGGGAGCGACGGTCGCGAGCGCGTCGCCGAACGCGCGCATCGCGCGCAATCGCAGCTCGCGCGGCAGACCGCCCGCGCGGTCGTTGAGGAGGAACAGGCGCAGCGGCCCGGAGCGATGGCGCAGCAGGTCGTCCAGCGTGCCGATCGGCGGGTCGCCGGGCTTCGCTTTCCACACGACCGCCTGAGAGCGCAACGAGAAGCGGTGCGCGGCGACCGCGCGCTCGAGCACGCGGTCGTCGGCGCTCCCGACGCCGCGCGCGACCAGGATCAGCACGCGCCACGTCTCGCACACGCCGCGGAGCTCGAGCGCATCGCTCGCGACGTCGGAGAGCGACGGTTCGAAGCTCTCCGGATGCTCCTCGATCAGCGCGTCGAGCACCGCGGCCGCGCGCGCGAACGAGGCCTCGGCGCCGTCGAACTCGCGCAGGCAGAGTTCCGCAGCGCCTGCGAGCACGTGGGTCGCGGCGAGCGCGCGGCGGCGCGTGACGTCGGAGCCGTCGCCGAGCTCGCGCGCGAGCGCACGCGCCGGTGCGAGCGCGGCTTCGGGCGAACGCCCCGCTTCGAGGACGAAGCGCGCGTGGTCGAGCCGCAGCTCGACGTCGTTCAACCCGCGGCCGAGCAGCTTCGGGTACGCGGCTTCCGCTCGATCGGCGTCGCCGAGGAAGCGCAGGCGCTCGACGTACGCGTCGACCGCGAGCTGCGTCGCCGCGCGCACCTCCGGCGACGGATGGCGAGCGAAGCGCGCGAACGCCGCGAACTCGTCGCCCTGCGCGCTCGGCGCGGCGCGCTCCGCGAGCGCTTCGCCGAACCCGTCCGCGAGCCACTCGGCGAGCACGTCGGCGTCGCCGGGCTCGGCGAGCGCACGCTCGCATCGGGCGAGCACGCGCACGCGACCCGCCGCGCGGCGCGCGAGAGCGCGCGCGGCGACCAGGCGCTCGTCGCCGACGGTGTTCTCGAGCGCGCGCTCCAGCGCATCGAGCGCGAGCGGGGATTCCAACCGACCGAGCGTCTCGAGCGCCAGCTGGCGCAACGCGCGGTCGTGCTCGCGCTCCAAACGCCCGACCAAGAGCTCGACGCGCGCACCGAGGCGCTCGGCCGCGTGCAGGCGCGCATGCGCGCACGCGAGCAACAGCGAGCGCCGGACCGCCGGATCCGCGTCGTCGGCGAAGGCCGCGATCCGCGGGAACGTCGCGTCGCTGACCGCGGCGGCGAAGAACTTCGCGCGGGCGCGCCGCTCGCCGACCGGCAGCGTCTCGAAGGTCTCGGCCGCGGCCAGCACCGCGGCGTCGCCCGCCTCGACCAGGGTCTCGAACGCGCGCGCCGCCTGGCCGGCATCCGGGCCGGCGAGCGCGCCGAGCGGCGCCGCGAGGTCGGATTGCCCGGCGGCGACCCGCAACAGGACGCAGCAGACCCATGCGCACGCGAGAACACGGAGGCGGAACAGCATGGCGCACCCGCCACGTTACCGCCCGGGAAGCCCCGGACGCGAGCGAACCGCGCGGGTGACCGCGAGCCGCTCGTGAGCCATTCGAGAGGCG
>JADLBP010000189.1 GCA_020847695.1 Planctomycetota bacterium
CCCGAGAGGTCGACGACCTGCGCGAGCGGCAGCGCGGCGCCGACTTCGCCCGCCGGCGCGCACGCGACGATCAGCCGGCCGCGCTCGAGGTCGTTCGGCGGCGGAGCGAGCGGCGCGAGCTCCGCGAGCCCCGGCCAACGCGCGCAGCGCTCCGGCGTGAGCACGCTCTCGTAGCGCGCGATCCGCCTCACCGCGTACGCGTCGCGCACGAGCTCGACGTGGCTCCACAGCGCCGGCAAGGGCGCGAGCACCGCGCCGACCGCGAGCAACACGAACGGCGTGCTCGGCGGCCGCCGGCCGCGCCAATCCGCCCAACGCCGCAGCCCGACGGCGGCGCGCGCGGCGAGGAACACCAACGGCGGCAACGCCGCGAGCAGGAACCGCAGCGACGAGACGTCGACCGCGAGCGCGCCGACGGTCGCATCGAGCACGAACGCGAGCGTCGCGAGCCCGAACGCGTGGTCCGAGATCCGCGCTCCGAGCTTCGGCGCGCCGCGGCGCAGCACCAACTCGACGGCGACCAGGCCCCAGAGCGGTGCGGTGACGACGAGCCCGTGCGCGAGCTCGTGCCACGGAGCGAACGGCTCGCGCGCAGCGTGCCTCAGCAGGAACGCGATCGGCACCGGCGAACCGTGCAGCGCGAAGAGCCAGTACGAGACGCCCGCGGTGCCGAGCGCGGCGACGCCGAGCGCGACCAAGGCTTGGCGTCGCTCCGCGTCTCGCGCGAGCACCGCGACGACCAGCGGCACGCCGAGCCCGAAGAGCCCTAGATCGGCGCGGGTCGCGAACAACGCGGCGCCGAACGCGCCGAGCACGAGCCCGCCGACCGGGACGTCGACGCTCTCGCGCTTCGACCACAGCCAGGTGAAGACGCCGGTCATCGCGAACGACAGCGACGCTTCGAGGCCGCCGGTGAATTGGACGGCGAGCGGGACCGCAGCGAGGCCGACGACCAGCGCGACCAGCCAGTCGAACGCCAGCTTCGAATCGCGCGCGCTGCGCGCCGCGCCGCGCGCGAGCACGAAGCACGCGATCAGCCCGACGACGCCCGACAGCGCGCTCGCCGCCGCGAGCGCGCGCGTCGGCTCGTGCACGAACACCTGGATCGCGGAGAGCAGCGTGAACTGCAACGGCGAGATCGCGCCGACCGTGTGCCCGGTCTCCGCGTTCCAGACGAAGACGCCGGTGTCGCCGAGGTTCGAGTGGTAGCGCAACAGCGCGAGCGCCTCGTCGCCGAACGACGCATCGGAGGCGCGCCCGACCAGCCCGACGGCGAGCGTCATCAACGCGGTCGCGATGCCCGCGATCCGCCACGCGCGCAGGGAAGGAGGAGCCTCGGTCACGCCCGGGATCGTAGCGTTCGAGGCGACGCCTTCACGCGGCGCGGCGACCGCGCGCTCGCTCGCGGCGCCGGACTCAGAGGCTCGTCACCACTTCGGTCAGCGCCGCGAGCCACGCGTCCTCGCCGCGACCGAGCACCGCGGAGCGCACGAGCTCGCGCTCGGCTTCGGGATCGACGTCGCCGCGCGACCCGGCGCGCGCGGCCTCGATCCGCTCGGCGAGCGCGGCCGCGAGCGCGTCGGCGTCGCCCGGCCGCGGCAACACGGTGCCCTGCTCGCGGCGCACCACGAGCTCCGCCGCGCCCGCGGCCGCGGTCGTGATCACCGGCGTGCCGCACGCGAGAGCTTCGAGGATCACCAGGCCGCTGGTGTCGCGGAACGTCGGCGCCGCGCAGACGTCGGCGGCGGTCCAGAGCGCCGCGGGGTCGAGCTCCGCGCGCCACGCGACGCGCTCGGCGAGTCCGAGCTCGCGCGCGAGCCGCTGCCAGCGCGCCGGGCTCCTCGGTCCGGCGACCACCAGCCCCCACGGCCGGTCGCGGAGCCGCGCGAGCGCCGCGAGCAACGTCGCGAGCCCCTTCAACTCCGGATCGCGCGCCGCGAACGCGATCAGCGGTCCGTCGAGCGCGAGCTCGCGCCGCGTCGCCGCGCCGAGCGTCGCCCGCAGCGTCGGCCGGAAGCGCTCGAGGTCGACGCCGTTGTCGACGCGCACCAGCCGCGCGCGCGAGGTCGGGTACGCGAGCTCGAACTCCCGCTCGACCAGCCGCGACACGCACACGACGCGCCGCGCGCCGCCGCCGAGCAGCTCGCGCTCGAACTCGAGGAACGCGCGGAAGCGGCCGCGCACCGCGCGCTCGGGATCGCCGCCGCGCGCGAGCTCGCGAGCACGCAGCGCCGGCACCAGCGCGCCGCCGTGCGGCCAGAACACGTCGACGCGAGAGAGATGGCGCACGCCGATCGTCACGTCGCACCTCGCGCTCTCCGCGGCGGCGACCAGGCGCTCGGCGAGCCTTCGCTCGCGGGCGACGCGCGTCAGCCCGCGGGTGCGCACGCGCACGTGCTCGCCTGGAGCGTCCGCGTCCGCGCGCTCGGCGAACGCGAGCACGCGCGCGCCGCGGCCGAGCAGGTGGCGCGCGAAGCGAGCGAGCGCGCGCTCGGCGCCGCCGCGGGCCGGCTCCCAGCGGTCGATCAGGAAACCGACGGTCAGTTCGTGGAGGGACGGAACGGTCACGACGTCACGGGCGCGGGTACGCTACCGCTCCCACGCGCCATGCGCATCGCTTTCGACGTCTCTCCGCTCGCGCGCCCGCATCCGCGCGGCGTCGTGCGCGCGGTCCGCGGCGCGGTCGACGCGCTCGAACGCCGCGGCGAGCTCGAGGTCGTGCGCCTGGCGCCCGCCGACGGCGAGGAGCTGCGAGCGTGGCGGCACGTCGAGCTCGCGCGCCGCGCCGAGGCCGCCGGATGCGTCGGATTGCACTCGTTCGTCAGCGCGCTGCCGCTCGCCGCGCGGATCGCGCGCGTGCAGACGGTCCACGAGCTGCCGTGGCGCCACGGCGTGCTCGAGAACGCGGACCTCGCGCACCGCGCGTGGGTGCAGGTCGGCGCGCTGGTCGCGCGCAGGATCGCGGTGCCGAGCGAGTTCGTCGCGCGCGATCTGCGCGCCGAGCTCGCGGTCGGAGCCGACAAGGTGCGCGTCGTGCCGTGGGGCGTCGGCGCGCCGTTCACCGAGCGGGGCGACGCGGAGCTCGAGCGAGAGCTCGTCGCGCGGCTGAGCCTCGCCGACGCGCCGTTCGTGCTCGCGCCCGGCGCGACGCGACCGAAGAAGAACCTCGCCGCGACGCTGCGCGGGCTCGCGCGGCTCGGCTCCCGCGCGACGTTGGTGGTCACCGGCGCGCCGACGGAGACTCTCGAATCCGATCGCGAGCTCGCACGCGAGCTCGGAGTAACGCTCTCGATAGTCGGTGAAGTCGACGACCGCGAGCTCGCGGCGCTGTACCGACTCTCGGCGTGCACGGTCGTCCTTTCGCACTCGGAAGGATGTGCGCTGCCGGTGCTCGAGGCGCGCGCATGCGGCGCGCCGGTGGTCGTCGCGAAGCGCGGCGCCGCCGCCGAACTCGCGGGCTCGCGCGGCTTCGCGGCCGAGGCCGCGAACCAAGACGAGGTCGCGGAGGCGCTGGCGCGCGCGTTCGCCGCGCCCCGCGAGCCCGATGTCGGCGCGAGCTGGGACGCCACGGCGGAGCGGCTCGAGGCGCTGTGGCGCGAGCTCGCTTCGAGCTGAGAGCGACGCGCCTCGGAGACTCGCGGCTCGACCTCCGGTGCACGCGGCGCGCGCGCGGCGACGCAAAGCGAGAGCCGAGTGCGTTCGCCGGCGCACGCGGCGCGTCCGCGGCCCGGGGAATCCGCAGTCCGTATTCACGTCGGCTCGGGATCCGAACCGATCACGGGCTCCAGCCCCAAGGAGCTCGAACTTCGTGGACTTCATGCGCTTCGTCGCCGCCCATGGCGAGTGGAAACTGACCCTGAAACGCGCTCTCGAAGCGCAACACCCGCACGTTTCGTCGGAGCACGTCCGTCACGACGATCGCTGCGAGTTCGGGAAGTTCTACTACCAGCTCCCGGACGCCGATCGGTGCTCCGAGTGCGGGCTCGAGGTTCGCGAGAAGCACGCCGAGTTCCATGTCGAGGCCGCGCGCGTGCTCGAGCTGATGGAGCAACAGCGCTGGCAGGAGGCCTACGACGCGATTTCGCCGGGCTCCGACTTCGAGCGGCTCTCGCGCGAGCTGACGCGGCTGATGTTCAGCTGGAACCAAGAGCTCTCGGCGAAGCCGTGAAGCTGGCGGTGCGCGGCGCCGCGGCGCTACGCTCGCCGGTCCAGTGAACGCTCGAAGACGCATCCTGATCTCCGGCGTGGTGCTCGCGCAGCCGATGGGCGGCGTGCGGCGGCACAACGTCGAGCTGCTGCCGCGCGTCGCCAAGCTCGCCGCGGCCGAGGACGTCGGGCTCGCGCTGCTGGTCGGCAAGGACGGGCTGCCGTTCGAGCTCTCTCGCGACATCGAACGGCTCGCGTGTGACGTGCCCGCCCGCCCGGCGCTGGTGCGCGCGACGCTCGAAGGGCGGGCGCTGCGTCGCGAGCTCGCGCGAGCGCGCGAGAACGGCGCCCCGTTCGCGTTGGTGCACACCGCGCACCTGCCGGTGCCGCGCGGGCTCGAAGTGCCGTACACGCTGACGCTGCACGACCTGCGCAACCTCGAGGGCGCGCACACGCCGCTGTCACGACGTTTGGTCGCCGGCAAGCTCGTCGGCGCGGCGGTGCGCGGCGCGCGCACGGTGCTGACGGTCAGCGAGAGCGTGCGCGCGAGCCTGCTCGAACGCTTTCGGCTCGCGCCGGAACGCGTCGCGGTCGTGCCGAACGCCGCCGACCACTTCGAGCCGCGCCCGCGAGCGACCGCGGCGAGCGAGCACGGCGCCCGCGCGCCGATCGTCCACGTCGGCCACGTCGAGCCGCGCAAGAACCTGGAGCTCGTCGTGCGCGCGCTCGCGCTCGATCCGAGCCTGCCCGACCTCGTCGCGCACGGCGCGGCGAAAGGCGGCGAGGACGTGCGCTTGCGCGAGCTCGCGCGCGAGCTCGGCGTCGCGGAACGCGTGCACTTCCGCGGCGCGTTCGACGAGCGAGAGCTCGCCGAGCTCTACGCGCAGGCCGGCGCGATCGTGCTGCCGTCGCGGCTCGAAGGCTTCGGCATCGCGGCGATCGAGGCGCAACGCGCGCTCGCGCCGCTCGCGATCGCGCGGATCCCGGCGCTGCTCGAGGTCGCCGGCGACGCGACGCCGTCGTTCGCGCCCGACGACGCCGCGGAGTGCGCGCGGGCTCTGCGCGCCGCGCTCGAAAGCGACGGCGCGACGCTCGCCGCCGCGCGCGAGCGCGCCGCGCGCTTCACGTGGGATCGCTCCGCCGAGGCGTGGTGGCGAGTGTGGCGCGCCGCGCTCGGAACCTGACCGTCACGGGTAGACGGTGTAGTACGCGGCGCTCGAGAGCTGCACGTTCTGCGGCGGCGCGATGCCGGAGTCGATCGCCCAGAGCTGGCAGTACACGGTCGTGCCCGGCACGCGCAGCGCCGGCGACGGCTTGCCGCCGAGCAAACCGGCCGCGTACGCGTTGAGATCGAGGCGGAAGCTCCCGCTGCAATCGATCGTCCCCATCGGGCTGCCGTTGGTCAGCGCGAACGGAGTGCGTCGCACCGGAGCCTTCAAGCAGAGCGTGCCGCCCTTGAACGGCTTCGCGTTGCTGCCGCTGAAGCCGTAGAAGAGCATCGCGAACTCCTGGTTGCGCAAGCCGGTGACGTCGACGACGAAATCCTTGGTCGCGGTCGCGCGCGGGCTGCCGTAGAGCGCGAGCGCCGGAGCGCAGCCCGCGGAGTTGGTCTTGCCCGTGCAGTACGTCGTCTGCTTCAGCGGCTCGTACTCGATCACGTAGCCGAGCGTCGCGAAGTCGGCGGGCACGTCCCACCACACCTGCTTGTTGAATTTGTAGGTGAGGAAGTGCTCGAGCCCGTACTGGTCGTCGGGCTGCCCGGTCTCCCAATTGGTGAACGTCAGCGGCTCGCCGGTGAGCCACGCGAAGCCGCCGGCGGGCTCGACGAAGCTCGGCAGCGCGGGGAACTGCGTCAACCCGAGCCAGAACTTGTTCGCCGGCACCGGGAGCTGCGCGTAGACGAAGTCGTCCTCCGCTTGATCGGAGATCGTCGCGAGGTGGCCCGGCCAACCGTTGTAGGTCGACGCGGAGGCGAGGTCGTTCGCGAGGTGCCAATCGATCGTCGCCGGCACCGCGAGGTAGTAGTGGCCGTTCGCGGGATTGAGCTTCGGCGCGAGCGTGAAGTCGTACTCGACGACGAAGCCGTTGTTGGACGACGTCGGCGACGCGATGTCGTTCCAGAACTTGTTGAGGTAGTACTCGCCGTAGTCCTCGGTGCCGCCGCCGTTGTTGGGCTCGCCGCCGAGCCACTGCGAGAGCGGCCACGTCTCGCCGTTCACCCACGTCCAGCCGCCGTCGGGCTCGGAGTAGCTCGGCGAGTTGAAGTCCTGGTAGAGCCCGATCCACACGTGCTGGTTCGGCAGCCCGGCGACGAACGTCGCGTGCACCCAATCGTTCTCGAGCTTGCCCGAGAACGTCACGAGGTGGCCCTGGACGCCCTGGAACGACATCGTCTGCGCGGTCGCGTTCGCGGTCGGCCAGTCCCAGTTGCCGGGGACGTACTCGTAGTAATGGCCGTTGCCCGCCCATTGCGTCTGCGCGACGGAGTTCGGCGCGAGCGAGACGACGGCGCAGCTGACGGCGAGGATCGGGAGCAGACGTTTCATCGGAGCCTCCTCCGCGAGGGCGCGCGACCGGCGAAGCGCGCGGTCGACGGGATTGCGGACCGCTCCAGCCTAACTTCGCGCGGGCGGGTCGGCGGCACCGCGCGCGAAGGTCGCGCCGGCGAGCCCGTCACTCGTGAGAAACGAGCGCCCCGCGCTCGCACCGGCATCACTTCGCGGGTTCGGCGGGGGCTTCGCTCGCGCCTTCGCTCGCGCCGGCGCCCTGCGCACGCTCGCGCAGGAACGTCGTGCCGGAGAACACGAACCACGTGACCGCCGCGCACAGCGCCATCGCGAGCACGATCACCAAGAGCTTGAACCACGCCGGGCGCTGCTCGAGGTCGCCGGTCAACAGCCCGCCGCTGCCCTCGACCTTGCTGTACTGCAGGACGCGCTGGCCGCGCGCTTCGAGCGCGGGCGAGACCTTGGTCGCCGCGAGCGGCGCGGCGCCCGGGCGCGGGCTCGCGGGGCGCGCGGGGCGCGCGGGCTCGGCGGGACGCGCACGCGGCGCCGCCGATGCGGGCGCGGGCGCGGGCGCGGCGAGGCGCGCCTCGATCGGTTCGGGCTCGAAGTCCTTGAGCACGATCTCCTCGAGCTCGAGCGTCGCCGCGGGCTTCGGAGGAGCCGGCGGTGGCGCCGCGGCAGGCTTCGGCTCGGCGGGCTTGGGTGCGACGTCGAACTCGACGTGCTCGCCGGGCCCGCGCGCTTCGGTTCCAGCCTCGAGCCGCACGCGGACGAGCACCTCGCCGACCTTGAACTCGACCAGGTCGACCAGCGCGAGCTCCGGCACGCGCGCGCCCTTGTGCCAGAGTCCGTTGCGCGACTGTTGGTCCTGCAGCACCAAGCCCTCGGTGCGGCGCACGACGCGCGCGTGCACGCGGCTGATCGAAGCGTCGCGCAACGGGACCGAGCAATCGGTGCTGCGGCCGAGCGTCGCGCCCTCGTCGAGCGCGAACGAACGCCCGAGGTCCGGGCCCGAGAGCACGTAGAGCCGTGCGCTCACGGCGTCTCTCCGCGGGTCGCCGCCATGTCGCGAGCGAGCGAACG
The DNA here is from genome assembly GCA_020847695.1 of Planctomycetota bacterium. GTDB lineage: Bacteria > Planctomycetota > UBA1135 > UBA1135 > JACRIN01. The sequence goes on from JADLBP010000189.1 coordinate 7,737, forward strand.
CGCGCGCCACCAGCGGCGAGCGAGCTCCTCGAACTTGCGCGTGAAGTCGCCGGCGTTCATCCGGCCCTCGAACGCCTTCTGGCCGCCGATCCAGAGCACCGGCAGGCTGCGGTGGAAGCGCGCGAGCAGCTCGGGATCGCGCGAGACGTCGATCTCGGTCAGGCTGTACGGCCAGGAGAGCCGCGCCCGCTCGATCTCCTCGCGCATGTCGCGCGCGGCCGGCGAATCGCGCCGGGCGTAGAGCACCAGCGGAACCGGGTCGAGCGCGCGCCTGCCGAAGAGCCAACCGAGCATGTCGCCCGCATCCTAACGCGGCGATCCTCGACTCGGAATTGAACGCGCACGCGAACCTGACGCAGACTGTGCGCACGCATGCACGCCACCCACCACGCTCCCGCGCTGCACTTGCACGGCGTGCGGCAGTCGTACCCGATCCGCATGGGGCTCTCGCGCAAGGAGATCCTGCACGGGATCGACCTCGAGCTCGCGCGTGGCACGAGCCTCGGCTTGGTCGGCCCGAACGGTTCGGGCAAGAGCACGCTGTTGCGCGTGATCGCCGGCGTCGAGGTCCAACGCCACGGCAAGGTCGAGGTGCTCGGCCACTCGCCCGACTCCGCCGAGGTCCGCCGGCGCATCGGCTGGCTCGCCGAGGACCTGCCGTTCCCGCGCGAGCTGCGCGCGGTCGACGCGCTCAGGCTCTCCGCGACGCTCTACGGCGTCCCGCAGAGCGAGCTCGCCGGACGCGTCGACGCCTACCTCGAGCGCGTCGGGCTCGCGCACGCGCGCAAGCTCGCGCTGGCGAAGTTCTCGCGCGGCATGGCGCGCCGGTTCGGCCTCGCCGCGGCGCTGATCCACGAGCCCGAGCTCGTGCTGCTCGACGAGCCGACCGCCGGGCTCGACGCGCCGGGTTTCGCGGTGCTCGAGGACCTGCTCGGCGAGGCGAAGGCGCGCGGCGCGTCGCTGATCGTCGCGTCGCACCTCCTGACCGACATCCAAGCGCACTGCGATCGGTTGGTGGTGCTCGTCGACGGCCAGATCGCGCTCTCCGGCACGCCGCGCGACCTCGCTCCTGAGGGCGGCGCGGTCGAGCTCGAGCTCCAGGGCCTCGGCGCCCGCGCGCTCGACGAGATCGAGGGCGAAGTGCGCGCGCGCGGCGGCAGCGTGCTCGCGCGGTTCGTCTCCGCGCGCAACCTGGTCGAGCTCTACCGGCGTTTCCGCGGCAAGCCCGGGGCGCCCCGATGATCTCCGTCGGCGTCGTCGGGCTCGCGTGGCGTCGCGCGCTCGCGCCGTCGGTGCTGCTCGCGTTCGCGTTGGTCGCACTCGCGACGACGTGGATCGATTGGAGCGGCGCGACCGGCCTGCCGCGCGGCGACGCGCAAGTGCTGCGCGGGCTCGAGCGCCGCGGGCTCTGGCTCGCGCTCCTCGCGATGCTCGGCGTCGCCACGCTCGCCCGCGCGGCGGGCCAGTTCGCTCGTTGGCGCGCGCGTGAGCTCGATTGGCTCGCGGCGCTGCCGGTGCGACGCTCGCGCTGGCTCGTGTCGACGTGGTGCGGCGATGCGCTCGCACTGGGCGTGCTCGTGGTGCTCGCGGCGGGCTTCGTCGAGCTCTCGGTCGGCGCCTCGGCGCCGACGACGCGCACGCTGAAGCGCGTCGAGCTGCCGCCGCTCGCGCTGGTCGCCGAGCGCTCGCAGCTCGAATGGACGCTGCACGACGTGCCGAGCGCCGCGCACGCGCGGCTCGAGCTCGCGCTCGCCGGCGGCGGCCGCGCGGCCGAGGTGCGTTGGCGCGCGCGCCGCGGCGAGCTGTCGACGGCGACCGTCGGCACGATCGGCTTGCGCACGACGCTCGAGCTCGCGTTGCCGCCCGGCGATGGGCCGGTCGGCTTCGATCTCGAGCGCCTCGCGCCCGGCGCGATCGTCGTCGCCGATCCCGCGGGTCTCGCGCTCACCGAACCGGTCGAGAGCGACCGCGGCGCGTCGTGGGCGATCGCCGCGCGCGTATGGCCTGCGTTGATCGCGGCGGACGCGCTCGCGCTCGGATTCGCCGCGTGGCTCTCCGGTGCGAGCGCGGGCTTCGCCACCCTCGCGCTCTGGCTCGGTGCGTGGCTCGCGACGCGGACCGAGCCGCTGATCCCGTGCTCCGATCTCTTCGACGCGCTCGCGCAAGTCGCCGCCGGGCTCGTGCCGCGCGCTCCGGAGTTCGCCCACTGGGTCGGCACCGCCGCCCTGGTGGTGCTCGGGCTCGGACTCGGCTCGGCGCGCCCGTGGAGCCGCCAACCATGACTCCGCGGCACCGATTCTGGCTCGTCCAAGCAGCGGGCCTCGCGCTGGCGCTCGGGCTGCTCCTGGCGACCGCCCGCCCGCGCCAGGACGCGGAAGGGTCGCTGCTCCTGCGGCTGCTCGGCCCGGGCGCGGTGTTCGCCGCGAAGGTCGAATGGGTGCGCTTCGACCTCGCGCTGCGCGCGGGCGAACTCGAGCTCGCCTACGCGCGCGCCGACACCGCGCTCTGGATCGACCCGGGCTCGACCGAGGGCTGGAACGCCTACGCGGCGCACCTCTGCTTCGATCGAGCGTCCGAACAGCGCGAGCCCGACCCGACGGTCCGGCGCGCCTGGTTCGACGCGGCGCTCGCGACGCTCGCGCGCGGCGAGACCGTCGCGCGAGCGCCGGCCGAGCTCGCGCTCTTCGCCGGCTTGATCCGCGAGGACAAGGCCGAGTTCGACCCCGCGATCGCCGGGCCCGGCGGCGCTCGCGCGCTGCGGCTCGCCGCCGCGGAGGACTACGAGCGCGCCGCCCGCCTCGGCAAGCAGGCGGGGACCGAGCTCGCCGCCCGCGCGCGCGAGCGCGCCGGACGTTGACGCGTCGCCGGCTCCCCGGCGGAGCTCGGCGGAGCTCGGCGGGCGTGGGCGGAGCCCGCGGATCCGGCGAAGCTGGCGAGAACCTCGCGAACCCGGTGCGGTCGGAGCGTTCGCGCTCTCCCTCGAATCGAGCGCCGGGGAACGGCTCGGGTGTCCAACCGGTCACCTCGCGCGCCGCACCGATTTCGCGAGCGCGATCGACGGTCGGGACACTAGGATCCTGCGCTCGTCATGATCGGCGGGCTTGCGGATTGGGTCGGCGACTTCATCGGGCGCTACAACTACGAAGCGCCCTTCGTCGTCTTGTTGCTCTGCGGCATCGGACTGCCGCTGCCCGAAGAGGTCACGCTGATCGGATCGGGACTGTTGCTCTACAAGGGGCACGTCGAGTTCTGGAAGATCACGCTCGTGTGCTCCGCCGCGATCCTGATCGGCGACTCGATCCCGTTCTGGCTCGGCCGCAAGTACGGCATGGCGGCGTTGCGCTTGCGCTGGGTCTCCAAGATCCTCCACCCCGAACGCTTCGCGAAGATCGAGAAGCGTTTCAAGGAGCACGGCAACTGGGCGACGTTCGCGTTCCGCTTCTTCGCGGGCCTGCGCATCCCGGGTTACTTCGTCGCGGGCACGTTCGGGATGAGCTACGCGCGCTTCCTGCTGCTCGACTCGATCGGAGTGTTGCTGTCGGTGCCCGCGTCGATCTGGCTCGGGAAGTTCTTCGGGGAACAGACCGACCGGTTCAAGGAGACCGTCCACGACCTGCACTTGGTGCTCGCGTTCGTGGTCTTGGCGCTCGTCTTGATCTTCGTCGCCCGCGCCTGGATCAAGCGGCGCAGCCCCGAGGCCTGACCGGCCTTTGCGACTTCGTAAGACCCGGCCGGGCGCGGCGTTCCGCCGGCGCGGGCTTCGCGCGGGCTTCCTTTATGCGCGGAACGCGGGTATAAACCCGCCTCATTTTCGGGTCCCCCAACCAACAGAAAACCCATGCTCCTCACCCCCCTGGCCTGGGCCGGCGCCGCGGCGAGCGCGACCGCCGCAGCCGTGCAAGAAGGCGCCGCTTCCGCTCACAAGAGCGAGATCGATCTCAAACTCCCCGACCTGTCGACGGTCAGCTTCCTCGGCGGTACGGACGGGCACACGCTGCTCTTGTACGGCATCGGGATCTGTGTGCTCGGCCTGATCTTCGGCCTGGTGATCTACAGCCAGCTGAAGAACATGCCGGTGCACCGCTCGATGCGGGAGATCTCGGAGCTGATCTACGCGACGTGCAAGACGTACCTCTTCACGCAGATCAAGTTCATCATCGTCCTCGAGCTGTTCATCGGGGCGATCATGGTCCTGTACTTCGGGTTCCTCGCGAAGCACCTCGACCCCGCCACCGGCCAACTGGTCGACGGTCTGTCCGCGCCGAAGGTCGCGACGATCATCGGCTTCAGCCTGATCGGCATCGCGGGCAGCGTCCTGGTCGCCGCGTTCGGCATCCGGATCAACACGTTCGCGAACTCGCGCACGGCGTTCGCGGCGCTGAAGGGCAAGCCCTTCCCCTGCTATCAGATCCCGCTGAAGGCGGGCATGAGCATCGGGATGCTGCTGATTTCGATCGAGCTGCTCCTGATGCTGCTCGTGCTGCTCTTCATCCCGGCCGACATGGCGTACCCGTGCTTCATCGGCTTCGCGATCGGCGAATCGCTCGGCGCGAGCGCGCTGCGTATCGCGGGCGGCATCTTCACCAAGATCGCGGACATCGGCTCCGACCTGATGAAGATCGTCTTCAACATCAAGGAAGACGACGCGCGCAACCCGGGCGTGATCGCGGACTGCACCGGTGACAACGCCGGCGACTCGGTCGGCCCGACCGCCGACGGTTTCGAGACCTACGGCGTCACCGGCGTCGCGCTGATCTCGTTCATCCTCCTGGCGGTCAAGGACCCGACCATCCAGGCGCAGTTGATCGTCTGGCTCTTCGCGATGCGCATCATGATGATCGTCGCGAGCGGCGTCTCGTACCTGATCAACGAAGCGATCGCGAAGGCCAAGTACTCCAACTCGGATCACATGGACTTCGAGGCGCCGTTGACCTTCCTGGTCTGGCTGACGTCGATCGTCTCGGTTGCGATCACCTACGGCGCGTCCTACCTGCTGATCCCGGACATCGGCGGTGACAGCACGCTGTGGTGGAAGCTCTCCTCGATCATCACGTGCGGCACGCTCGCCGGCGCGATCATCCCAGAGGTCGTCAAGGTCTTCACCTCGACCAAGTCGGGCCACGTCCGAGAGTGCGTCGAAGCGTCCAAGGAAGGCGGAGCGTCACTCAACGTGCTCGCCGGCCTCACCGCAGGCAACTTCAGCGCGTACTGGATGGGTGTCGTGATCGCGGGCCTGATGGGCATCGCGTACTACTTCAGCCTCCAAGGTGTCGAAGCGCTGATGCTCGCTCCGGCGGTGTTCGCGTTCGGCCTCGTCGCGTTCGGCTTCCTCGGCATGGGCCCGGTGACGATCGCGGTCGACTCGTACGGTCCGGTGACGGACAACGCGCAGTCGGTGTACGAGCTCTCGCTGATCGAGAACGTGCCGAACGTGAAGCAGGAAGTGCAGAAGGACTTCGGCTTCACGCCCAACTTCGAGAAGGGCAAGGAGTTCCTCGAGGAGAACGACGGCGCGGGCAACACGTTCAAGGCGACCGCCAAGCCCGTGTTGATCGGCACCGCGGTGGTCGGCGCGACGACGATGATCTTCGCGACGATCATGGCGCTGACCAACGGCCTGTCGGAGAACATCGACAAGATGTCGCTCCTGCACCCGCCGTTCCTGCTCGGCCTGATCATGGGCGGCGCGGTGATCTACTGGTTCACCGGCGCGTCGACGCAAGCGGTCGCCACCGGTGCGTACCGCGCGGTCGAGTTCATCAAGAAGAACATCAAGCTCGAAGGGTCCGACAAGGCCTCGGTCGAGGACTCGAAGAAGGTCGTCGAGATCTGCACGAAGTACGCGCAGAAGGGGATGTTCAACATCTTCTTGACGGTGTTCTTCTCGACGCTCGCCTTCGCGTTCGTCGAGCCGTTCTTCTTCATCGGCTACCTGATCGCGATCGCGCTGTTCGGTCTGTTCCAAGCGATCTTCATGGCCAACGCCGGCGGCGCCTGGGACAACGCGAAGAAGGTCGTCGAGACCGAGCTCCGCGCCAAGGGCACGCCGTTGCACGCGGCTGCGGTCGTCGGTGACACCGTCGGTGACCCGTTCAAGGACACCAGCTCGGTCGCGATGAACCCGGTGATCAAGTTCACCACGCTGTTCGGTCTGCTCGCGGTCGAGCTCGCCGTCTCGCTGCAACACAAGGGCAACCTGGTCGGCATCCTCGCCGTCGTGTTCTTCCTGATCTCGTGCGTGTTCGTCTGGCGCAGCTTCTACGCGATGCGCATCAAGTCGAACTGAGCCCGAGCTCAGCTCTCGAATGCGGCCGGTCTCGCGCGCAGCGAGGCCGGCCGCTTCTCTTTGGCGAGCGACG
>JADLBP010000190.1 GCA_020847695.1 Planctomycetota bacterium
AGCCGCTGGAGACACCGGCGATGAAGCTCGGCCTCGAGAAGCACCCGTGGTGCGTCCGCGAGCTCCTCGAGTGGCGTGTCTTCCCGGCCGTCGTGGCACAGCGGTGAGGGGCAGAGTCCTCAGAGGATCACTGGCCCGCGTAACCGAGTTCCCGCAACCTCTTCTCCTCCTCCGGCGTCAGCGCCCCGCGCTCACCGCGACGATCGAGCGCCGTCTTGCGCCACGTCTCGAGCGCTTCTCTCCAACGCGTCGCCCGTTCGGGCTCGGTTGCGGCGCGATCGTCGAGAAGCGCAGGGTCGGTGCGGTGCTCGTAGAGCTCGAGCTCGTCCTTCGTTCGCTTCCTCGCGCCGTCCCACGGCGCGAAGTCGGTCAGGGTCACGATCACGTGGTGCTCGGCGTCGCGTGCACCGATCTGTACGCGGTCGGAGTGCTCGAAGAAGAGAGTCCGTTCGCGACCGGTCTTCGCGAGTTCGACGAGATCGGTGCCGCGCAGCACGCCGTCGGTCGTGGCACCGCCGAGCGCGAGCAGCGTCGGAGCGAGGTCGAGCCCGCTCGCGGCGGCCGCGACGCGAGCTGGCGCGACGCCGGGGACGTGCAGCACGAGCGGCACCTTCATCACCTCGCCGTAGAGCCCGACGTGGTTGTACCAGTGCTCGTGCTCGCCGAGCGACTCGCCGTGGTCCGCGGTCAGCGCGAGCACCGTGTGCTCCGCGAGCCCGAGCCGAGCGACCTCCGCCATCAGGTTCTCGATCAACGCGTCTTGGTACGCGACGGCGGCTTGGTAGAGGAACTCGGCGTACGCCTTGTTGTCGACGCCGTGGAGGAACTCGTCGGCGGCCGTGTAGTGGTTCGGAGGCATCGTCGCCGGCTCGACGTCCTTCGCGGGCGGCGTGACGTTCCAACGCTTGCAGTACGCGTCGAGGAAGCTCTGCGGCGGGCCGTACGGCGTGTGCGCGTCGAAGAGGTGCACCCACAGGAAGAACGGGCGATCGCCCAGCGTCTCCCATGTCGCGAGCCAGTCCTTGACCGCGCGGATCGTGATCGACCCGTCGCGCGAGGCGTCGCTCGCGGTCAGCAGGAACTGGTCGAAGCCCTGGCCGAGGCCGGATTTGCCCGCTTGCAGGTGTTCGACGCTGACCGCGGCGGCGGTGGTGTAGCCGGCGGCGCGCAAGCGTTCGGCGACCGTCACGTTCTGCGCGCCGAGCAGCGAGCGATTGTCGGTGACGCCGTGGTCCTGCACCGCGAGCCCGGTCAGGAGCGACGCGTGCGACGGCGACGTCGCGTTGCACGCGCACCATGCGTTGGTGAATTCGAGCGACTGTTTCGCGAGCGCGTCGAAGTATGGCGTGCGACCGCCGAGTGCGTCGGCGCGCGTCGTGTCGAGCGTCACCAGGATCAAGTTCGGCCGTCGGTCTTCCTCGAGCTCGCCCACGATCGCGGGCGCGCCCCAGTGCACGAGCGCGCGCTCGAGCGGCGCGTCCGAGTTCGGCGGCGACGCGCGCTCGTCCCACGTGCCTTGGAATGCGCGCAGCCGCAGTTCGAGCTTCTCGCCCGCCCGATCGCCGAGGTCGGCCGAGAACGGCAGCCAGCGCTCCTCCGGCGCGTCGGTCGGAGGCAGGACGAGCTTCCCGGCCTCCCGCCACGCGATATCGCCGGGCGCGCGAGCGTCGACCGCGAACGTCGTCGCTTCTCCGAGCGCGCGTGTGCCGTTGGCGAGCGCGACCTCGGCGACGAAGCGGCCGCCGCGCGGCACCAGCGCCTCCGCGAAGAGGCTGTGCTCGAGATCGCTCGGGAACGAACGCCGTGTCTCGCGCACGCGTGCGACCAGGCCGGCGTCGGAGCCGTCGTCCGACCGATCGGGGCCGGGCGTGAAGCCGCCGCGGACCAGCGCGAGTCGCACGAGCTCGAAGCGCTGCCAACCGTCCTGTTTCGGCACCAGCGCGAGCTCGACGATCCGCCCACGCCACTCGGGATGGTCCGCGAGGGTGAGCACGATCGTCTGCTCGCCTTCGGAATCCTCGACGTGCGCGTCGACGTGGCGGGTCCACGTGTCGACATCCGGGCCTTCGTCATCGCGCCGCCACGTCAAGCGCGCGAGACCGCGCTGCGTCTTGCGGACGACGAGCTCGACCGCGTCGATGTCGCGTGCGTCGAACACGGCGCCGGACGAACCCGCGAGCACGAGCTCGACGCGCTTGAACACGCCCGCTTCCTTGACGTTGCCGAACACGCCGAAGCCCTTGCCCTCGGCGTCGGAGCGCACCTCCGCGTGCCGCAGCGTCCACGGCGCGATCGAATCGGTCTGCGTCGTCGGCGCGACCGCGAAGGTCCGGCGTCGCTCGGCGGTCGCGAGTACCTCGGCGCTCGAACGGCCGTCGGCGAGCTTCGGCGCGAGGTGCACGACGCCGGTCGCGGGCTCGCCGCTGCCGCAAGCGGTCGCGCACGCGAGGAGCAACGCCGCGCCGGCAGCGAGCCACCCTCCTTCCGAGGCGCGGCCCGAGACGCCACGAGACGCGCCACGCGTGCTCATGATCCGCGCTCGATCCGCGCGAGCAGCGCCGGCAGGCGCGCGGGGTCGGAGGTCTCGGCGTAGCTCTCGCGGCCGCGGCGCAGGTACGCGCGCGCACCGCCCTTGCCGGCGGTGAAGCCCGAGCGCTCTAGCAACGCGACGTCGTGCGCGGGGTCGATGACCTGCACCACGCGGCTCGCGACGTACGGCGCGAGCGCGGCGCGGCGCAGCGCGGTCGTCTCGCTCGCCGCGCGCGGCCCGACGACGATCACGTGGATCGGCGGGTGGAGGAAGAGGTCGACGGCGCGCGCATAGCCCGCGACCATGTGTCCGTAGCGCTTGTAGTCCGCCGCGAACGACTCGAGCGTCTCGCGCGCCTTGTGCGCCCAATCGTTCTCGTGCGAGACGAGCCCGAGGCGCAACAGCGCTTCCGCCATCACCGCGTTCTCGAGGATCGAGCGCGTGCGCCGCTTCAGACCGCCGTGCGCTTTCGGATCGTGGCGCAGATCCCAGAAGCCGCCCTCGTCGTGGTTCGACAGCGTCTCGATCGCGTGCGACGCCAGCGCCCGCGCGGGCTCGAGGTAGCGGTTCTCTCCGGTGAACTGCACGGCGTCGACCAACGCGCGCAGCGTGTACGCCTGGTCCGCGAGCATGCCGGGCAGATGGTACGTGCCATCCCAGTAGTGGTAGACGCCGTGGCGCTCGTCGTAGAGCTCCTCGAGCACGAAGTCGAGCGCGTGCAGCGCGAGCACGTCGACCTCTTCCTGCCCGAGCACCAGCGCCGCCTTGAACAGCGACGAGACCGTGATCGCGTTCCAGTTCGCGAAGATCGTCGGATCGCACGCGGGAGCGCCGAACTCGCGTCGGGCGGCGCGGGTCGCGAGGTGCGCGTAGCCCGGGTTCGCGTCCTGCGAGCCCTTGAACGCGCCGGTCTCGCGATCGAGCAGCGTCGTCACCAGCCAATCGAGGATGCCCTCGGCGGTCTTCTTGAAGCTCGCGTCGCCGAACGCTTGGTACGCCTCCAAGTAGGAGAAGAGCCGCTGCGCGTTCGAGTCGAGCATCTTCTCGTAGTGCGGCCGGCTCCAGTCGGGCTGGGTCGCATAGCGATAGAAGCCGCCTTCGACCTTGTCGTGGATCTCGCCCTGTTGCATGCCGCGCAGCGTGCGCAGGACCAGCTTGCGCATCGCGTCGTCGCCGGTCTGTGACCAGCGGATCAACGCGAAGTCGATCGCCTCGAAGTGGGGGAACTTGTGTTCGCGGCCCCAACCGCCGAACACCGGATCCGACGTCTCGAGCACCGTTTTCGCCACCCAGTCGACGAGCTCGCGATCGAGCTCGCCGCGGCGCGCGCGCGCGGCTCTCGGGCGCTCGTCGGCCTCGCTCAGCCGGCGCTTGAGCTCGCCGCGGCTCTGCGCGAAGTAGTTGGCGATCAGCTCGAGGCGCGGCAGGAGCTCGTCGACCTCGAGATACGCGTCGGAGGCGATCAGCTCGCCTTGGTCGTCGAGATACGCGAGCGTCGGCCAGCCGCCCTTCGAGTAGCGCGCGTCGATGTCCGGCCGACGGTCCTTGTCGACGCGGATCGGCACGAAGCGTTGCGTGATCACGCGCGCGACGCGCTCGTCGGAGAGCACGAACTCGTCGAGCTCCTTGCAGAAGCGGCACCACGACGCGCCGAGGAACAGCAGCACCGGCGCGGAACGCTCGCGTGCGAGAGCGAACGCGTCGTCGTTCCACTCGAGCCAGTCCATGGTCCTCGCGGGGTGCTCGTCAGCCGTGGCCGGCGCCTGCGCGCGAGCTCATTCCGCCGCGCGGACGCGGGCGGCGTCCTTCGCGGGGAGCTCGGGCAGGACGACCTTGCGCCACTCGAGCTCGGGGCAATCCCGGTAGAGCCCGTCGAGGTCGTAGTACTCGCGCGCCTCGGGCTGCATCAGGTGCACGACGACGTCGCCGAAGTCCATCAGGATCCACCAGCCGAGCTCGACCCCCTCGGTGTGCTCGCGTCCGGCGCCGGATTCCTTCAGGCGGATGTGCAGCTCCTTGTGCAGCGCCCGGAGCTGAGGACGCGACAGACCGCAGACGACCACGAAGTAATCGGCGATCTGGATCTGCTCTTGGACGTCGAGCACGCGGATGTCGACGCCCTTCTTCTGTTCCGCGATGTGCGCCGCGAGGGCGGCGAGCTGTTTGGAGTCGATGAGACGAGCCTCGGTCGTGGGGAGCGCGAATGGGGAGAGCGAACGGGCGGAGCCCGGCGAGATCGGCCTCGTGCGATCCGGCGCGTCTGCGCGCGGAGCCTGCCGGGCCGCGCTCATTGTAGACCCGCGAGGGTCGATGCAAGGGGGCGCAGGCTCTTTGCGGAACGCCTCGCGCTCGGCAAGATGCGCCGCAGCGGTATCACGAGCCCCGCCGCGGCGGCTCGCGCGCCCGGAGCCTCGGGATCTCGACGCGTGCAACTCGCGCGTCGTGTCCAACGGGGCTCCGACTCGGCGCGCCGTCCGTCGGATGCGCTCGTGCGCGCCCGTCGACGGCGCGAGGCGCGCGAGGCCTTCGCTGGGCTCGCGAAACCGTTTCCAGCTCCGACGCGGCGTTCCGCGGCGGGACCGGCGCGTCAGGGACCGTCCGACGTCCGTTTCCGCTCGGCGGGCCGCGTCCGCGCGCTTCGTCGCGCTCTCGCACCCCGCCTGCCGAAAAGCCCCGACGCATGGATTTCCTGAGACAGCTCCTCGACTACGTCCTGCATCTCGACCACTACCTGAACGGGTGGGCGGCCGACCTCGGGCCGTGGCTCTACGTCGTGCTCTTCGCGATCGTGTTCTGCGAGACCGGCCTGGTCGTCACGCCGTTCCTGCCGGGCGACTCGCTGCTGTTCGCGGTCGGCGCGCTGTCGGCGACCGAGGGCTCGCCGATCGACCTGGTCGAGGTCAGCGTGCTCCTGATCGTCGCGGCGGTGCTCGGCGACGCGGTCAACTACTCGATCGGCAAGTACGTTGGACCGAAGGTGTTCACCGACGGCGCTCGGTTCTTGAAACGCGAGCACCTCCAACGGACGCACGAGTTCTACGAGAAGCACGGCGGCAAGACGATCATCCTCGCGCGCTTCATCCCGATCATCCGCACCTTCGCGCCGTTCGTCGCCGGGATCGGCAGCATGAGCTACCGCCGCTTCTTCGCGTACAACGTCGTCGGCGCGATCGTGTGGGTGCTGCTGTTCACGGTCGCGGGCAACGCGTTCGGCAACCTGGAAGTGGTCAAGCGCAACTTCCACATCGTGATCCTCGGAATCATCGTGGTGTCGGTGCTGCCGGCGGTGATCGAGGTGCTCAAGGCGCGCGCGAAGCGCTGACGTCCCGCGGCGTCGGGCGACGAGATCTCCGTTGCGCGGAGCGCCCGGTCAGCCGGCGTCCGGCGACTCCGGGCACTCGAGCCGATAGCCGACCCCCGCCTCGGGTCGGAAGCGCCGCCGCGAACCGTCGCGCGGCTCGAGCTTGCGCCGCAGGTGCGTCATGTAGACGCGCAGGTAGTGCGATTGCTCCGCGCTGTCCGGCCCCCAGACCTCGCGCAAGAGCTGCGACTGCGTCACGACCTTGCCGACGTGGCGCGCGAGCACGGCGAGCAGCTTGAACTCGATCGGCGTCAGGTGCACGGGCTCGCCGTCGACCGTGACCCGGCGTGCTGCGAGGTCGATCCGGAGCCCGCCGCATTCGACCGGGCCGTCGACTCCGTCGGTCGCGCCCTCGACGCGCGCGGCGTGGCGCAACGCGACGCGCAGCCGCGCGAGCAGCTCGGCGAAGCCGAACGGCTTGGTCAGGTAGTCGTCGGCGCCCGCGTCGAGCGCTTCGACCTTGTTGCGCTCGCTGCCGCGCGCGGAGAGCACGACGATCGGAATCCGCGTCCACTGGCGCAGCGCGCGCGTGACCTCGAGTCCGTCGAGGTCCGGCAGCCCGAGGTCGAGCAACACGACGTCGGGCACGTACTGGGTCGCGAGCCGGAGCGCGTCCTTGCCGCTCGCGGCTTCGAGCGTGCGGTAGCCGTGCGTCGCGAGCCCGGTGGTCAAGAAGCGTCGCACCTGCGGCTCGTCGTCGACGATCAGGATCAGGGGCTCGGGTGCGTTCGCGGCGCCGCTCATGTCTCGGGTTCCATCTTCGCAGGCCGGGGAGGGAGCCCGCGACCGCTCATCGGGATCTCGACGCGGAACACGCTGCCGCCGCCGTCGCGCCGGCGCGCGGCAATCGTGCCGTCGTGCGCGCGCACGATCGCGCGAGCGACCGCGAGCCCGAGTCCCGCGCCTTCCGCTCGCGTGCCGTCGGCGGCGCGGAAGAAGCGTTCGAACACCTGCTCTTCGGCGCCCGCGGGGATGCCCGGACCGCGGTCGGCGACTTCGAGCCACGCGACATCGCCGTCGACCGCGCCGCGGACCTCGATCGGGGTCCCGGGCTCGCCGTACTTCGCCGTGTTGTCGAGCAGGTTCTCGAGCACTTGCCCGAACAGGATCGGATCGATCGGCACCAGCACGACCTCGTCCGGCAGCTCGCGCACGAGCGGTCGACCGACCAGGCGATTGCGCAGTCGCTCGAGCACCGAATCGACGACCTCCTCGAGCGGGTACCACTCCTTGCGCGCGGCGAGCGCGCCGGACTCGAGCTTGGTCAGGTCGAGCAGGTCGCCGACCAAACGATTCAGCCGCGCGGACTCGCCGCGGATCGTCGCGAGCAGCTCGCGGCGCGTCTCCGCGGGCAGTTCGACCGAATCGTCGGCGAGCACGTCGGCCGAGCCCTGGATCGACGCGAGCGGCGTGCGCAGGTCGTGCGAGACCGCCGAGAGCAGCGCGCTGCGCGTGCGTTCGGTCTCCATCGCGACCTGCGTGCGCGCGCTGCGCTCGACCAGCAGCGCGCGTTCGAGCGCGAGCGCGGTCTGCGCGACGAAGGTCTCGAGGATCTGGCGCTGCGACGGCGTCGGCGGCGCCGAGCGACGCGCGAGCTCGATCCCGAACACGCCGAGGTGTCCCGCGGTGCCGACCAACGGGATCCAGAAGCCCTCGCCGGCGGGCAGCGTGTCGGTGCCGTGCCCGGCGACCCGTCCGTGCTCGAACACCCAGCGTGCGACGGCGAGCTCGCGCTCCGAGGTCGCCAGTGTTCCTTCCGCGCCGCCGCACGGCAGGAGCCCGCCGCTCTTGTCGGCGATCAAGATCACCGCGCCGACGTCGAGCAGCTCGCGGACGGCGGCGACCGCGGTGGCGCCGATCTCGCCGACGCCGGTCTCGATCACGAACTGGCGGCTCATCGCGTAGAGCGCCGCGGTCCGGCGCTCGCGCTGTCGCGCGGCGTCCGCTTGGTCGCGCAACCTCAGTGTGAACGTCGAAACCGTCAACGCGACGATCAGCATCACGCCGAACGTGATCAGGTAGCGCAGGTGCGAGACGTCGAAGGTGAACACCGGTTCGACGAAGAAGAAGTCGAGCGCAGCGACGCTCAGCACGGCGGCGACCAACGCCGGCGCGCGGGTCACGCGCGTCGAGACCACCAGGACGCCGAAGAGGTAGATCATCGCCTGGTCCGCGAGCGTCAACAGGCCACGCGTCAGGTAGCAGACCAGCGTGCTCGCGAGCACCACCATCGTCCCGAACGCGTAGTCGCCGAGCTTCGCGTGCGCGCTCCGCACCGGGCGCTGCTGCGGCGGCTCGTCCGCGAGCTCGCCGGAGGTGACCAGCACCTCGACGTCCTCGGCGCGCAGCACGAGCTCCTCGCCGAGCGAGCGCCGCGCGAAGCGCAGCCACCGCCGCTCACGCTCGCGGCCGACGATCACACGCGTCGCCTCACGCTCGCGGGCGACCGCCAGGATCTCGTCGACGACGCTCTCGCCGCGCACGACCAGCGTCTGGGCGCCCAGTCGCGCGGCGAGCGCGAGGTGCGCGTCGAGCGCTTCGCGATCCTCTTCGCGGAGTTGTTGGTACGCCGGCGTCTCGACCGAGAGCGCGATCCACGGCGCGCGCAGCCGCGCGGCCATCCGGTACGCGGCGCGCACGACGTCGGCGCCCTGCTTCGAGCCGCTGACGGCGACCAGCAAGCGCTCGCGCGTCGCCCAGGGCTCGCGGATGCCTTGCTCGCGCTTCCACTCGGCCGCCTGTGCGTCGACGCGTTCGGCCGCGCGTCGCAACGCGAGCTCGCGCAGCGCGATCAGGTTGCCCTTCTTGAAGAAGTTCTCCGCCGCGCGCTCGGCTTGCGTCGGGATGTAGACCTTGCCGGCGCGCAGCCGCGCGAGCAGCTCGTCGGAAGGCAGGTCGACGAGCTCGATCTCGTCCGCGCGATCGAAGACGCCGTCGGGGACGGTCTCGCGCACGACGACGCCGGTGATCTGCGCGACGACGTCGTTCAGGCTCTCGATGTGTTGGACGTTGAGCGTCGAGTAGACGTCGATGCCGGCTTCGAGTAGCTCCTCGACGTCCTGCCACCGCCGCGCGTGGCGGGAACCGGCGGCGTTGGTGTGCGCGAGCTCGTCGACGATCAGGATCTTCGGCCGACACGCGAGCGCCGCGTCGAGGTCGAACTCCGCGAGACGGATGCCGCGATAGTCGATGACGCGCGGCGGCAGTCGCTCGAGGCTCGCGGCGAGGTTCGCGGTGTCCTGGCGGCCGTGCGTCTCGAGCCATCCGATCCGAACGTCGATGCCTTCGCGCCGGCGCGCGAGCGCCGATTCGAGCATCGCGTACGTCTTGCCGACTCCCGGCGCGGCGCCGAAGAAGATCTTCAAGCGACCGCGACGGGCGCGTGCCGCCTCCGCGGCGGCGACCGCGAGCATCTCCTCGGGCGTCGGACGACGATCGGTCACGGCGTCAGTGTCTCAACGCAACGCGTCGAGAGCGAGGTTGAGCTCGAGCACGTTGACTCTTGGCTCGCCGAGGAAACCGGCCGTACGCCGTTCGACGTGTTGCTCGACCAGCGCACGCACGCGCGCCGGATCGAGCCCGCGCGCCGCGGCGACGCGCTCGGCCTGGAACAGCGCCGCCGCCGGGCTCTGGTGCGGGTCGAGCCCGCTCGCGGACGCGGTGACCAGGTCGACGGGCACGGCGGCGCGCGTGCCGACGCGCTCGCGCCAGAGCGCGACGCGCATGCGCACCGCGTCGGCGAGCGCGGGGCTCGTCGGACCGAGGTTCGAGCCCGACGACGCGCTCGCGTCGTACGGTCGCGCCTGGGTCGCGGACGGCCGGCTCGCGAACCAACGCGCCGATTCGAACGGTTGGCCGATCAGGCGCGAGCCGACGACGCGGCCGTCGCGTTCGATCAGGCTGCCGCTCGCCTGCTCGGGGAACGCGAAGCGCGCGACCACCAGCACCAACGCCGGGTACAGCACGCCGGTCAACAGCGAGAGCGCGAAGAGCAGTCGCAGCGCGGAGAGCAGCAGGGTGAGCATGGGAGCCTCTACAGGAACAGGGAGAGCGCGAGATCGATCGCCTTGATGCCGGCGAACGGCACGAGCAGACCGGTGACGCCCCAGACGCCGAGGTTGCGCGCGAGCAGCGACGACGCGCCGATAGGGAGGTACTTCACGCCGCGCAACGCGATCGGCACCAACGCGACGATCACCAACGCGTTGAAGATCACCGCGGACAGGATCGCCGACTGCGGCGAGTGCAGGTGCATCACGTCGAGCTTCCCGAGCTCGGGGAACGTCAGCGCGAACGCCGCCGGCAGGATCGCGAAGTACTTGGCGACGTCGTTCGCGATGCTGAAGGTGGTCAGCGCACCGCGCGTCATCAACGTGCGTTTGCCGGTCTCGACGATCTCGATCAGCTTGGTCGGGTTCGAGTCGAGGTCGACCATGTTGCCGGCCTCCTTGGCGGCTTGCGTGCCGCTGTTCATCGCGACCGCGACGTCCGCTTGGGCGAGCGCCGGCGCGTCGTTCGTGCCGTCGCCGGTCATCGCGACGAGGTGGCCCTTCGCCTGCATCTCGCGGATCAGCGCGAGCTTCGCCTCCGGCGTCGCCTGCGCGAGGAAGTCGTCGACGCCCGCTTCGGCGGCGATCGCCGCGGCGGTCAGCGCGTTGTCGCCGGTGATCATCACCGTGCGGATGCCCATCCGCCGCAGATCGGCGAAACGCTCGCGTATGCCGCCCTTGAGCACGTCCTTCAGGTGCACGACGCCGAGCACACGCGGCCCGTCGGCGACGACCAGCGGCGTGCCGCCGGACTTCGCGATCTCCCGGACCGTGGTGTCGACGTCCGCGGGCACGCGGCCGCCGTGCTCCTTCACCCAGCTCGCGAGCGCGTCGAACGCGCCCTTGCGGATTCGACGGCCGTCGAGATCGACGCCGCTCATCCGCGTGTGGGCGCTGAACGGCACGAACGTCGCGCCGAGCTCGTGGATCGCGCGTTCGCGCAGGCCGTGGGTGGTCTTCGCGAGCACGACGATGCTGCGGCCCTCCGGGGTCTCGTCGGCCAGCGACGCGAGCTGCGCCGCGTCTGCGAGCTCGCGCTCGCTGGTGCCGCGCGCGGGCACGAAGCTGGTCGCCTGCCGGTTGCCGAGCGTGATCGTCCCCGTCTTGTCGAGCAGCAGCACGTCGACGTCTCCCGCGGCCTCGACCGAGCGACCCGACGTCGCGATCACGTTCTTGCGGATCAGCCGGTCCATGCCCGCGATGCCGATCGCGGACAGCAATCCGCCGATCGTCGTCGGGATCAGGCACACGAGCAACGCGACCAGCACCGACAGTCCGATCGGCTGCCCGGCGCCGTTGGCGGCGACCGCGAAGCGCGAGAACGGCAGCAACGTCGCGACCGCGAGCAGGAACACCAACGTCATCCCCGCGAGCAGGATCCCGAGCGCGACCTCGCTCGGCGTCTTCTGACGCTTCGCGCCCTCGACCAGCGCGATCATGCGATCGAGGAACGACTCGCCGGTGCGCGCGGTGACGCGCATCACCAACCAGTCGGAGAGCACGCGCGTGCCGCCGGTCACCGAGCTCCGGTCGCCGCCGGACTCGCGGATCACCGGCGCGCTCTCGCCGGTGACCGCGCTCTCGTCGACCGACGCGGCGCCTTCGATCACCTCGCCGTCGCACGGGATCATGTCGCCGGCCTCGACGAGCACGATCTGACCCTTCGTGAGCAACTCGGCGGGCACCAGCATGAAGGGCTCGTCGCGCTTGCCCCGCGGCAGCGCTTTGGCGACCGTCTCGCCCCGCGAGCGCTTGAGCGACGCCGCCTGCGCCTTGCCTCGCCCCTCCGCCATCGCTTCCGCGAAGTTGGCGAAGAGCACGGTGAACCAGAGCCACGCCGCGACCGTGAAGACGAAGCCGGTCGCACTCTCGCCGATGCCCGCGAGCGAGCAGCATCCGAGCAGCGTCGTGAACGCCGCTCCGACCCACGTGACGAACATCACCGGGTTCTTCACCTGACGGCGGGGATCGAGCTTCGAGAACGAAGCTCCCAACGCCTCGACGAGCAGCCGCGAATCGGCGAGGCTCGGCGCGCGGCGTTCCGCATGTCGCGAGGACGTGTTCACGGGTTGCCTCCGGAGACGAGCTGCAGGTGCTCGACGATCGGACCGGCCGAGAGCGCGGGCAAGAAGGTCAGCGCGCCGACCAGCAGCACGACGCCGACCAGCAAGCAGACGAACAGCGGTCCGTGCGTCGGCAGCGTGCCGACCGAGGCGGGCACGCACTTCTTCGCGGCGAGAGAGCCCGCGATCGCGATCACCGGCAACGCGACCAAGTAGCGCGCGATCAGCATCGCGACCCCGAGCGCGACGTTGTAGAAGGGCACGTTCGCGTTCAGCCCCGCGAACGCGCTGCCGTTGTTGTTGCCGGCGGACGAGAACGCGTAGAGCACTTCGCTGAAGCCGTGCA
>JADLBP010000191.1 GCA_020847695.1 Planctomycetota bacterium
ATGGCGTACACGTTCCTGAAGGCGCAAGGCCACGCGATCGGCAAGTCGCTCTGCGAGGACGAGCGTCTCGACGTCTGCAAGGCGGCGCTCGCCAAGGCGAAGGAACGCGGCGTCGAGATCCTCTTGCCGATCGACCACGTCGTCGCGGACGAGCTCAAGGAAGACGCGCGTTCGAAGAACAGCCCGCTCGACATCCCGGGCGGCTGGATGGCGCTCGACATCGGTCCGAAGACGCGCAAGCTCTTCACGGACAAGATCAAGACGGCGAAGACGGTGATGTGGAACGGCCCGATGGGCGTCTTCGAGATGGAGACGTTCCGTCAGGGCACCGCGGCGGTCGGCAAGGCGGTCGCGGAGTGCTCCGGCTACACCGTCGTCGGCGGCGGGGATTCGGTCGCGGCGATCGAGCTGCTCGGGCTCGGCGACAAGATCAAGCACATCTCCACCGGCGGTGGCGCGTCGCTCGAGCTGCTCGAGGGCAAGGCGCTCCCCGGCATCACGTCGCTCTCGATCCGTTGAAGTTCCGCCGGCGAGCAAGCGCTCTCCGTCGGCGAGCAGGAGCAAGTGGAAGCCCCGGTGGTTGGGGCTCGTGAAGGGGAACGCCGCTCGACCGCCCGCGGTCGAGCGGCTATCCTCGCGCGCCGATGGATTGGCCGGCGAATCTGATCTCGCCCTCGCTCTTGTCGGCGGACTTCGCGCGCCTCGGTGACGAGACGCGGCGGGTCGAGGACGCCGGAGCCGACTGGTTGCACGTCGACGTCATGGACGGCCACTTCGTGCCGAACCTGACGATCGGACCGCCGGTCGTCGCCGCGCTGAAGAAGGTCGCGCGCCGGCCGCTCGACGTCCACCTGATGATCTCGGAGCCCAAACGCTACGCGAAGGAATACGCCGCGGCCGGGGCGCACGTGCTGACCTTCCACTGGGAGGTCGCGCCGAGCGCGTCCGCGTCGCGCGAGGTGATCGCGGCGTTCCGCGACCAGGGCGTGCCGGTCGTCGGCGTCTCGCTGAATCCGGATCGGCGCGTCGAGGAGCTCGAGCCGATCCTCGGCGACGTCGACCTCGTGCTCGTGATGAGCGTGTTCCCGGGCTTCGGCGGCCAGAAGTTCATGCCCGAGGTCCTGAGCAAGGTGCGCTGGTTGCGTGCCCAGGGCTTCTGCGGCCACGTCGAGATGGACGGTGGTCTGAGCGAGAAGACGATCGGAGTCTGCGCGGAGGCGGGAACCAACGCTTTCGTCGCGGGCTCGGCGATCTTCGGCGCGAGCGACATGTCGGCGACGATCGCGCGGATGCGCGAGCTCGCCCGGATCGAGCGCGACAAACACGACGCGAAGCGAGGAGCGAGAGCGTGACCGAGAACGAGAAGCCGGATCCGACCGCGGAGAGCGGCGAGAAGCTGTCCGAAACCCGATTCTCGCGGACGCGCAAGAAGCGCGAGATGCCCGGCGGCCTCTGGCTGAAGTGCGAGAACTGCGGGCAGATGATCTACCGCAAGGAGCTCGAGGAGAAGGCGCGCGTCTGCCCGGCCTGCGAGTTCCACTTCACGCTGCCCGGCAAGGAGCGCATCGCGCTCTTGATCGACGAAGGCACGTGGCACGAGTACTTCACCGACATCCGCGCGCTCGACCGGCTCGAGTTCAACGACCAGGTGCCGTACCTCGACAAGGTGCGTCGCGCGGAGGCCCGTACCGGTCAGACCGAGGCGCTGCTCTGCGGCACCGGCGCGATCCAGGGGCGCGAGGTCGTGCTCGCGGTGCTCGACTTCTCGTTCATGGGCGGCTCGATGGGCGAGGTCGTCGGCGAGAAGATCGCGCTCGCGTGCGAGCTCGCCGTCAAGTTCGGCCGGCCGCTGGTGATCTTCACCAGCTCCGGCGGCGCGCGGATGCACGAGGGCGTGCTGTCGCTGATGCAGATGGCGAAGACGTGCGCCGCGCTGTCGGACCTCGGCGACCGCGGCGGCTTCTCGGTCTGCGTGATGACCCATCCGACCACCGGAGGCGTCACTGCTTCGTTCGCTTCGGTCTGCGACGTGACGCTCGCCGAGCCGGGCGCGCTGATCGGCTTCGCGGGACCGCGGGTGATCGCTTCGACGATCAAGCAGGAGCTGCCGGCGGGCTTCCAGCGCGCGGAGTTCCTGCTCGAGAAGGGCCAGATCGATCGCATCGTCCGGCGCAGCGAAATGAAATCGATGCTCGCGCGGCTGCTCGACTACACCCAGGGCTCCAAGATCCCGGCGCCGAAGAAGCCGACGCCGGAAAAGCGCTGACCGCGCGGCGCGCGAGCGACGGCCCGCGCTCGCCGCGACCGCCGCGATCGCCAGGAAGCCGCCCGGCGGGCTCCGAGAGGACTTCCTCGTGTTCGCTGGAACGGGCGGGACGGGCGGCCGACCACCGGGGCGGTGTCGACGCCGCGGAGCGAACGCTCAGCGCTTCTTGAAGCGCATCACCCAGCTGTCGAAGCGGCTCGGCGCGAGGCTCGAGCCCGCCGCGGCGCGATT
Source organism: Planctomycetota bacterium (assembly GCA_020847695.1). GTDB lineage: Bacteria > Planctomycetota > UBA1135 > UBA1135 > JACRIN01. Next base: position 2,498 of record JADLBP010000191.1, read on the forward strand.
CAGCGCGAGCAACACCGGCGACAGCACGCCTCCGAGCTTCTTGTCGGCGTGGTGGGTGAGCTGCGGGATCGGATCGGTCAACTGGTAGCCCGCGGTCGCCTCGTGCAGCAGCCCGCGGCGTTCGAGGCGCGCGCGGACCTCGGCCGGCGTCTGCGCGTTCAGCTCGCGAGCGGGGAGCAGGATCCGGTTCGCGCGGCGCTTCTGCATGCCCGCAGATTCGCGTTGGATGTCGCCGATCACCAGCGTCGAGCCCGAGTGGAGCGTCGAGACCAGCCCGTCGCACCACTGCTCGATGTCGGGCGAGAAGCTGACGACTCCGGACGAGAAGACGACGTCGAACGTGCGCTCGCCGGCGGCAGGGAACGGCGGATGCTCGCCGAAGCCGACGCGCGCGGTGAACTTCGCGACGCCGGCGGCGCGCGCGTTCTCCGCGGCGAAGCGGGTCATCTCCGGGCTCGGGTCGAACGCGCACAGCTCGACGTCCTTCGCCTGGAGAGCGGCTTCGATGCCGACCCAACCCGCGCCGCTGCCGAAGTCGAGCACGCGAGCGCCGTCTTCGACCTTGGCGAAGCGGCCGACGTAGCGGCGCATCCAGCGATAGTGCGCGTAGCCCGGGTTCCCGGGTTGCGGGTTCCAGCCGCCGGCGTTCGCGTCGAACTTCGCGGTGGTCGAGGTCGGCGACATCACGTGCTCGCGGCGCTTAGCGACCAGCACGAAGCCATCGCGCTCCGCCTTGCCCGGCAGCGACTCGGCGCCGCCGAACGATTCGCGTCGGATCGCGCCGCCTTGGATGCGGTAGAGCCCGACGACGTGGAGCCACGGCCACAGATGATTGCGCCATCTCGCGAGCTCGGCGTCGACGCGCGGGCTCTTGAAGTAGAGCACCATCGCGTTCGCGGGGCCGAGCACCGGATCGACGTGCTTCTTGTAGAGCGCGCTCGCAGCCGGGATGTCGAGCCCGGTCCCGATCGGACCGAGGAAGACGTCGCCGCGGCCGCGCCCGATGCTGCCCTTCGCTTCGGCGAACGTCGACGGGTCGATCTGCGGCAGCGTTTGCGGATCGAGCCCGAGATCGGCGAGGATCGGGGCGAACGCCGCCGGTTCGATCGAGTGTTCCTTGGCCATGGGGAGCGACAAGGATAGGGGCGCGCGCGCGCCGCGCCAGGGCTCGGACGCCCGTTCCTACGATGCGTGCGCCGTGTAGGATCGTGCGCTCGTTGGACCTGGGCCAGAGGAGGCCCCGCCGATGTCGGATCCGCACGCGCTCGAAACCTACCGCTTGTTCGACCTCGCGCTCGCCGTCGGCGAGCCGGAAGCGCGGCTCGTTGACAAGGCGCGCGCGCGCCTCGGGCTCGCGCCGGAGGAGCTCGCCGGTCTGCGCATCGCGCGCAAGGCGCTGGACGCGCGTTGGCGCAACGGCGCGAGGCGACTCGAGTTCGTATGCCATGTCGACGTCGTCGTCCGGCCGGGTGCGCTGCGTTCCGCGGCGGCGAAGCGCGAGCTCGCTGGCGGCAAGCTGAAGCGCGCGCCGGAGACCGGGCGTACGCGGGTCGACGGGCTCGACGACGCGGCGCGGGCGCGGCGTGCGTTGGTCGTCGGCTCGGGGCCGGCGGGGCTCTTCGCCGCGGGGTTGCTCGCGAAGAACGGCCTCGCGGTGACGCTGATCGAGCGCGGGCCGCCGGTCGAGGAGCGCTCGCGGCCGCTGGTGCAGTTCCACCGCACCCGCGTCGTCGATCCCGAGGCGAATCTGCTCTTCGGCGAGGGCGGCGCGGGCACGTACTCGGACGGGAAGATCTACACGCGCGTCGACGATCCGCTGGAGGTCGTGCTGCTCGACGAGCTCGTCGCCTGCGGCGCGCCGCCTTCGATCGCGTACGACTCGCTGGCCCACATCGGCACCGATCGGCTGCATCGCATCCTGCCGACCCTGCGCGCGAGGATGCGCGCCGACGGCGTGCGCTTCCTGTTCCGCACGCGCCTCGAGGGGCTCTCGCTGCGCGGTGACGGCGAGCGCGCGGTGGTCGCCGCCGACACGACCGCGGGGCCGATCGAATGCGAGGTCTGCTTCCTCGCGGTCGGGCATTCCGCGCGCGACACGTGGCGGACGTTGCACGCGCAGGGCGTGCCGTTCGAGGCGAAGCCGTTCCAGCTCGGGCTGCGGATCGAGCACCCGCAGGAGCTCGTCGATCGCGCGCGTTACGGCGCGGCGACCCGACAGCTCGGCGCGGCGAGCTACAACCTGATCTCGAAGTCCGACGGCGCGCTGCCGGCGGCGTACTCGTTCTGCATGTGCCCCGGCGGTCGCATCGTCGCGAGCGTCAACGAGCCCGGCTTGCTCTGCACCAACGGCATGAGCAACTCGCGGCACTCGTCGGGCTGGGCGACGGCGGCGTTGGTGACCACGTTCGGATCGGCGGAGTTCGGCTCGCAGCCGTTCGACGGCGTGCGTTTCCAACGCGAGCTCGAGGCGCGCTTCTTCGAGGCCGGCGGAGGCGACTACACCGCGCCCGCGCAGACCGCGGCGGACTTCCTCGCCGGGCGCAAGGGCGCGAGCGTGCGTCATTCGACGTACCCGTTCGGCACGGTGTCTGCGCGGCTCGACGAGCTCGTGCCGCCGGTCGCGCGCGGCGCGCTCGCGCGGGCGCTCGAGCGCTTCGATCGCCAGCTGCCCGGCTTCGCGAGCGCCGACGGGCTCTTCGTCGGCCTCGAATCGCGCAGCTCCGGGCCGGTGCGCGTGCCGCGCGATCGACAGTCGCGGCTGGCGCGCGGCTTCTCGAACCTGTACCCCCTCGGCGAGGGCGCGGGTTACGCGGGCGGGATCATGAGCGCGGCGCTCGACGGCGCGAACGCGGCGTTGTCGTACCTCGACTCGCTCGCGCGGCCGAGCGCGGCGCGGTAGGTTGGGACGCATGCCGACCAAACCCAAGGCGAGCGCCGTGACCAAGAAGGTGACGACGCGCTCGCTCGTGCAGATGAAGCAGCGCGGCGAGAAGATCGCGGCGCTGACCGCCTACGACTTCCTGACGGCGCAGCTGGTCGACGAATCCGGCATCGACGTCGTGCTCGTCGGCGATTCGGCCGGCATGGTGATCCAGGGCCACGAGACGACCGTGCGCGTGACGTTGGAGCAGATGCTCTACCACACCGAAGTCGTCTCGCGCGGAGTCGAGCGCGCGCTGGTCGTGGCCGACATGCCGTTCATGTCGTTCCAGGTCAACGCCGACGAAGCGCTGCGCAACGCCGGGAGGATGATCAAGGAAGCGGGCGCGGAAGCGGTCAAGCTCGAGGGCGGCGCGGCGATCGCGAAGACGATCGAGAAGATCGTCGGCGTCGGCATCCCGGTGATGGGGCACCTCGGCCTGACGCCGCAGTCGATCCACCGCTTCGGCACGTATCAGGTGCGCGCGACCGAGCCCGAGGAGGCCGACGAGGTGCGCCGCGACGCGAAAGCGCTCGAAGCGGCGGGCGTGTTCGCGATCGTGATCGAGAAGGTGCCGGCGGCGCTCGCCGCGGAAGTGTCGAAGTCGGTCAGCGTGCCGGTGATCGGCATCGGCGCCGGCGCGGGCTGCGATGGGCAGATCCTGGTCACGCACGACATGCTCGGGCTCTACACGCGCTTCCATCCACGCTTCGTGCGTCGCTACGCCGAGCTCGGCAAGGCGATGCAAGACGCGTTCGAGCACTACGTGCGCGACGTCAAGGCCACGGAGTTCCCCTCCAAGGCCGAGAGCTACTGATCGAGACCGCGCGCGCGATGATCCACGACCTGGCCGAAGCCGACGCGCCGCGCGCCGCCGAGTACGACCTGGTGATCGTCGGTTCCGGTCCGGCGGGGATGACGGTCGCGCGCGAGCTCGCGGACTCCGGCCTGCGGATCGCGGTGCTGGAGAGCGGCCGGCGGACGCCGACGGCGCTCGGCGACCGGCTGCGACGCGTCAAGAGCGACGGCATCCGGATCAAGGATTACTCGCGCGAGCGGGTGTTCGGCGGCGCGTCGACGACGTGGGCGGGGCTCGCGAGTCCGTTGGACGCGATCGACTTCGAGACGCGCCCGTTCCTCGCCGAGTCGGGCTGGCCGATCGCGCGCGAGGAGCTCGTGCCGTTTTGGGCCGCGGCGGCGCGCTATCGCTTCGCGTCGCTCGAGCGGTTCGCGACCGGCCTCTCGGAATTGCGCGAGAGCGGCGAGTGGCGGCCGACGTGGCGCGCGCTCGACGAGAAGGTCTTCCTCGCGGCGGCCGAGCCTCAGAACTTCGCGCGCGAGCACGGCGCGATCTTCGAGCGTGCCGGCGTCGACTTGTTCCTCGACGCGACGGTGCTCGAGTTGCGCTCCGCGCGCGGCGCGGTCGAGCGAGCGCGCATCCGGAGCTCGCGCGGCGGCGAGAGCGAGCTCGCGGCTCGCGCGTTCGTCCTCGCGACCGGCGGTCTCGAGAACGCGCGGCTGCTGCTGGTCTCGCGCGATCTCTGCGAGCGAGGGCTCGGCAACGAGCACGATCAAGTCGGGCGCTGGCTGATGAACCACCCGAAGAACTACCACGGCGTCGTCGCGCTCGCGCGGCCGATCGTCGAGCTGCCGTACTTCTTCGGCGCGCTGCACGAGGGCTTCGCCGGTTACGCGGGCCTGCGCTTCTCCGAAGGAGTGCAGCGCGAGCGAGAGCTCTTGAACAGCTACGTGCGCTTCGAGCCGCTGTTCCCGTGGTCCGATTCGCGCGGAGTCGAGTCGTTGGTCGCGCTCGCGAAGCGTTCGAAGCTCGTGATGCGCCGAGTCCGCGGCAAGGGCAAGGCCGAGACGGTCTCGCTGCGCGACTACTCGGAGACCGGCGACGATTCCGACCTGCAGAACGAGCGCAAGACGGCGAGCGGTTGGCTCGGTCTCGGCTGGAACGTCGTCGCGGACGCACCGAAAGTGTCGCGCTACGCGTACCACCGCGTGTTCGGGCGTGCGCGACCGAAGGTGCGTGCGGTACGGTTGCGCAACTTCATGGAGATGGAACCCGATCCGGAGAACCGCGTGCTGCTCGGCAGCGAGCGCGACGAGTACGGCCAACCCGAGACCGTCGTGCGTCACCGTCCGACCGCGCGCGACAAGAGCTCGTTGATCGCGCTCCATGCCGCGTTGCGCGAGGAGCTCGCGGCGAACGGCTTCGGCAAGCTCGACAGCTCGCTCGAGCGCGCCGAGCCGTGGCCGATCGACCAGGACGCCTCGCACCACCTCGGCACGACGCGGATGGGCCGCGATCCGCGCCGTTCGGTGGTCGACGCCGAACTCAAGCTCCACGCGGTGCCCAACGTGTGGCTCGCGGGCGGCTCGGTGTTCCCGACCAGCGGCTCGGCGAATCCGACGTTCACGATCACCGCGCTCTCGATCCGACTCGCGGAGCACCTCAGGGCGAAGCTCGGAGCGAAGCGTGCGGAGGTTCGAGCGTGAGCACGCGGCGCGTCTGGATCGTCGGCGCGGGCAAGCGCGTCAAGGAGACCGCGGTCCCGGCGCTGGTCGCCGCGGGCGAACGCTTCGAGATCCACGGGGTGCTCGGACGCAGCGCGCGCGAGGAGACGCTCGCGGGCCGGCGCTTCGACGTGCGCGCGCTCGCGTCGCTCGACGCGCGGAGCTTCGCAGGCGCAGATCTCGTCTACATGGCGGTCGGCAAGCAGGCGGTGCCTCAGGTGCTCGCGTCGCTCGCGCGCTTCGAGCTCGGGTCGGTCGACCTCCTGATCGACACGCCGGTGCTGCTGCTCAAGCACTTCCGGCACACGGAGCAGTTCCGCCGCTTTCGCAACGTGTGGGTCGCGGAGGACTGTTACTTCCTGCCGTGGTTCGACGTCGTCCGCGACGAGCTCGCGAGCGGCGAGCTCGGTCCGCTGGTCGAAGCTCGTCTGTTGCACGCGGCGTACGCGTACCACGCGTTCGCGACGCTCAAGGGGCTCTTCGGTGTCGAGCGCATCGCCGCGGCGCGGCGCAAGCGCATCGACGGCGGCCATCGCCGCACGGTGACGATCGATGCGCAGCGGCGCGCGGTGATCGTCGAGCCACGCGACTACGCGAGCGGTTGGATCGAGCTCCACTGCGCGAACGGACTGATCGCGGAACGCGGGCACGTGCCGAAAGGCGCTCGAACGCTCGAGCCGGTGCTCGAAGGCGCGGATTGCGTCGGCTTCCGGATCGGCGAGCGCCTCGTGCGACTCGCCGCGCGCGAGGTCGAGCTGATGCGCGGCCCCGCCGCGACCGCGGGGGTCACCGCGCGGATGGAGTCGATGAAGCGCGTCGGCTTCCTGCGGCTCTTGGAGTCGATCCACGCGGGCAAGGGCGGCTACCTGCTCGCGAGCGGGCTCGACGACATGCTGGTCGACTACTTGCTCGAGAAGACCGGCCGCTGGAGCTCGAACGCGCTGACCAGCATCGACTCCGGGCTCGCGCGCACGCTGTACTCGACGGTGAGCCGCATCGCGGGTCGCTGACGCGCCGCGCCGCCGATCAGTCGACGAAGCAGAGGTCGTGGGGGACCGTGATCGGCAAGAGCACGGTGTCCACCGCGAACGGCAGGACCAGGATCGCCAGCATGCCGACGTTGTTCGCGGACTGACCGCCGGGTTGGTACTCGGTCGTTTCGCCCGAGTACAGCCCCCGGGAGAGCCCGTAGATCCAAGTCGGCTCGGTGCCGCGCGGGCCGGCGCAACTCGCGAGCAGCAGCGCGGCGACGCACGCGGTCGCCTCGGCACGCGGTCGCCTCGGCACGCGGACGGCGGCGGGACGCGAGCCCGCGGGGTTGCGTTTCAGTCGATCGAACGGTCGCGCGCGCCATGGCGTCTCGCGCTCGCAAGTCTGCGCGCGCCGCGGGCGGACGGCAAGTCCGCGCTCTCCGGACGTGGGCGCGCCGCGCGTGGACCGCTAACGCTCGTCGCGCCGCGGCGCGTCAGCCGGATGCCGCGCGAGCTTCTCCGCGAGCCGCTCGCCGTATTCCTGGTGCGCGGGGCCGAACCCGCGCTTCTCGAGCAGCAGCGCGTAGCGCAGCGCGGCGCTCGTTCGCGCGCCGACGAGCTTCGCGCGCGCACCCTCGTCGTGACAGGCGGCGATCAGATCCTCGAGGCGCAACAGCTCGCGCTTCAGCTCGAGCTCCTCGGGCAGGAACCCCGAGCCCTTGAGCACCATGTATGCACCGCGCAGCTCCTCGGGCACGCGCGAGAGGTCGTCGAGCTCGAGCGGCCGGCCCGCGCCCGGCAGGCGCTCGAACTCGCCGCGCTCGAGCGCCTCCTGGATCTTGCGGTCGGCGATCACGTGCAGCGGATCCACGCCCTCGATCCTAATCGGGCGAGCGCCGCGTCGGAACCGCCGGGCCCGCCGCTCACTTCTTGTCGCCGAGCGCCTTCTTGAACAGCGAGCCCAGGTTGGTCTTCGCCTCGACTTGCGTGCGCTGGATGACCTCTTCGATCACCGAGCCTTCGACAGCGTCCTCGGAGCCGATCAGTGCGCCGCGATCGTCGAGGCGTGATAGCGCGATTCGCTTCGCGCGCGGATCGACGGTGACGACGCGCACCGACACGGTCTCGCCGGGCTTGACCGCGTCTTGCGGGCGGCGCACGCGTTCCTTGCCCATCTGACTGACGTGCAGCAGACCTTCGATGCCGGGCATCAGCTCGACGAACGCGCCGAACTCCATCAAGCGCACGACGCGGCCGCTCATCTGCAGCCCGGGCGCGATGCGGTTGCCGACTTCCTCCCAGGGATCGGCTTCGAGCTCCTTCATCGAGAGCGCGATGCGCCGGCCGCCGTCCTCGATCTTCATGATCTTGGCTTTGACCTGCTGGCCGACGTGGACGATGTCCGCGGGGTTCTCGACGCGCTTGCGCGACAGCGCGGAGACGTGCACCAGGCCCTCGAGGCCGCCGAGGTCGACGAACGCGCCGAACGCTTCGACGCGGGTGACCTTGCCTTGGATGATCTGGCCGACCGCGAGCCCGCCGACGGTCGCTTCGCGCTGCGTCTCGCGCTCCTTGGCGAGCACGCTGCGGCGCGAGACGAGCACGCGCTTCTTGTCGACGTCGACTTCGAGCACCTCGACCTCGAACGCTTGACCGATGAACTGCGCGAGGTTCTCGACGCGCTCGAGCGACACGTGCGACGCCGGCATGAACGCGCGCAGCGGTCCGATCGAGAGCTCGAGCCCGCCGGTGTTCTGCCCGCTGACTCGTGCCTTGACCAGCGAGCCGACCTGGATGTCGTTCCACGCGGCGAGCGCTTTCGCTTCGCGGCGCGAGAGCTTCCAGAGTCCGTCCTCCTGGCCGTGCGCGGTGAACTCGAACACCTCGCCGACCTTGGGCTCGGTGTCGAACTCGGTCAGCGCGATCACGCCTTGCGCGCGCGGTCCGAGCTCGATGATCACGTCGCGACCGCTGACGCCGGCTACCACGCCCTTCCAGAGGCTCGGTCCGCGCGCGCCTTTCGCTCGCGGTGCTCGGCCTTGCTCGTCGAGGTCCTGGAGGTTGATGCCCTCGAGGGCGGACTCGATTTCGCTGTGCAGGGGATCGTTGGAGGAGGGCTTGGTCATGGCTCGCAAGTTCTAGGGGGCCGAGCATTGTAGGGGCGCCCCGCCGCGGCGCCAGGCTCGCGCGACATCCGGAATCGCGGGCCGGCGCTTGAAGGATCGTTGGCGTCGGTTGGGATGGGGCGCCATGCCCGTTCCCCGTCGTCCGATCCCCGTCGCGGTCCTAGGCGCCACCGGCGTCGTCGGACAGCGCTTCGTCGCGCGCCTCGCGCGCCACCCGTGGTTCCGCGTCGTCGCGTTGGCGGCGAGCGAGCAGAACGCGGGCAAACGCTACGACGAAGCGTGCGCGTGGCGGCTCTCGGCGGAGAGCCACGGTCCCGCGTACGGCGGCCTGGGCGAAACGCGATTGCGGAAAGCGGACGCAGACGAGCTCGCCGGCCTCGGTGCTCGCGTCGTGTTCTCCGCGCTCGACACAGCGCCGGCGCTCGAGCTCGAGCCCGCGTTCGCCGCGCGCGGCGCGTGGGTGTTCTCGAACGCGAGCGCGTTCCGCATGCACGCCGACGTGCCGCTCTTGATCCCCGAAGTCAACGCGGAGCACGTCGAGCTCGCGCGCGTGCAGCAGCGGTTGCGCGGCACGCGCGGTGCGTTGGTTTGCAACCCGAATTGCACCGCGACCGTGCTGACGCTCGCGCTCGCACCGCTCGAGCGCGCGTTCGGGCTCGGCGACGTGTTGGTCACCAGCTTCCAAGCGATCTCCGGCGCGGGCTATCCCGGCGTCGCGAGCCTCGACATCCTCGGCAACGTCGTGCCGTACATCCGCAACGAGGAAGAGAAGCTCGCCGAAGAGCCCGCGAAGATGCTCGGCGTCTGGAGCGGCGAAGCACTGCG
>JADLBP010000192.1 GCA_020847695.1 Planctomycetota bacterium
GCGGCGAGGCGGTCGGCGGCGAGCTCCTGCTCGCGCGAGATCCCCTTCGTCACGCGCAGGAAGAACCCGGCGTAGAGCTCGAAGGGCTTGCGCAGGATCGCGTGGTCGCCGCGCTCCAGGTTCGTCATCGTGCGCCCGATCGCGGAGCGCGTCTTGTGGATCCACGGCCCGAGGCGCGTGTCGCCGCCGTCGAAGTGACCGAACTCGTGCGCGACGACCGCTCGCAGCTCGGCCACCGTCAGCCCGTGCAGCAACGGCAACCCGATCCCCATCACGCGGCGACTGCCGAAACCCATGACGCCGCCGCGCTGGGCGACGAACGCGTTGACGTCGTTGACGAGGTACACCTCCGACGGCATCGCCTGGCCGGTGCGCGACGCGACCGCGGCGAGCTCCGCGAACAAGCGCGGGTGCTCTGAGGCGGTCAACAGCTTCCCCGGGGGCTCGAACCGGTCGATCCGCGGGACGAGCGACCACAGGATGATCGCCGCGCCGAGGATCGACGGCACCGCGAGCTGCATCGGCGCCGTCAAGCCGGAGAACGGCCACCAGACGAGCAGCGCGGCCAGCGCGAGCGCGAACACGTAGAAGCCGACGAGCAACAGCACGGCGAGCGCCGCGCGCGTGGCGAGGCTGGAGCGAGGGGGCGAGGCCATGCGAGCTTGCCGTGTCCTGCGGCGCACGTCGTGCGCGGTCGCGCGGACCGGTGGCTCGCGATGCTAGCCGCGCGAGCGCGCGCGGTCAGCGGGCGCCGGGAGCACCGCTTCGCACGGGCTCCCGTTCGGCGAGCGCGCGACGGTCGGCCGCCGCTCGGCGGGAACGGCACGAACGGCGCGTGGACACCCTGCGGGAGGCTAACGCTCGTAGCGGATCGGCACCGTGATCACCTGCGTCGCCATGCGCGAGGCCTTGTCGCTCTCGCGCGTCGTCCGCAGCGTGATTTCGACGGTCACCTTGACGTCGCCGCTCAGGCCGTCGTCCCAGAACTCGAGCGGCAGCACTTCGCGGATCGCGGTCGCTTGCTTGCCGTCGGCGGTGCCGACGTCGGCGTGGAACGCGCGCCAGCCCTGCAGCGGCAGGTAGCGACGCTCCTCGGGCTCGCAGAAGATGTTGAGCGCGTCCTCGTGCAGACCGGCGTCGAGCAGGATGTCGAGCGAGACGCAGACGACGTCCTTGCTGCGCGCGACGGTGAACTCGGGCCGCGCCCGCACCATGAAGCCGTTCTTGGCGAGCAGCGCCTTCTCCTCTTCGCTGATCGGAGCCTGCGAATCGAGGTTGCGCAGTTGCGGGCCGCGCGCGCCGGTCGCGGCGACGAGCACCGTGGTCGTGCCGTCGACCTTCTGCGCGGCGAGCGTCTTGGTTTCGTCGCCGACCGTCAGCGTCGTCGACGTCGTGAACTCGAACTTGCCAGGGACGGCGTCCGACGGCACGCGGAAGCGCTGGCGCATCCCGCCGATGCCGCCGAGGTCCTGGACGTCGCCGTGGGTCGCGTCCTTGCGCATCTTGCCCGGCGGAGCCCACACCGTGCTGTTCTTCGCCCAGCCCGCGGGTCCCTCGATCTTGACCTCGGCGCGCGGGCCGTTCGGCGAGTTCGGGCCGCAGAAGCGCCAGCCGGGCTCGAGCTGGTACGCGACGACGACGTCGACCCAACCGCCGGCCGCGACCACTGGCGGATCGGTGCGCAGCGTCAGCTTGAAGCGCTCTTGGGCTTGGGCGGCGACGGCGAGCAGCAAGGGCACGAGGAGGAGAGCGGCGAAGCGACGGATCATGGGCTCTTCGGGAGGGTCAGCGCGTGGGGGCCGGGGTGGGCGGGCTCTTTCGGACGGGCGCGACGCGCCACTGGAAGCCGCCGCAGTCGGAGAAGAATAGCCGCTCGCCGGCCTCGGCGATCCAACGCTCCAGGGAGGCGGCGTCGGCGAACGGTCCGGCGGCTACGTACCGCGACGCCAAGCGTTGGCAGAGCGGGTCGCCGGGCGCCGCTTTCCAGCGCAGGACGAGCTTCCCGAGGAACGCCTTCGAGCGGTTGCCGACGCCGAGCTCGACCAGGTCCGGATCGACGGCGAACCCGCGTTCGCCGGCCGGGCGGAGGAACTCGAGGTGCTCCTGGTAGTAGGCTTCGAGCTTCGCGGCGTCGAGCCCGCACGCGGCGCGGGCGGACTCGGGGAAGCGGGACTCGAGCCACTCGGCGAGCTCGGGCGCGGCGACCTTGCGCCGCGCGTACCGCGCGTAGACGAGCGCCCACTCGCGCGCGGGGAGCACCGTCGCGCGCTCGGAGGCCGGGACGAGCTTCGGCGCGCCCGCAAACGGCCGCATGTAGACGAGCGTGTTGACGAACACCGCCTTGCCGCTCTCGGTCAGGTGCGTCGGATCGCCGGCGAAGCCCCACAGGAAGAGGTTCGCCTGCCTGCCGAGCGCCATCGCGGTCGGACCCTTCGAGTTGATGCCGCTCGAGATCCACTCGCAGTCCGGCGAGTCCTCGAAGCCGTAGGGATCGCTGACCAGGCCGACGTCCCAGTCGTTCGGGAACTCGCCGCGCTGCACGGTCCAGACGCGCAGCTTCGCGCCGAGCTCGTCACCGCCCGGCCAGTCCGCGTAGTGCTTCGGCGTGTCGACCTCGCTCCATTCGAGCAGGACCTCGCGCGGCCCGTGGAAGATCGCGTGCTCCAGACGCAGCCCGTGCGCCTGACCCATCAAGCACAGTCACAACCAACCGATCTTCGAGGCGCGGGCGACCTCGCCGCCGACGGCGCCGAGCAGGATCACCGGCTTCTCGAGCGCGCTCGGCAACGTCGCGCCGTGACCGGAGTCGGAATCGAACTCGTACTTGCCGTCCGCGCCGGCGACGTAGCGCCGCGACCAGTCCGCGACGACGACGTCGAAGTCCGCGGCGGCGCCCGGTGTCAGCTTGCGCAGGTCGACGCTCTCGGCGCGCGCGCACTCCGCGCGCAGGAACGCGAGCCATCGCGCCTCGCGCTCGCTGCCGGGCGCGCCGGCGTAGAGCACCGCGAGCGGCTCCTTTCGAGCGAGGGCGGCCGCGGTCGGCGTGGACGCTTGGTTCTGCGGAGGTTCCCACGCGGCGGCGGAGCGCGGCGTGAGCACGGCGGCGACGAGACACAGGCTCGCGAGCATCGGGATCCTCCTCGAGAAGACGACTCTGGGCGCGGCTTGGGAGCACGCTCGCATCCCAGGATGCCGCGCGCTCGGCTTCGAGGCCAGCTTGGCGCACGCGCGGCGAAGTGGGGCCTCGCTGGCGGTCGACGCGCCGGTTCGAGCTAGCGGGGCGACGCGCCAAGACCGTGCGGCCGGTCAGCGCGGCCGGTCAGCGCGGTCAGTCGGCGAGCGCGCGCGAGCGCAGCTGGCCGCAGCCGCCTTCGACGTCCTGGCCGGCGCTGTCGCGCAGCGTCGCGAAGACTCCGGCGCGCTTCAGCGTGCGCACCCAATGCACCGCGCGCTCGAGCGGCGCGCGGCGGAACGGGAACCCGTCGAGCGCGTTCCATCCGACGACGTTGAGCATGCCGTGGCGGCCGCGCAGCAGCTCGATCGCCGCATCGAGGTCCGCGTCGGAGTCGTTGACGCCGTCGAGCAGCGTCCATTGGTAGAGCACCGGCCACGTGATCTCACGCGCGTACGCGTCGGCGAGCTCGACGAGCTCGCGCACCGGCACGCGCGGCGCGCGCGGCAACAGCTCGGCGCGCTGCGCGTCGTCCGCCGCGTGCAACGAGAGCGCGAGCGCGGGCCGGACCGGCGCGGTGAGCAAGCGCTCGAAGACCTTCCGATCGCCGACGGTCGAGAACACCATCCGCTTGTGCGCGAAGCGACCCTCGGTGCCGAGCCACTCGAGCGCGCCGAGCACGTTCGCGAGGTTGTGCGCGGGCTCGCCCATGCCCATGAACACGATCCGGTCGATCGGCTTGCGCGCGCGCGCGAGCACGACCTGAGCGAGCAGCTCGTCGACCTCCAGGTTGCGCACCAACCCGCCCTCGCCGGTCTTGCAGAAGCGACAACCGACGGCGCAGCCGACCTGCGACGAGACGCACAGCGCCCGCTTCGGCAACAGCACGGTCTCGATCGTCGCGCCGTCGGCGAGCTCGACGAGCAAGCGCGTCGCGCCGCCCGCGTCGCCGCTCGCTTCGCCGCCAGGCGTCGCGACCAGCGCGCCGCCGAGTCGGTTGCCGGTCTCGCCGGCCGCTCGGTCGCTCGCGCCCGTGTGCTCGGAGACCACGCGCGCGGTCTTGGCGAGCTCGGCCTCGAGCTCGGGCAGCGCGGCGACCAGCGGCTTCGCGAAGGGCGCACGCGGCGCCGAGGCGACGCGCGCGAAGTCGTCGCGGTTGAGCCACGCGCGCACGAGCGAGCGCTCTTGCCGCGGGTTCGCGCCGAGCTCGCGCGCGCGCGCCAGGGCGCGCGCGAGGCTCATTTGGCCTCCGTGATCGCGATCATGCGCTCGAGCGAGGCGCGGGCGTCGGCGATCATGCCGGCGCGCTCGCGCTCGTCGAGGCGATCGCGCACGCCGGTGGTTTCGTCGACCATGTCGCCGGCGAGCACGCGATTCGCGTCCGGCGCGACGCCCTTGCGCAGGAGATCGAGCATGCCCGCGAGGTGCGGCGGGTCGTTGCGGCTCATCGTCGCGCAGCCGCAACCGATCGACTGGTACGCGGGGTCGGGGATGTCGGCGAGGTGGACGATCTCGACGCCGCGCAGCTTGCCTTGCTCGCGCGCGTTGCGGACGAAGTGCCCCTCGGTGCCGATCGCGAGCTTCGCGCCGCGCGGAGCGTTCATCACCGCGTCCCAGAGGAAGTTGGTCGAGCCCTCGCCGTCGGCGAGCTCGACCACTTCGAGCTTCGACTCCGGGTGGACGAGCACCTGGTACCCGCGCTCGCGCCAGTAGTGGACGTGCTCGGGCTTGAACACCGTGTGCACGCCGCAGAACGAGCCCCACAGGATCATCTGCGCGCGGTCGAGCGCCGCGAGGCCGCCAGGCACGCACTTCTCGTCGACGCGCAGCGCGCCGCGGCCGAGCTGCGGATCGGGGAACGCGACGACGCGAGAGAGGTCGAGCCCGAGCTTCCTCGCGGTGTTGCGTCCGAGGTGTTGGTCGGGCACGAAGAAGACCTTCTTCTGCTGCGCGAGCGCCCACTTGACGACCTTGTGCGCGTTCGAGCTCGTGCACACCGCGCCGCCGGTGCGCCCCGCGAGCGCCTTGAGGCGTCCGCCGGTGTTCATGTACGCGACGACGACCAGGTCGTCGCCGTAGCGCTCGATCAATTGATCGGCGACCGGCAGCACCATCCAGTCCTTCGCGAGCATCTCCATCGTGCAGCCCGCCTTCGGATTGGTGATCCAGACCTGTTGGTCGGCATGCGCGAGGATCGCGATCGCCTCGGCCATGAAGTGCACCGCGGACTCGACGATCACCTTCTTCTCGGGGTGGCGCTGGGCCTGCAGCGCGAGCTGGTAGCTGTCGGCGACCGATCCGCCGTAGCGCTCGACGAGCTTGACGATCTCGCCGCCCATGTAGAAGTGCGCGACCAGCATCAGCGCGTCGCCGAAATGCGCCTGCGCGGGCTTCACGTACCCGTCGAGCCACGGCAGCACCGTCGACGGCTTGCGGTCGGGTAGCGCGAGGTACTCCTCGGCGTACGGCTTGAACTCGGACTGGTACCAATCGAGCGGCAGGTCGGTCTGGCAGATCGGCAGCTCCGGTTGGAGGACGATCCCGGAGCTCTTCAGCGCGGTGGGGGGCACTCGTGGTTCCTCTCTGGGCCTGGGCCAATCGGGAGCATAGCACGGGGCCCGCGGCGCCGTTCCCCGGCGGGCGTTCGGGGTTCGGACCGGCGGTCGGTGCTTTTTTTCGGGTCCGACTCGACCCGCCGCGCGGCGGAGTCCGAAACAACGCTCGTCCGTCTCGACGCCGTGCTCTCGCGCGCGGTCTCGTGCACGTCCTCCGCATGTCGATCCTCCAGATGCTCCGCGCCGTCGTCGGCGTCTTGGTCGTTTCGTGCTCGCTCGCCTTCGCGAGCGGAGAGCGCGGCGACGGCGGCGTCACGCCGCCGCCGAGCGGCCCGTGGCGCATCGAGCGCTCGACCCTGGTCGCGACGGGGACCTGGACGCTCGCGAGCGCCGACGGCGCGCTGGTGCTCGAAGGCGCGCGCGGGCTGGTGCTCGACCTCGGCGGCGCGGAGCTCGTCGGTCCGATGCACGCCGAGGATCCGTCGCGCCACACCGGCACCGCGATCGTCGTCCGCAAGTGCGAGGGCGTCGTGATCCGACGCGGCTCGCTCGCGGGTTGGAAGACCGGCGTGCGCATCGAGGACTCGCGCGACGTCACCGTCGAGGACGTCTCGGTGCGAGAGCTCTTCGCCGCGCCGCTCGAATCGAGCGCCGTCGTCGCGCACCCGCGCGACGAGCTCCTGCGGCGCGACTCCGGTTCCGTCGAGCGCACCGGCGCGGGTTTCGTCGTGCTGCGCTCGGCCGGCGTCGCGCTCGTCCGTTGCGGCGCGCGCCGCGGCATGGTCGGCGTCGCGGCGCTCGACGCGCCCGGCCTCGAGGTGCGCGACGGCGACTTCGCCTACCTGTCCGCGTACGGCATCGCGCTCTGGCGCTCGGCGCGCGCGACGATCGTCGGGACTCGCGTCGAAGCGGCCGCGCGCGGCGCGGGACTCGGTGCGTTCTGGAGCGGCGCGCAGGGCTCGGCGGGGCTGCTCTTGGTCGACTCCGATTCCGCGCGCGTCGGCGCGTCGAGGTTCGTGCGTTGCGGCAGCGGAGTCGCGGCGACCGGCGCCTCGTCGGGCCTGGTGCTCGTGCGCGTCGACGTCTCGAACGCGCTCGAGCACGGCGTCGACCTCGACGGCGTCGCCGACGCGCGGCTGATCGAGGTCACCGCGCGCGACGCGGGCGCCGACGGGCTGCGCGTGGTCGCGTCGCCGCGCGCGTGGATCGTCGAGTGCGTGCTCGAACGCGCGGGTCGCAGCGCCGTCGAGCTCGTCGCCGGAGCCGAGTCGGCGCTCGTACGCAGCTGGATCGCGCGCTCGAACGTCGGGCTCGCCGCGGTCGACGTGTCCGGGCTGCTGCTCGGCTCGAACGGCTTCCAGGGCAACGGCCTCGACTGGGAGGTCCAGCGCTGCCGCGACCTCGCCAGCTCGGAGAACGTCTACGACGCCGCCAACCTGTTGCACGTGACGCAGTCGGGAGACGGCCTGCAGGAGCGCGAGCGGCTGCGCGGCATCGGCGGCGCGCTGCCGAGCGGTCGCTTGGAGGCGAGCGCGGTGCTCGCGTACGACGCCGAGCGCTTCGCCGCGTTCGAGCGCGCGCTCGCCGAGCTCGATCGCCGTTTCGCCAACTCGCCCGCGGCGTCGAGCGCCGCGCAAGGCGCGGGCGCGCCGGGCAAAGCGGGCACACCCGGTTCGCCGGGTGCCGTCGTCGCGGCGGACGGGTTGCTCTCCGAACCGGTGGTCTTCGATCGCTGGGGGCCGTGGGATCCGCGCGGCTCGCGTCCGCGGCCGGCGCCGCGTCCGCACGGCGGTCTGTTCGCGAGCGCGAGCTGGGACGCGCGCTGGTTCTCGTGGGCAGAGGGCCCCGATCCGCGCGGTCGCGCCGATGCGCGGCTCGGTTGGCGCGCGCTCGCCGAAGAGCCGCTCGAGCGCCGCTTCGTCGGCGCGTGGCGCACGCCGTTCGGCGACGGCGCGCGACCGGCGGCGTTCCCGAGCGAACGGCTCGGTCTGGTCGCGCGGACGACGCTCGAGCTCGAGCCCGGCCGCTACCGCGTCGCGATCACGTCGGACGACGGCGTCGCGCTGCGCGTCGACGGCAACGTCGCCGTCGAGAACTGGACGTGGCACGCCGCGACCCTCGATCGCGCCGAGTTCGCGCTCGGCGGCGGCGCGCACGCGTTCGAGCTGGAGTACTTCCAAGTCGACGGCCCGAGCGCGCTCGTGCTCGAGCTCGACCGCATCGGGCCGTAGGCGCGCGCACCGCGGGGTGCAGCGTCGAACCGCGGGCTCGCGCGAGGTCCCCGCGCGCCGTAGGCTCGCGCGGAGATGGAGGCGCGTTACGAGCTCTCGCGCAAGCTCTTCCTGCGCGGGCTCGCGCTGGTCTGGCTGATCGCGTTCGTTTCGCTCGGCGTGCAAGTGCGCGGCCTGATCGGCGAGCACGGGGTGCAGCCCGCGTGGATGCTGCTCGACTGGGTCGCGCGCTCGACGACGTCGCTCGCGGAGCGGCTGTACGTCGTCCCCAGCGTCTTCTGGCTCGACGCCGGCGACGGCGCGCTGGTCGGCGCGTGCGTGCTCGGTTGCGTCGCCGCGGTCGCGTTGCTGCTCGATCTCGCGCCGGGGCTGGCGTGCCTCGTCGCATGGGGACTCTACGTGTCGCTGATCTCGGTCGGCGGCGTGTTCCTCGGGTTGCAGTGGGACGCGCTGCTCGCGGAAGCCGGGTTGCTCGCGGTCTTCTACGCGCCGTGGCGCCTGCGCCGGCCCGGCGAGCGCTCCGATCGCGCGCCGCGGCTCGCGCGCTGGTGCCTGTGGTGGCTGGTCGCGCGGCTGATGCTCGAATCGGGGCTGGTCAAGCTCGCGAGCGGCGATCCGACGTGGCGCGACCTCTCCGCGCTCGACTTCCACTTCGAGACCCAGCCGCTGCCGACGCCGCTCGCGTACCTCGCGCACCACGCTCCGGCGTGGACGCACCGCGCCGCGGTCGTCGCGACGTTCGCGCTCGAGCTCGCGTTGCCGCTCGCGATCCTGTTCGGCGTGCGCGGCCGACGGATCGCCGCCGCGGGCTTCGTCGTGCTCCAGCTCGCGATCGCGGCGACCGGCAACTTCGGGTTCTTCAACCTGCTGACCGCGGTGCTCGCGCTCGCGCTGCTCGACGACGCGGCGCTCGCGCGCGTGCCGAGGCTCGCCGGCCGGCCGCCGCGCGTCGTCCTCGACGAGACGTGGGAGCGCAACGCCGCCGGCCAGTTCCTGCTGGTGATCGTCGCGCTCACGACCGTGCCCGCGTGCGTCGACGTCGCGGCGCGCGCCGCCGGTTTCGGGCCGCTGCCGGCGTTCTTGCGCGCGCTCGAGGCGCGGTTGCAGCCGCTCGCGTCCTTCAACTCGTATGGCTTGTTCGCGGTGATGACCACCGAGCGACCCGAGCTGGTGCTCGAAGGCACCCGCGACGGCGTCGAGTGGCGGAGCTACCCGTTCCGCCACCAGCCCGGCGAGCCCGACGCGGCGCCGACATTCGTCGCGCCGCACCTGCCGAGGCTCGACTGGGTGCTCTGGTTCGCCGCGCTCGATTCGCCGGACCACCTGGCGGCCGCGGAGTCGCTCGCCGAGCGCCTGCTCGCGGGCGAGCCGAGCGTGCTCGCGCTGCTCGCCGCGAACCCGTTCCCCGAAGGTCCGCCGACCCGCGTGCGCGCGGTGCGGTGGCGCTACCGTTTCGCGCCGCCGGGTTCGGACGCGTGGTGGGTGCGCGAGGAAGTCGGGACGGTTTTCGAACGATCGCGCGATTAGGCGTTGCGTTCCACGGGCTCGCGCCAAGACGAGCTCGTGAACCGAGCACGCGCGATCGAAGACCCGCTCGCACCGTTCGAGCCGAGCCCGACCGAGCCCTGGGACGCCGCGCGCGCCGCGCACCTCGCGCGCCGCGCGGGCTTCGGCACGCGGCCGGACGAGGTCCGCGAGTTGGTCGCGCTCGGACCGAGGGCGGCGGTCGATCGGTTGGTCGACTTCGCCGACGAGGATCGCGAGCTCGACGCCGAGCTGGCCGCGAAGGGGGGCTCGCTCGCGGAGCTCGACAACCAGAACCGCATCGGCGAGCGCCTCGGCGAGAACACGCGTGCGTGGTGGCTCTACCGGATGGTCCGCGGGCGGGCGCCGTTGCAGGAGAAGCTCTGCCTCTTCTGGCACGCGCACTTCGCGTGTCGCGAGAGCGAGCTGCTGCCGCCGCCGCTCCTGCTCGCGCAGAACCGCACGTTCCGCCGGCTCGCCGCCGCGCGCTTCGGCGACGTGCTGGCGGCGGTCGCGCGCGATCCGGCGATGCTGGTGTTCCTGGACAACCGCTCGAACGAGAAGACGCGACCGAACGAGAACTGGGCGCGCGAGCTGCTCGAGCTCTTCACGCTCGGCGTCGGCGCGTACGAGCAGCACGACGTCGTCGAAGTCGCGCGCGTGTTCACCGGCTGGCGACTGTCGCCCGACGGCTCGGCTTTCGCGTTCGCGCCCGAGCACCACGACGACGGCGACAAGCGCGTGCTCGGCGAGCGGATCGCCGGCCGCGGCGGCCCCGAGGGAGAACGGGAGGGCGTCGAGCTGCTCGCACGGCTCGCGCGCGATCCGCGGACCGCGGAGCGGCTCGCGGGCAAGCTCGCGCGGTGGTTCCTCGCCGACGAGCCCGAGCCCGCGTGCGTCGCCGCGCTCGCGACCGAGCTCGTCGCGCGCGACTTCTCGGTGCGCGAGACGCTGCGCACGCTGCTGTGCTCGCGCGCGTTCCACGCGCCGGACTCGCGCTTCGCGCTCGCGCGCACGCCGGTCGACCTGGTCGTCGCCGCGGCGCGCACGCTCGAGGTGCAGAACGCGCACTTGCTCGGGCTCGAGCGCACGACCGCGCGGATGGGGATGCAGCTCCTGCGGCCGCCCAACGTCGCCGGTTGGAAGCTCGGCAAGCACTGGATCCACCCGTCCGCCGCCGCGCACCGCGCGAGCTTCGCGCGCGAGCTCGCGGCGCTGCCGCACACGACCCGCAGCGTCGACGGACGAGCCGCGCTCGACCTCGAGCGGCTCGCCGCCGGGCTGACCGAGCCGCGTGCGCTCGCGCGGTCGCTCGGCGAGCGTCTCTTCGGCGTCGAGCCCGCGACCGACGCGCTCGACGATTTCGTCTCCACGCTCGCCCCGGGCGCGTCGCCGCACGACGTCGTGCGCGCGGCGCTCGAACGCTGGGTCGGGGCCGCCGATTTCGCGCTCGCCTGAGGAGTTCCCATGCTCGATCGAAGGTCGCTGTTGTTCGCCGCGTCGCTCGCTCCGTGGGTGCTCGCGCGGCGGTCGCGCGCGCACACCGAGGACTCCGCGCGACCGAGGCGCTCCGAGCGCTCCGACCGCCCCGACCGCGCGTTGATCGTCTTCGAGCTCACCGGCGGCAACGACGGGCTCAACACGCTGATCCCGTTCGAGGACGATCGCTATCACCGCGCGCGACCGACGCTCGCGATCCGAAAACACCGCGCGCTCGCGCTCGACGCGACGCAAGGGTTGCACCCGGCGCTGCCCGGTTTGCGCGCGAGCTTCGAGCGCGGCGAGCTCGCGATCGCGCGCGGCCTGGGCTCGCCCTCGCCCGACCTCTCGCACTTCAAGAGTCAGGACGCGTGGAGCGCGGCCAGCGTCGCCGACGTGCCGCCCCCGACCGGCTGGGTCGGTCGCTTGCACGACGTCGCGCAGCGGACGGGCGCGTGGTCGCCGTCCGCGCTCGCGCTGCTCGCGGTCGGTCGCGACACGCCGCCGCCGGCGTTCGCCGCCGAGCACCTGGTCGCGCCCGCGTGCATGGACCTGACCGCGTTCGCGCGCGCGCCGGTCGCGCGGCCGTCGGCGCTCGGAATCGCGTCGACGCGGGTCGCCGAGCTCGCGCTCGCCGATGCCGCGGCACGCGACGCGGCGGACGAGCTCGCCCGTGCGGCGCGCACTCGCGTGTTCGGCGCGTACCCGGCGACCGCGCTCGGCGAGCACGCGCGCATGGCGGCGCAGCTGCGCATCGCCGGACTCCCGACGCGCGTGATCTGGATCACGGCGCCGTCGTTCGACACGCACACGCGCCAGGAGCGCGAGCACGAGATCCTGCTCGGTCGCTTGGACGCGTCGCTCGCCGCGTTGCGCGACGACCTCGCGCGCGCCGGACTGCTCGCGAGCACCGCGATCGCGACCGTCAGCGAGTTCGGCCGGCGCGTCTCCGAGAACGGCGTCGGCGCCGAGGCGGGGACCGACCACGGCACCGCCTCGATCGCGTTCCTGCTCGGCGGAGGCGTGCGCGGCGGGTTCGTCGGCGCGCCGAGCGATCTCGGCGACCTCGACGGTGACGGCAACCTGCGCGCGACGCTCGACTTCCGCGATTGGCTCGCGACGCTGGTCGCGCACCTGCGGGTCGAGCCCGCGGACGTGCTCGGGCCTGGCCGCGTCGCGTTCGACGTGCTCGGAGGGCGCGCGTGAAGCTCTTCCGCTGGTCGGTCGCGGCGCTCGCCGTGCGACTCGCTTTGGCGTTCGGCCTCCTGCTCGCTTGCCGCGCGGCCTCGCACGAACCGGTTCCGACGGCGGTCGCCGAGACGAGCGGCTCGGACTCGTCGTTCGTCGAGCCCGCGCTGCCCGAGCTGCCGCCGGTGACCCGCGAGACGCCGGCGCCGCCTCGCGACGGTCCGCTCGCGAGGAACGGCGCGGTGGTCGGCGCGTTCGGCGCGCAGGGCGAGCGCGTCCGCTACTCGTTCGACGCGCGCGCCGGCGAGACGTGCTCGCTCGACCTCGCGTGCTACGGCAACGCGCGCGGGTGGCGTTCGAC
>JADLBP010000193.1 GCA_020847695.1 Planctomycetota bacterium
ACGCGCCGGCCGCGAGCGCCCCGGGCGTCGCGCGGCCGACCAATCCGGCGCTCGGCACGCGTCCGCCGCTGCCGACGACGCGCCCGGTCTCGCCGACCGCGCGTCCGGTCGGCGAGTCGCAGCCGCTTTCGCTGCAGAAGCCCGCGCCGAAGCCCGAGCCCGAACCGGAGTCGGGCGGCCTGACCAATCCGTTCGCTCGCTTCCGCAAGAAGCAGTGAGCGCAGCGCGCGGCGCCCGCGACCGCCGTTCGACGCACGCGCGCTTCCGCTAGCGCGCCGCGTCCAGCGGTGCGCACTCGAACACGGTCCACGACGACGCCAGCACCGTCGCGCGGGCGCCGATCAGGCGCGGCGCGATGTTCGCGCCCGCGCCCATTCGCGAGCGTGGGTCGACGAAGCGCCAGAAGAAGATCGGCCACCACTCGGACCAATCGGCGAGCTCGAAGCCGCGGAAGATCGCCGGGTTGTCGTCGAGCGGCGGGCGCAGGCGCGTCACTCGCGACGGCGCGATCTCCGCTTGGCGCGCGAGCAGCGCGCGTTCCAGCGCTTCGAGCTCGCGCAGCGGTTCGGCGAGCACCGCGCCGCGTTCGAGCGCGCGCACCGCGGCGGGACGCACCCAGAGCTCGTCGCGCAGCGCGCGCGCGGCGGCGAGGTCGAGCGTGCGGCCGTGCTCGGCCGCGAGGCGCATGACTTCCTCCAGCGGGATCGGCTCCTGGCCGACCATCGAGTCGACGAACAGGATCGGGCCCGGGTGGCGGCTCAGGAACTCGCGGCGGATCGGCGCGATGCTCTGGAACGGCAGGCCGGAGTAGAACGTCAGGTTCAGGTGCTCGTTGGGCGCGGCGTAGAGGCGCGTGCCGGGCGCGAGCGGACCGCGCGCGCCGAGGTGCACCAGCGCCGTCTGCGCGTGCGAGAGCTTCGGTTCGCTGGCGCTCCAACGCAGCTCGCCGCTGCCGACGAACGGCCGCAGCACGAGCGCGCCGGCGAGCGCCGCCACGAGCCGCGCCTGCGGTGTGAACGAGCGCGCGAACGCGCCGATGACCGCCGCGGCGAGCAACACCGCCGGCGCGGCGAGCGCGATCGTCGCGCGCGGCACGAAGAAGCTCGCCGCCGGCGTCACGAACACGAACGCGAGGTACCCGACGAGCAACCACACCGCGAGCGCGCTCGCCGAGCGCAGCGGCGCCGACCACGCCTCGCGCGCGCTCTCGAGCGGGAAGCGTTTCGCGCGGCGCGCCCAGAGCATCGTCGCGAGCCCGGCGGCGACGAACACGACGTACGGCAGCTTCTCGCGCGGGAAGAGCAGATAGTCGCGCGGCCACGCGAGCAGCGGCCACGCCTTCGGCACCGCGCCCGCTTGCTCGAGGAAACCGGTCCACAGCACGAACGGAACGACCAGGATCGTCACCACCGCGCCGAAGACGAGCCACGCGTGCAGGCGCGCGCGGCGCTCGCGCGCGGCGACGAACACCAGCACGCTCATCACCGCGGCGATCGCGAAGCTGAGCACGTGCGTGTGGAACAGCGCGCCGTACGCGAGCGCCGCGAGCAGCCCGTCGCGGGCTCGCCGGCGCTCGTGCAGGCGCCAGAGCAGCCAGATCGCGAGCGCTGCGAGGCACAGCGTCGCGGAGTAGTAGCGCGCTTCACGCGCGTAGCGCACCAGCGGCGGCGTGAACCCCGCGAGCAGCAGCGCGGCGAACGCGGCCTCGCGTCCGAACACCTCGCGCGCCGCGAAGAAGACGACGACGAGGAAGCCGACGCCGAAGAGCACCGACGGCACGCGACCGGCGACGGTGCGTCGGCGCATCTCGTCCAGCGAGAAGCGGGGCGCGAGCTCGCCGCCGAGGCGATCGGGCTCGATCCCGAACGCGGCGAACGACGCGGCGATCGCGTAGAGCGGCAGCCAGCCGTGGTAGACGGCGTAGCCTTCGCGCGAGTAGCTGGAGTCGCGGAACTCGTACTCCTCGCTCTCCGGCCAGGGCTCGACGAGCACGTTCTCGTAGATCGGCAGGCCGAGGTACGTGCTCTTCGGCACGCCCTCGTCGAGGATCGTCAGCGCGTTGATGCACGACTCCGACTCGTCGACCCAGTTCGCGGGCGCGCCCAGGTCGTTCGCGCGCACCCATGCGGCGAGCGCGAGGATCAGGACGAAGAGGAGGCGTTCGATGCGGCTCATGCCGAACGGCGCGCGCGCCGCGGCCGAGAGACTACGCAGCGCGGAAGCGCTCGGCCACGAAGAAGCGCAGCGTGCGCCAGCCGTCGCGGAACGTCTTCAGGTGCCCGCGGTGCGCGGTGCGACCGTCCTTGTGCAGCGTGATCGGCACCTCGCGGATCGCGTGGCGCGCGCGCGCGGCGCGGAGCACCATCTCGATCGCGAAGACCATCCCGTCCTGACGCAGGTCGAGCTTCGCGATGCGCTCGCGCCGGAACCCGCGCAGTCCGCAGTACACGTCGTGGATCGGCGCGCGGAACCAGATGCGCGCGAGCCCGGAGAAGAACGGGTTGCCGACCCAACGGTGGAGGAACGGCATCGCGCCGGGTTCGATGCGTCCGCCGCCGCTCGGTAGGCGACAGCCTTGGACCAGGTCGGCGCCGGCGCGGAGCTCGGCGACGAAGCGCGGGATCTCCAGGAAGTCGTACGAGTCGTCGGCGTCGCCCATGATCACGAACGGGGCGCGCGCCGCGGCGAAGCCGCCCGAGAGGGCATTGCCGTAGCCGCGCGCCGCGATCGGCACGACGCGCGCGCCGAGCTTCTCCGCGATCTCGCGCGAACCGTCGGTCGAGCCGTTGTCCGCGACGATGATCTCGCCTTCGATCCCCGCGGCGACCAGCGCGCGCGCGGCCTTCTCGACGCAGATCCCGATCGTCTCGGCCTCGTCGAGACACGGGATGACCACGGCGACTTCGGGGGCCGACGAGGCGAGGAACTTCGTCCCCGCGGGCGCGGGGATCAGACCGCTGGTGGACGCGGGGCGCACGCCCCGATTTCGGAGTATCGAGCCGTCGAACTGGAGCGAACTCAAGGTGCTCACTCTCTCGCGATCGAACCCGCGCGGGTGTAGGTCGCGGACGTCGACTGCAACCACACTCCGCCGTTGTCGGTCGAGACCATGTAGAAGAAATCGAAGCTGTTCGGATCGCCCTTCACGTCCGCGAACGACATCCCGAGCAGCACGTCGCGCCCGCGGAAACGAACGCGCGTCTGGATCCAGAACTCGTCCTTGCGCTGGCCGTCGGTCGGGCGCCATTCGTTGCCGGCGGGATCGGTCCACGCTTCGCCGTAGCGGCGCGCGCGCTCGTTCTGGCTCGGCACGAAGAGCTTCAGCGGGCTCTCGACCTCCGTGCGCTTGGTGTCGGGGACGGTCAGCCAATCGCCGAGCGCCTTGCCGAGCACTGTGCGCGACCACTCGAGGACCTCGCGATCCGCCTCGGAGATCTTCGGGTACTCGCGGAACGCGTCGACCTTCGCATCCCAGCGACCGATCCAGTAGTCGAGCGAGCCGCCGGCGGCTTGGTCGGAGACCGGACCGCTCATCCGCTTCTTGCCACCCGCCTTGGCAGGGCTGCGGGTCGCGAGGAAGGTCGCCACCAGTACCCCGAGCACGAGCACGGTGCCGCCGATCGAGAGGATGCGGTTGACGAGGTTCAGTCGGCGGTGGCTGGTCATCGGGCGCAGCGCGGCACGGCGCTATCCCCGTAGCGTACCGCGCCGCGGGCCGCGCGGTCTGTCGCTCGCGTTAGCTCTGCGTCGTAGCGTCGATCGCACGCGCCGACAGCGGTGCTCGGAAGGAACTTCCGACCGATTCGTCGGGCGCACGCCGGGAGCGAATCCCCGCGGTTTCGCGGACGCGCCTTCTCAGCGCGTCGCGCGCACCCTACGCTTCCGCGCCCTTTTCGCTCCGCAGAGTTCCAAGCCTGAAAACGCACCGTCGATGGAGAAGCTTCTTCAAGGTCTGAACCCGGAGCAACGCGAAGCGGTGGTCACGATCCAAGGGCCGCTGCTCGTGCTCGCCGGCGCGGGGACCGGCAAGACGCGCGTGATCACGGTGCGCATCGCGTGGATGCTCGCGCACGGCGTGAAGCCCGAGAACGTGCTCGCGATGACGTTCACCAACAAGGCGGCCGGCGAGATGCGCGAGCGCGTCGCCGGGTTGGTCGGGGCTGAGCGGGCGAAGCTGCTGACCGTCGGCACGTTCCACGCGTTCTGCGCGCGTTTCCTGCGCGAGCACGCGGCCGAGGCCGGGCTCTCCAAGACGTTCGCGATCGCCGACGAGGGCGATCAGGCGTCGGCGCTGCGCGGCGCGCTGCGCGAGCTCGCGGTCGCCGAGGCCGCGGTGCAACCGAGCTACGCGCAGTCGCGGATCTCGCTGGCGAAGAACCGCCTGCAGACGCCCGAGTCGTTCCTGAACGACGCCTCCGACGATCGCGAAGAGCTGATCGGTCGCGCGTGGCTGCGCTACGAGGAACGCCTGCGTCGCTCGAACCAGCTCGACTTCGACGACCTGCTGGTGTTCACCGTGCGCGTGCTCGCGTCGAAGAAAGCGGTGCGCGAGAAGCTCGAGGAGCGCTTCCGTTACGTCTCGGTCGACGAGTACCAGGACACCAACGCGCCTCAGTACGAGATCCTGCGCCTGATCGCGAAGCGCCACGCGAACCTCTGCGTCGTCGGCGACGACGACCAGTCGATCTACGGTTGGCGCGGCGCGGACGTGCAGAAGATCCTCGGCTTCGAGAAGGACTTCAAGGGCGCGAAGGTCGTCCGCCTCGAGACCAACTACCGCTCGACGCGCCAGGTGATCTCCGCCGCGAACGCGGTGATCAAGAACAACCCGAAGCGCCACGAGAAGGAGCTGCGCTCCGCTTTCGGCGAGGGCGAGCACGTGATGGTCGTCGCCGCCGAGGACGAGATGGCCGAGGCCGATCACGTCGTGCGCGAGATCCAGTCGCTCGTCCGTGCCCAGCGCGCGACGCTGCGCGACTTCGCGATCCTGTTCCGCAGCGCGGTGCAGACGCGGCCGTTCGAGGCGGCGCTGCGAGCGCGCGCGGTGCCGTACCACCTGGTCGGCGGCATGTCGTTCTTCGACCGCAAGGAGGTCCGCGACGTGCTCGCGTACCTGAAGCTCGCGGCCAACCCGAAGGACGAGTCGGCGCTGATGCGCGTGATCAACACGCCGCCGCGCGGTGTCGGCAAGACGACGATCGAGCGGTTGCTCGAGGTCACCGCCGCGAAGCAAGAGGGCGTCCCCGACTTGTTGCAGCGCGGCGAGGAGGTCGACGGCGTGCCGCCGCCGGTGCTCGCCGGCCTGCGCGCGTTCCAGGCGAACCTGACCGACCTCGGACGGTCCGATCCGGGCAAGGCGTTGGTCGGGATGATCTCGCGCGTGCTCGAAACCGTCGGCTACAAGGGCGAGGTCGAGCGCAACTATCCCGACAAGCTCGAGTGCGAGCAGCGCTGGCAGTCGGTGATGGAAGTCCTGAACTTCGCGGAGAACTACGTGCGGCGTTCGTCGAAGCCGACGCTCGCGGGCTTCCTGGAGGAGCTGACGCTCAGCGCCGAGGACCGTCAGGATTCCGACAAGGAGACCAAGGGCGAGAAGGTCACGCTGATGACGCTGCACGCGGCGAAGGGACTCGAGTTCTTCCGCGTGTACCTGGTCGGCCTCGAAGAGGGGATCCTCCCGCACCAACGCGCGGTCGAGGAGGGCTCGGTAGAGGAAGAGCGCCGGCTCGCGTACGTCGGCGTCACGCGCGCGCAGCGCTTCCTGACGATCACGTGGTCGCGTTCGCGCTCGAAGTACGGCAAGCGCGCGGAGTCGTTCGCGTCGCGCTTCCTCTACGAGATGCGCAACGAGACGCCGCCGAAGGAATGGCGCGCCGCCGAGCGCGCGAAGGAGCGCGGCGCGGCGCCGACGCGAGGCGCGAAGACCAAGCGCAAGCGCTCGAAGGCGCGCTGAATCCCCGCAGAACGCCGCGGGGCGGCCCGAAGACCGCCCCGCGCGAGGATCGACGAGCGCGCTCGGATCAGTTGAAGACGTTCAAGTAGTCGAGCAGCGCCGACAGGAACGACGTCACCGCCGCGCCGATGCCCGACACGCCGGCGGAGATCAGGCCCGACACGCCGATCAGGATGCCGGCGTAGACGATGCCGATCGCGATGTTGCCGTTCTTGAACTCGTCCTTCTCGTTGATGTTGTTGGTCAGCTTGTCCATCACCTTGAAGGTCACGGTGATCGCGAAGCTCGCGACCATGATCGCGACGACCAAGTTCAGCGCGCCGCCGATCACCGCGCCGACGCCGGCGGAGAGCTCGCCGCTGACCAGGTTCTGGAGCCCGGTGGTCATCGCCGCGATGCCGCCCGCGATCACGTTCGTGTAGCTGATCACCACGCCGGCGGCGAGCAACGCGACCGCGGCGTTGCGCTTCTTGACCTCGGCCCAGATCTCGATGCCGGACAGCAGCCCGCTGACGATCTGGAAGCCCTTGTTGATCGCGAACGCGGCGATCGAGAGGCCGACGACGAGCTGCACGATGCCCATCAGCAGGCCGAGCAGCGCGCCGAAGATGTTCGGACCGCTCGAAGCGGGCTGCGCGGCGTCGTTCGCTTGGACGAGGACCGGGAAGAGGTTGGTGACGAAGAGTTGGGTGCTCGGGATCATGACGAGGTGGGGGGCAGGGATCCCCCGGGGGGGTCGAGAGAGCTGTGGAGACTTCGAAAGGGCGAAGAGGATAGCGACGGCGCCCGGTGCGCTCCACACGCTCCCCGGGGTGGGTCGCTGCTAGAGTTCCCGGCCCTTTTCTCCTCGACCCGAGAGACCGCCATGACCCGCTCCCTCCCGCGCCCGTTCGCGCTCGCGCTCGCCACCGTATCGCTCGCCGCGGCCGTCGCGGCACAGGGCGCCGGCCTGCCCGCCGACTTCGCCAAGCTCGTCCCGGAGGACGCGGTCGTCCTGGTCGAGCTGCGGTCGGCGGACGAGTTCGCGCGCGAGGCCGAGGGCTACCGAGCCCGCACGAGCCCGGAGAACGACCCGGTGACCGGCGCCTCGGCGCTCGCGTACTTCGCGCGGCGGCTCGACGTGCCCGGCGATCCCGCGGCGCTCGATCCCGGCCTGCCGATCGGCTTCACGCTGCGGGTTGCCGGTGGCGAGCTCGTGCCGACGTTCATCGTGCCGACGCGCGACCCCGCCGCGTGGACGCAGTCGACCGAGGGCTCCGCGGAGACGCTCTCGTTCGCGACCTCCGGCAAGTACGTCGCGTGCACTCTCGGCGAGCTCCCGCCGCCCGCGGCGACGCCTTCGCGGCTCGCGGCCGCGTGGCCGCCGACGCTGTTCGCGGTGCGCGTCGACGCCTCGCGGTGGATCGCGGCGTACAAGCTCCAGATCGACGCCTTGCTCGGTCAGCTCGAGCAGATGATCGAGGCCGGCGCTTTCGAGAGCGAGGAAGTGCCGTTCGACATGACGGAGATGCTCGACCAGTACCTGCAGCTCGCGCAGGACCTGGTCGCGTCCGCGGACGTCGTCGAGCTCTCGGGCGACGCGCAGAGCGGCGAGTACGTGCTCGCCGGCTCGCTCTCGAACAAGCCCGGCTCGCCGTTCACGAAGTACGCGCACGCCGAGCGCGTCGACTACTCCGCGCTCGCGCGCCAGGTCGAGCGCGGCGCCGCGATCCAGATCGTCGGCAGCTACGACCAG
>JADLBP010000194.1 GCA_020847695.1 Planctomycetota bacterium
CCGCGCCTGACGCCTTCGGAGCGGTTGCGCGCTCCGGGAGAGAGACCATGCCTTTCGTCGAGATCGAGACCGTCCAGTTCAACCACGATCCCAACTCCGCGAGTCACGATGCGCTCAACCTGCGACGCAACGCGACCGAGCAGGTGATCCTCCCCGAGTGGCGGCGCGGCTTCTGCGTCCACCCGGAGGATTCGCCCGCGGCCTATGCGCTCGCGGCGGTCGGCGCGAACACGGTGACGATCCGTGCGTCGTTCAGCGCGTCGACCCACAAGCTCGTCACCGCCGAGATCCGCGCCGTCGACAACGTCGTCGATCCCCCCGGGCCCACCGGGTGCCTCGGGATCTTGGTCGCATGGCTGCGCGCGTGGCTACGCGCGTTGTTCGGCAACGTGCTCGGCCGCGTCGCGCCGAAGGTCGTGCACTTCGCGAACGGGCAGTCCGGGCCGGTGGTGTTCACGTTGACGCACACCAAGCTCGCGACCGCGACCGTGGGCACGCACACGACCGAGTGGCGGTGGCAGGCGCGGGCGACGAGCTCCGATCCTTGGACCGACATCGGGGTCACCCGTCACCGCATCTACGTGCTCCCGGACGTGCCGGCCGAGCCGTGGACGCAAACGCCGTTCTCGGCGAGCAACACGTCGCTGCCGTGGACCGAGGCGCTCGACTACGCGTGCGATTGGGCGCTCGCGACGCGCACGCGCGACGAGGTCGCGGCGGCGGTGACGCGGCGCGTCTACGCGCTGGGTCCGAACGTGGTGACGTACGATTGTCCGGGCGGCGGCTCGTCGCACTACAGCTGGGGCGGCTTCGACCTGAGCGCGTTCCTCGATCGGCTGCACGGCGGGCCGGGCAACGGCGTGTACGTCAACTGCAGCGACTGCGCGACGATCACGTCGACGTTCGCGAACCTGCTCGGCGCCGATCTCTGGCAGTCGCGGATGGGCTGGGGCTTCGATCTGAATCCGCTGCTCGGCATCGGCAGCAGCGTGTGGCAGCCGGCGTGCGGCTGGTCGGGCTTCAGCTACCACGAGGTCGCGTGGACCGGAGCATGTGACGTCGACGACCGGGTCTTCGATGCGTGTCTCCAAGTCGACGGCGACCCCGATCCGACGAACACCCCGCACACGCCGCTGTTGCCGATCGACCTGCGGTTCGGGAACGCCGGCGACGGCGACTACCGCGATCGACTCGCGACGCCCGCGGGCCGACCGAACTGCGATCCGCAGCCGTCCACGCGGCAACGCCGCTCGCTGAGCTAGGAGCCGACCCATGCAAGCCGATCGATTCGAAGCGTTGAAACGAGAGCACGGTTTCGAGGCGTGGCGGGCAAAGAGCTCGTTCCCCCAACCCTTGCGAGGCTTCGAGCTGCGCGAGGGCGAGCTCCAAGGATGGCGGCTCGCGCGGCTCGACCGGCGCGCGACCGCGACGCCGCCGCGGACGACGTGGCTCTTCGCGCGAGGACCCGACGAGCTGCTGCGCGTCGACGTGATCGAGTCGCCGTCGGTCGCGGCCGCGCACGAGGAGCTCGTGCGGACGCTCGGCGAGTTCCAGGCGCCGCTGCTCGGCCGCCAGGAGACACCGGTCGCCGGCGACGTCGCGTTCGTCCTCGCCGGTTCGGACGCGAGCGTGCTCTTCGCGCGCGGCAACGTGCTCGTCTTGGTCCGCAACGGCGGTCGCAAGCTGGTCGATGCGACCGCGGCCGCGCGCACGGTCGACGCACGGCTGATCGAGGAGCTCGGCAAGCTCGGTCGCTGAGCGCCAGCCGGACCGCTTGGGGCGATCGCGGTCCGCGCGCGCGGCGGCTCGCGATCGCCGAATCGCTCGCGGCCCGGTCGCTCGCGCCCCGGTCGATCGCAGCAGGTTCACTCGCAGCGGATCGCCCGCGCCGTGGTCGGCGGAGCGCGTGCGGCAGAAGGCCCGGTCGATCGCCACCCGGGGGCGAACTCGGCGGGCTCGCGCGCGGAGCCCGGCCCGGACGGGACGGAGCGAACCCGATCCCGACGCGAACCGGATCGCTCGCGTCGCTATCGTGGGGCGCCCCCCGGAGGAACCCGACCGTGCCGGCGCTCGAGTGCTGCCCCAGCGACGCCCTCGGGACATACTCGCACACCCAGTGACCCGCAGGCATGGCGCTCGGAGCTCCGCAGCCCTGCTCCCACATCGCGGATCTCGACTCGGTGATGCCCAGCCTGCTGATGCTGCTCTTCGTTCCGGCGCTCGCGCTCGTGGTCGTGCTCGGCATCCGACTCGCTCGCCGCCGCAGCGAGCGCGTCGGCCCGCCGTGGAAGCCGAGCGGACTCGAGAGCAACCTGATCATTTTCTACGGCTTCCTCCTGAGCTTCGTGTTCTTCCTGAGCGGCAACGCGCATCGCGAGAACGTCGGGCTCGTGCACGATCAAGCCGAGGCGCTCGCGATGATCCACCGCGAGGCCGAGCTGTTGCCACCCGCCGACGGCGACGCGGTGCGAGCGGCGGTGCGAGCGATCCTCGAGATCGAGGTGCGCGAAACGCGCTCGGACGACGACGCGCGCGCGAAGCTCGACGCGGAGTGCGACGCGGCGTACGACGCGCTCTGGGAGACCTTGAGCTCGCGCGCCGCGGCTCCCGGGGCCCTCCCGACGTACCGGGCCGCACTCGACCGCGCGCAGCGCTCGATCTCGCTCCACTATCGTTTGGTCTTCAGCGAAACCGAGCGGACGCCCGGCGCCTTGATCGCGCTGGTCGTCGCGGGCGCCTTGCTGATCGGCTTCCTGATCGGGTTCACGTGCGGCAGCGGCGGTCACGGCCGGCTGGTGCCGTGGATCTACGTGCTGCTCGCGAGCTGCACGATCGCGACGATCCTCGACCTCAACGATCCTCGACACGGATTCCTCCAGCCGAGCCGAGCGAACTTCCAGCAACTGCTCGACGCGCTCGCAAACTGAGCGCCCGCCGATTCCGTCCCACGACTCTCGCTCGCCATGCTCGACTGCCAACGCGCCCTGTTCGACCTCCCGGATCACGTCCACTACCTCAACTGCGCCTACATGGCGCCGATGTCTCGCGTGGTCGAAGCGGCGGGCGCCGCGGGGCTCGCGCGCAAGCGGCGGCCATACGAGTTCACTCCGGCGCACTTCTTCGAGGAGAGCGAGCGCCTGCGCGCGCTGTTCGGCCGGCTCGTCGGCGCGCCGGACGGCGAGCGCGTCGCGCTCGTGCCCTCGGTCTCCTACGGCATGGCGATCGTCGCGCGCAACACGCCGATCACCGCGCGCCAGACGATCGTCGTCGCGCACGAGCAGTTCCCGAGCAACGTCTACGCGTGGCGCAAGCTCTGCACGCAACGCGGCGCGGAGCTCGTCACCGTCGCGCCCGCACGCGACGCCGCCGATCGCGCGCAGAGTTGGAACGAGCGCTTGCTCGCCGCGCTCGACGAACGAACGGCGGTCGTCGCGCTGCCGCACGTGCACTGGGCGGATGGGACGCGCTTCGATCTCGAGGCGCTCGGCGCGCGCGCGCGGGAGCTCGGAGCCGCGCTGGTCGTCGACGGGACGCAATCGGTCGGCGCGCTCGAGTTCGACGTCGAGCGCATCCGTCCCGACGCCCTGGTTTGCGCGGGCTACAAGTGGCTGCTCGGACCGTACTCGCTCGGCTACGCGTACTTCGGGCCCCGCTACGACGGCGGCGATCCGCTCGAGGAGAACTGGATCGCGCGCGAGGGCTCGGAGGACTTCCGCGCGCTCGTGCAGTACCGCGACGCGTACCAACCGGGCGCGCGGCGCTACGACGTCGGAGAGCGCTCGAATTCGCAACTGATGCCGATGGCGGTCGCCGCGCTCGAGCAGGTGCTCGGCTGGCGCGTCGAGCGCATCCAGGAATACACGCGAGCTCTCGCGACGCGCCTGGTCGCGCGCGCGGCGCCGCTCGGCTTCGCTGCCCAGGCGGAGCCGGGCCGCGCGGGACACTTGCTCGGCTTGCGCGCGCCGGCGAACCTCGAGCTCGCGAGCCTCGCCGAGCGACTGCGCGCCGCGAGCGTGCACGTCTCGCTGCGCGGACAGTCGATTCGGGTTTCGCCGCATCTCTACAACGACGAGCGGGACGTCGACGCGCTGATCGCGGTCCTCGCGGGCTCGGTCGCGGCGTCGTGACGCTTCGTGATCGAGCGTCGTGATCGAGCTTCGTGATCCGAGCTCTTGGGCGGCGCATCGCGCGGCGTCGCTCGCGAGCCCCCGGATAGGCGCTTCCGCGCCAGCCGTTGCCGTCGCGCCGCGCCTTCGCGCGAGCCGCTCCTCGCCGTTGCACGGCTCGCGACGTGCAGCTGGCGGCGGCGCGAGTACGATGCGTCCGACATGAAGACGCCGACCAACGACGCCGCGCGGCGAGCTCGCGCCCTCGACGCGCTCCGTTCCCACGCGCTCGCGATGCTCGACGGCGGCGGCGCCCATGCGCGCGCCCGCGACGTGCTTCGCGGCTTTCCGCGGCGCGACGCGGGCCTGCGCCCTCCCGGCTTCGCGCACAGCGCGTGGGAGCTGCTCGAGCACCTGCGCATCGCGCAACACGACCTGCTGTGCTTCGGCCTCGAGCCGGGGTTCCGCTCGCCGAAATGGCCGCAAGGCTACTGGCCCCCGTCGCCGACGCCCGCGAGCGCGGCGGCGTGGCACGCGAGCGCGCGCGCCTTTCTCGCGGACCTCCAAGCCTGCACGCGACTCGCGCGCGACCGCCGGATCGACCTGCTCGCGCCGCTGGCGCATGCTCCGGACACGACGTGGCTCTACCAACTGATGCTCGTCGCCGATCACAACGCCTACCACCTCGGCCAATTGATGCAGTTGCGGCGCGCGCTCGAGAGCCGCGCGAGCTGACGCGACGCGCGGCGGCGCCTACGAGGTGCGATCGAGGAAGCTCGCGCGCCTTGCTTCGCGGGACTCGCCGAAGAGGTGAGAGCGCGCGGCGCGCAGCACGTGCTCGGACTCGCGGTAGCCGATGCCGAGGTGGCTCGCCGCGCGGGTCAGCAAGCCGCGTTCGGCGCGACTGAGCGAGCCGTCCTCGAGCGCGAGCTCCACCAGCGTCGCGTACCACGCCGCCGCCTCGCCTCGATCGCGTGCGGTCGGCGCGATCGGCAAGCGCTCGCCGTCGACGAGCTCCTCGACGCGCTCCGGCGCG
>JADLBP010000195.1 GCA_020847695.1 Planctomycetota bacterium
CGCGGAGGACGAGCGAGCGCTCGTCGCGACCAATGCGCCGTCGAAGCGCGAATCCGTCGCCGCGTCGAGCGCCGCCGCGAGCTCTCTCTCGAGCGGCGAGACGCAAGAGCTCCCGATCGAACTCGACGACCGCGCGGACATCCTGTGCTACGGCCGCGTCGTCGCCGCGGAAGACGGCTCGCCGATCGCGGGAGCCCGCATCCGCCCGCGGCGGTCGCTCGCGGGCGAACCGTCGGAGCTCGTCACCGACGCGGCAGGCGGCTTCGTGCTCCGCAGCTCGAGGCGCTTCGACTCCCAGAGGTTCACCGT
This sequence comes from Planctomycetota bacterium, assembly GCA_020847695.1. GTDB lineage: Bacteria > Planctomycetota > UBA1135 > UBA1135 > JACRIN01. The sequence goes on from JADLBP010000195.1 coordinate 310, forward strand.
GGACGCCGCAGGTCGCGCCGAGCGCACCGCGCGCGCCGAGGAAGGCCACTCCTTGCCCGAGCACGCGCTCGTCGTCCACCTCTCGCGCGCCGCGGCGCTGCGCCTGGTCCTGCGCGCCCCGTCGGGCGACTCGGTCGAAGGCGCGTGCGCGACCGTGAGCACGAGTCGCTTCGGATTGATGGAGCCGCAGGAGTTCGACTTCTCTCCGCGTTCCGCCGACCTATTCGCCCCCGATCCGAGCTGGACCGCGTTCGCGGATTCGGACGGCCGCTGCGAGTTCCCCGAGCTCGCGCCCGGCGTGCCGCTCGACGTCGAAGTGACGCGCGACGATCGAACCGTGTTGCGGCGCAGGGGCGTCGCGACGCTCGCCCCCGGTGAGACCCGAGAGCTCGAGCTCTCGTTCGACTCCGGCGCGACGCTCGCCGGCGTCGTGCATGACGCCGAGGGTCGTCCCGTCGGCGGCGTCGAGCTCTGGTTGATCCAGTCCGAGCACGATCGGCAAGTGTACTTCCGCACCTACGACGAGCCCGACGCGACGGCGGTCGCCGACGCGGGCGGCAGGTTCCGCTTCGAGGGCGTCGCGGCGGGGAAGTGGAAGCTCGGCCCCGCGGCTGTCGCCTCGGAAGAGCCGCTCGACGAATCCGCGCTCGCGCCCGCGCCGATGCCCGTCGAGGTCCAGAGCGACGCGAACGTCGTCGACGTGACCTTGGTCGTGTACCGCGGCCTCTTCATCCGAGGCAGCGTGCTCGACGATCAGGGCGTGCGAGTGCCGAACGTCGACATCCGCGCAACGGCGCTGCCGACGGCGTACCTCGCGGCGGCGAGCGACGACGCTGGCGAGTTCGTCTTCGGTCCGCTCTCCCCCGGCGAGTTCGAGCTACGCGCCGGGGCGCACCACGACGAGCACGCACCGGGCGACGGCGTGACCGCGCGCGCTGGAGATCGCGATGTCGTGTTGCGCGTCGTCCCCGGCGCGACGCTGTTCGGATCGGTCGTCGATGCGGAAGGTGCGACGCACGAAGCGACGCTCAGCGTGAGGCGAGTCGACGTCGACGCGCTCTCCCGCGGTAGCTCCATGCACCAGATCGACGGCGAGTTCCGCCTGAACGGGTTGAACGCGGGCGACTACGTCGTGGTCGCGCGCAGTGGAGTCTTGGTCGGTGCGGTCACCGCGGCCGCAGTCGCGCGCGAGCCGCGCGGACCGCTACGGATCGAGCTCCAACAGGGCGCGTCGCTCGAGCTCGTCTGGAAAGGCGCGGACCCCTCGGCGCGGTATGCGCTGAGTTCGCGGGGCGTGGTGCTCGCATCCGGTTGGACGATCAAGGGCGAGGCCGCGTTCGACATCGTGCCCACCGGGACGATCTCGATCGAGTTCGAGACCACGACGACGAAGCAGCGTGGCACCGCGACCGTCGTGCTCACCGCCGGCGAGCGGCGCACGCTGGCGCTCGGGGGTCCCGAATGAACCGCATCGGTTCACGCCGAGCGGGTCTTCGCCCGCGCGCGCGCACGGTCGCGGCGGAGATCCGGTCGCGACGAAGTCGGGGCGGTCCGGCGAGAGTCGGTCGCGAGCGCGTCGCCGTGGTGCGCGTCCGGCGCGTGACGAACCGCGGTCACTCCGCCGCGCGAGCGACCAGGTCGCGGGCGTCGGCGAACGAGAGGCGCGCCAGCGCTTCGTCGAGCGTCAGCCAAGCGAACTCGCGCGATTCCTGTCGGGCGACGTCGGCGACCCAGTGCATGCGCCAGAAGGCGGTGCGGCAGAGCTCGCCGCGCAGGACGTACTCGCTCGCGCCGAGGTAGCGCTCGAGCCGCGCCTCGACGCCCGCCTCCTCGCGCACTTCGCGCACCGCCGCGGCCTCGGGCGTCTCGCCGGGCTCGATGTGACCCTTCGGCAGCACCCAGTGCTCCGCGTTCTTCAGCGAACGCACGATCAAGAAGCGCGGACCCTGCGGTGACGAGCGCACGACCACTCCGCCCGCGTGCGTGCAATCGGAAGTCGTCGACATCGAGCGCAGGATAGCGACACGTCGCGCGGTTGCGCGTCGCGGCTCACTCGCAGTCCGCGCGCTCAGCGGTTGCGCGCGCGTCGGCTGAAAAGAGCCGCGGGCTCGCTTGGCAGCGAGCCCGGGCTTCCCCAAGAAGGTTCCATGTCTCTGCGATGCTGTGAGGTGCGTTCGTCGGACCGGCGGGAGTGCCGAGCCCGCGAGCGAGCGCGTTCCTCGCTGCGCCCCATAGCTCTCCGGGCGCGACCGGATACACGCCCGAAAGCAGCATTTCGAGCTCGCGAACGCTCGCCAACACGCTTCGAACTTTCTCGCGAGCAACCGCACGGCGCCGCGTGCGCTTTCGCTACACTTTCGCGTCCACCTCGACCCTCGGAGACCGCGCATGACGCTCCTCGCCCCGCTCTTCTTCGTAACGTCGCTCGCCCTCGCGCCGATCCACGCGCAACAACCCGCGCAAGCGCCGGCGGCTCCCGTGCAGAACCCGCCGATCCCGGCGGACACCGACATCGTCACGACCGCGTCGGGGTTGAAGTACTCGGTGCTCGTCCAAGGCACCGGCACGCGCAAGGCGAAGGTCGGCGACGTCGCGAAGGTCCACTACACCGGCTGGACGACCGACGGCAACTCGTTCGACACGTCGATGAAGCGCGGCGTGCCGCTCGACGTCCAAGTCGGCCGCGGCGGCGTGATCGCGGGCTGGGACGAGGTGCTCCAGCTCATGGAGGTCGGCACCAAGGTCAAGGTGACGATCCCGCCCGCGCTCGGCTACGGCGAGGCCGGCAAGGGAGCGAAGATCCCGGGCAACGCGACGCTGATCTTCGAGATGGAGATGGTCGCGCTCACGGCGATGCCCGAGTTCCGTCCGGCGCGTCCCGAAGCGACCAAGACCACGCCGTCGGGCCTGAAGTACGAAGTGCTCGTCGAAGGCCAGGGCGAGCTCTTCGACGCCACGGCGATCTACGACCTGAAGTACGCGCTCTGGAACACGTCGGGCAAGCTGCTGACGTGCACCGAGGCCGGCGGCGCGCCGCTGCACTTCACGCTCGCGAACTCGCCGATGGACTTCCTCAAGGAAGCGGTGCCGATGCTCAAGGTCGGCTCGCGCTATCGCCTCGAGGTGCCGCCCGCGCTCTGCTTCGGCGCGCGAGACCAAGGGCCCGATCTGCCGCCGAACTCGATCACCGTGTGGGAGATCGAGCTCACCGGCATGGCGAAGCCGCTGCCGCTGCCGCCGTTCGCGCTGACGCCGGACGACAAGATGGTGAAGACCGCGAGCGGCCTCGGCTACGAGGTCTTGCGCGAAGGCACCGGACCGCAAGCGGGCCAAGGCAAGACGGTCTCCGTCCACTACGCCGGTTGGTTGACCACCGGCGGCGCTCCGTTCGATTCGAGCTACGAGCGCGCCGAGCCCTTCAAGCTGCGCCTGCCCGGCGGCGTGATCAAGGGCTGGAACGAGGGGCTCGCGCTGATGCGCGAAGGCTCGATGTACCGTTTCACGATCCCGGCCGCGCTCGCCTACGGGCCGCGCGGTTCGCCGCCGGACATCGGTCCGAACGCGACGTTGATCTTCGTCATCGAGATGCTGAAGGTCGAGTGACGCGAGCGTGGTCGAACGCTTCGTTCGGGACACGCTCGAGAGCTGGGTCGCCGACTTCGAGCACGGCGACGCGCTGAGGCCGTTCGCGGCGCGCACGCGCGAGCTCGCGGGGCTCTTGCTTTCGCGCTTCCACGTCGCGGCGTGCGATGCGCGCGGCGCGGCGCCGGGCGAGCTCGAGGAGAGCGACGTCGCCGCGGCGCTCTGCGGCGACCTCGCGCGGCTCGAGCTCGAGCCCGCGGTCAAGGCCGACGTCCCCGCTCTCGTCGGCGCGTACCTGTCGGAGCTCGAGCGCCAGGGCAGGCTCGCCGACGGCGCGCGGCTCGGCGCGTTCGCGCGCGCGAGCAAGGCGCGCTTCGACGCGGCGGCCGGCGGCAAGCAGAAGCCGTTCGTGCGACCGGGTTCGGAACTCGGCCGCAACGATCCGTGTCCGTGCGGCAGCGGGAAGAAGTACAAGAAGTGCTGCCAGAACCGGCTCGGCTGAGCGTTTCGTGAAGGCGGCGACGAGCCGGCGACGCGACGCGCGGATGCGCTGACCCGGCATCGCCCAATGCGCGGACTCGGTCGCCGTCGTGGGCGCGGGCCGGCGCGCGCCGCTCGCTCGCGGTCCCAGCCGTCGGAAGCGCGCGAGCGCCTCGCGAGGCTCGTGCGCTCGCTCATTTCGGTGTTTTCACGAGGTCGGCGCTCGCGACGGTCTCTAGGCTCTCCCGCCACCCAGGAGGTTCGAACAGCATGACCGCCGCCCCTACGACGGTGTCCGACGGAGTCGTCGTCGCGATCCACTACACGTTGAAGAACGACGCCGGAGAGACCCTCGATTCGTCCTCGGGCGGTGATCCGCTCGAGTACCTGCACGGAGCCGGCAACATCGTGCCGGGCCTCGAGAACGCGCTCGCGGGCAAGAAGCTCGGCGAGCAACTCAAGGTCACCGTCGCGCCGGCCGACGCGTACGGCGAGCGCGATCCGCGCGGCGTGCAGAAGGTCCCGCGCAACTCGTTCCCTCCGGGCGTCGACCTCCAGCCGGGCATGGCGTTCCTCGCCGACGGTCCGGACGGCGAGCCGGTGCAGGTCTGGATCTCCGCGCTCGAAGCCGATCGCGTCGTGATCGACCTCAACCACCCGCTCGCGGGTGTGACGCTGCACTTCGAGGTGCAGATCTCGGCGCTGCGCCCGGCGACCGCCGAGGAGATCGAGCACGGTCACCCGCACGGACCCGATGGTCACGGCGGTCACGAGCACCACGGGCACGAGCACTGAGCTCGCGCGCGCCGCGGAGCGTCAGAGCTTCGCGACGCGCAGCAGGCAGTCGAGCCCGCCGTTCTTCAGCGCGTGCGTCTCCCCCTTCGGGAGTCGCGCGAAGTCGAACAGCTTGGCGTCGTCGGCGAGCATCGCGACCGTCCAACCCTGACAACGCTCGGCGAGTCGAGCGCCCCACGCGCGCAGCGTGCGCTCGATCTCGCGGGCGTCGCCGATGCGCTCGCCGTACGGCGGATTGGTGACGATCCACGCGTTCCAGCCGCGGCGGTAGTCGTAGTCCTCGGCGCGGCCGAGCCGGAGCTCGACCTTGTCTGCGAGACCGGCGGATTCGAGGTTGGTCAGCGCGCCCTCGACGGTCTTCTCGTCGCGTTCGACGCCGACCAGCTGGAGCTTCTTCGGCACCGCGGCGAGAGCGCGCGCGGCGTCGCGCATCTTGCGCCAACCGGCGACGTCGTGATCGATGAAGCGCTCGAAGCCGAAGGTGGTGCGCGAGAGCCCGGGCGCGACCCGCCCGGCGAGCATCGCGGCCTCGACCAAGAGCGTGCCCGAGCCGCAGAACGGATCGACCAGCGGCGAGCGACGGTCCCAACCCGACAACTGGAGCACCGCCGCGGCGGTGGTCTCGGCGAGCGGCGCGCGGCCTTGGAAGCGTCGCCAGCCGCGCTTGTGCAGCGACTCGCCGGAGGTGTCGATCGAGAGCGTGCAACGATCCTTGAAGAGGTGCACGTGGACGACGACGTCGGGCGCTTCCTTGTCGACCGACGGCCGCGTGCCGGTCTTCGCGCGCAGTTGGTCGACGATCGCGTCCTTGACGCGCTGCGCGATGAACTGCGAGTGATCGAGCGCGGATTGGTTGGTCTGCGCGTCGACGACGAACGTCGCGCCCGGCGGGACCCATTGCGTCCAGTCGACCTCGCCGGCGCGGAGGTAGAGCTCGTCTCCGTTCGCCGCCTCGAAGCGCACGAGCCGCAACAACACGCGGATCGCGGTGCGCAGCCAGAGGTTCGCGCGCCAGGCGTCCTGGATCGTGCCTTCGAAGCGCACGCCGCCGACCTGGCGCTCGAGTTTCGGGAGCTCGAGCTCCTTGCACTCCGCGTGGAGCAACGGCTCGATCCCGCTCGCGCAGGTGACGAAGAAGGTGGTGCGCGTGCCGATCATCGCGGCGGAAGATGCCACGCCCGTGCGGTGGTGTCAGGTGAATTCCGACCACGGACGTCGCGCGGCCCGCTCACGAGCGCTTCGCGCGAGCGCATGGACGTCCCGCACCGCGCGAAGCTGCGCCGACGTCGTCCCGCGTCGCACGCAGGCGCTCGAAGCGCTCCCAGCGCTCAGAGGGACGGTGCGAGTGAGTGCGCGGGACGCTCGCTGCTCGCGTTGGCGAGGCTGCGCGGTCCTGAACTCGGCAGCGCACGTTCCAGCGCACCTTCGGTCGCCGCGAGCTCGGTGCCGAGCCCTAGCAACCACGCGCGCCGCGCGGCAGCGCCGGTCGACGGCAGTACGAGCGCCGCATGCGCTGCGCGACCGACGCGGGCCGTGTCGCGCGCGCCGAGGCGATCGTCGAGGACGAGCACGTTGAGCGCATCGCCGCCGGGGAAGCGTCGCGCGTAGGCTTGCGCGAGCTCGGCTTGGGCTTCGAGCTGCGGCGGATCGATGCGCGCGTCGTGGCGCAACACCAGGCAGTTCTCCTCGCGACCGGCGAACACGTCGCCGAACTCGGCGAACAGCGCGTCCAGGTCCGCCGCGCTCCAGTTCGGCCACGCGATCACGCGCACCGGCGCGTCGGTCGCGAGCGGCCACGGCTCGGGCGGCAAGAAATCGGCGAACGCGTCGGCGCCTTGCTCGGCGAGCCCGGCGGCGAACCCTTGGCGCCACCAGATCGCGTTGAGCTCCTTCAGCAGCTCGGCGAGCGACTTCAGCGTGCTCGCCGACGCTTCCGCGAGCGCGGGGAACCGTCGGTCGAACGCTCCGACGTCGACGCGCGCGAGTTCGCGCGCCGCGCGCTCCAGCGCGACGAGCTCCGGACGGCGCTGATCGACCGCTCGTTCACAATCGGCCGCCGAGAGCCCGCGTACCCACGTCCAATCCGGGTCGTTCAAGAGGCGCGGGTGCTTCGCGAAGAACGCGACCCACGCTTGCGCGACCGTGCGATTGCGCTTCGCGAGCGCGTCGAAGTCGAGCACGTGGCGGTGCAGCGCTCGCGACTCCGCGTGGTACAGCACGCGCGCTCCGAGCGCCTCGAGCCGCACGCCGAGATCGGTGTCCTCGCAGCCGTAGCGTCGGAAGCTCTCGTCGAAACCACCGGCGCGGCGCACCAGCTCCGCCGAGACGCTCAGGTTGCACGTCCAGAAGCGATTCCAGCCGTACACCGAACCCGGTTGCATGTCCGCGTAGCAGAACACCTCGTTCGAGTGCTCGAGGTGACGCATCAACGCGTTGTCGAGCGCGCTCGCCGGCTGCTCGAACGTGCCGAGCACGCTGAGCGTCGGATCGCCGCGCTCGGCGCTCGCGACCAAGTGTTCCTCGACGAGGTTCGGGAACGCGATCGTGTCGTCGTTGACGAGCAGCAGCCGCTTGCCGCGAGCCGCCGCGATGCCGGTGTTGCGCGCCGCCGCGAGCCCGCCGTTCGGGCGACGGATGCGCTCGGTCGGCACGCGGAACTCGCGCTCGGCGAGCAGCTTCGACGTGCCGTCGTTCGACCCGTCATCGACGATCACGAGCTCGAACGCGCCGGGCAGCACGGTCTGCGCTTCCCACGCGGCGAGCGCTTCCGCGAGCACCTCGCGGCGGTTGTACGTGCAGAGGATCACCGAGAGCTCGGGCGCGGCGAACGTCACGCCGACGTCGAACGTCGCGCGCGGCTCGCTGCGGGTCGGTTGCGCCGCGTGGGCGACGCCGGCGCGCGCGCAGAGCTCGCGATAGAGCTCGGCGACCTCGCCGGGCACCGCGCTCTCCGCTCGCGAGCGCTTGAGGCTCCGCTCGGGGAAGTCGCGCGCCACCGGAGCGCCGGCGAACGCTTCGAGCTCGTCGAGCGCCTCGCCGGAGAGGATCTGGTCGTAGTGCAGGAAGAGCCAGTCGCCGCCGCGGCGCGACGCGTCGAGCAAGCGACGGTAGCTCGCGCTCCACGACTCCAGCGCTCGCTCGAACGAGAAGTCGAGGCCCTTCAGGTAGTCCGCGGTGCGGCACTCCTTGACGATGCTCGCGGCGGTCGCGGCGGGCTCGCGGAAGACGACCAGGTGCTTCGCCGCGCCGAGCGCGTCGCGCCACGCCGGCAGCGTGTACGAGAAGCGCGGGTCCTTGAAGCAGAACGGTCGTCGCGCGCAGAGTCGACGCATGCGCTCGGCGAGCTCGGCCGGCACGCGGAACTCGACGTCTTCCGGCAAGACCGAGAGCCACCGTTGCCACGCGCCGAGGTCGCCGTTCTTCGGCTCGACCGACGCGATCAACCATTCGTTGATGCCGTTGACGTCGCGCGCCTCGAAGAAGCCCTTCGGGTTCGCGTCGCGACCGGGATACGGATCGTCGCCGACGAACCAACCCGCGTGCGCGAAGAGGCCCGCAAGCATGCTCGTGCCGCTGCGGCCCGAACCGAGGATCACCAGGTCGTGCATGACGTCTCCTTTCAGCCGGTGGCGGCGGCGGACGCGCCGGACACCGCTCGCGCGAGCGCCGCGGCGTCGTCGACCTGCGGCGAGCCCATCGCGAGGAACGCCGCGCGGCGAGGCTCGCGCGCGGACGAGTCGAGGCGAGCGACCGCGCTCATCGTGCGACCGAGGCGCTCCCAGTCCTCCGGCTCGAGCGCGCCGTCGAGGAACAGCACCTCGAGATCGGTCGCGCCGCCGAGCGTGCGAGCGTGCACCGTGCGCAGGACGGTCAACGCGCGTTGGCGGTCGCCGTCGAAGAGCTCGTCGAAGCGCAGGACGAAGCGCGCCGACGGCGTGCGCGCGATCGCGGGTCCGAAGCGCGCGAAGAGCGTTTCGAGCTCGCGCGCGTCGCCCCAATCGGGCCACGCGAACAGTTGGACGCGGCTCGGCGCGGCGACCGGCTCGGCCTCTGGAGCGTGCGGGAGCTCCGCGCGCCGCGTCGGCAGTCCTTTGGTCGCTCGCAGACGCAGGTCACGGCCGACTTTCGCCGCGACGCGCCACGTCTGCGTGATCGGACCGAACTCGACGGCGGAGAAGCCCGCGCGCCGGAGCTCGTCGGAGAGCGTCTGCTTGGTCCACCCCCACTTGTGGAGCTGCGGCACGCCCTCGCGCTCGATCGCGGGCGGCCAGCCGAAGATGCCGATCAACCCGACGTCGAAGCCTTGGTCGTCGCGATGCCGGCCGAGGATGCGGATGCACGCTTCGAGGTCGGGCAGCTCGAGGTAGAGCTCGCCGCCGGGCTTGAGCAGACGCGACCACTCGCGCAGCGCGCGCAACGCTTCGGTGTACGTCAGGTGCTCGAAGAGGTGACACGCCTCGATCACGTCGACCGATGCGTCGGGGAACATCGGCAGACGATCGACGCTCGACACGATGTCCGGCCGCACCGCGGCCTGCGTGTCGACGTTGATCCAACCGGCACGCTTCTCCGGGCCGCAGCCGAGGTGCAGCTTGACGAGCTCCGCTCCGTCCGCCGCGACAAGCTTGCCCGCGCACTTGGTCGCGACCGGATGCGCGCTCGCGCCGCGTTCCGCGAGCTCGTCGCTGGTGAACGCGCTCGCCCAGTAGCGTTTGTGCTCGGAGAACGTGTCGAGCACCGGGCCGAAGGGCAGTGCGGCGTTCCAGAACAGCTCGTCCCAGTTGTCGCCGTAGTGCTCGCGCATGTAGTCGTACGCGAAGCGCTTGGCGCGCCGTTGGTACTCCTCGCGCGAGATCGTGTTGGTGCCTTTCGCGCCGTACGTCGTGCCGCCGAGGTGGCCGTAGCTGACTTGATCGGAGTACGCGACGAACCAGCCGTGCGAGTAGAGCTTGTACGCGAGCTCGTGGATCGCGCCCCAGCAGTACTTGAAGTCGGGGTTGAGGAAGCCGCACTCCTCGAGCGCCGCGCCTTTCAACATGAAGCCGAGGTAGTCGCACGTCGTCACCGTGCGCCACGCGCCGCCCTTCACCGGAGCCGCGCCCGGGTAGCCGCCGTCCTTGTTGGTCGGCGAGAGGATCGCCATGCGGCTCTCGCGCTCGAGCGTCTCGATCAGCGCCTTCGCCGGATCCGAGCCGGAGTCGAACACCAGGTCGTTCATCAGGACCCAGTAGTAGTCGTAACGGCCGCGCAGCTTGGCGAGCTGCAGCGCGACGTTGTGCCCGTACGCCTTGCCGCGGAAGTCCGGATCCGGGTACCACGCCGAGGTGTGCGGCGAGAGCTTGTCGAGCTCGGTGCCGCACTCGACGACGAAGAGGTCGTAGGGGATCGTCAACAGGTTCTCGAGCTGCGCGACCATCGCCTCGACGAGGTCGGGCCGATTGCGCGAGACCAGCAGGACGGCGAGCTTCATCGGTAGACCTCCTCGCGGTGGACCATGCGGACGTCGAAGCCGTCCTCGCAGAGCCGTCGCTCGACCTCGCCGGCGAGGATGATCGAGCGATGGCGCCCGGAGTTGCAGCCGAACCCGACGCGGACGTCGTCGTCGCACGCGACCAGCGTCTTGAGCAGCGGCACGACGCGCTCGAGGAACGCCTGCGCGCTCGCTTGCTCGAGCACGAAGCGCTTCATCTCGTCGTTCGGCTCGCTGAACAAGCTCCAGCGCGAGTCGCGCGCCGGGTTCTTCACGAAGCTGACGTCGAAGTAGTAGTTGGTGTTCGGCAGGCCGTACTTGAAGCCGAAGGTCACCAGGGTGATGCGGCGGTCGCTCATGCTTCCTCGCTCTCGACGCTGCGGGTTTCGCTGGACGGCAACGCCGCCGGAGTGGATTCGCCGAGGACGGTGATCAGCTCCTCGACGAGCTTCTGACGGTGCGCGGCGAGCGGCGGGTGCTCGGCGGAACGCCTGCGCGCCTCGAGCGCGAGCGACAGCGCGTCGTTCGCGTGGCCCAGCCGCAGGCACGCGAGCGCCGAGAGCGCCCACGCGTCCGAGGTCTCGCCGTGCAGCAGCGGCTCGAGCACCGCGAGCGCGGACTCGCTGCCGTCGCGCAGGATCTCGGCCTCGAGCACGCCGAGCCGCGCCTCGAGATGGTCGGGCTTGGTCGCGAGCGCCTGCGCGAAGCGCCGCTCAGCATCGCGCGGACGGCCTTGCATCAGGTGCACGGTGCCGAGCCGCGTCGCGGCCGACCAATCGGTCGCGCCGGGCAACAGCTCGCACCAGTACGCCGCGCCGCGCTTCGCGAGACACGCCTGCAGCGCGCGCTCGGCGCCGCGCAGCGCCGCCGCGAGCTCGTCCTCGGTGCGCGCGCCGAGCGCGACGCGCTCCTCGAGCACGCCGCGCAGCAAGTTGAGGTTCGGATGGTCCGGTGCGGTCGGATCCGCGTGGTCGAGCACCGCGCGCGCCTCGTCGAGGCGGCTCGCGCGGATCAAGAGGAACGCGCGCAACGTCGCGAGCGCGACGACGTCGAGGTTGAGGCCGTTCGCGCGCGCCGCGAGCAGGTCGATCCACGCACGCTCGGTCTCGGCGATCGCCGCGGCGGCGTTGCCGTTGCGCTCGTACTCGCGCGCGAGGTAGGTGCGAGCGACCGGATCGTCGGGCGTCAGCTCGACGCGCCGCTCGAGCAGCCGCAGGTTGCGCGCGTCCTTCTCGCGCGCGGCGCGCAGGTCCGGCACCTGGCCGTAGTGGACGATCGGCGCTTCGACGGTCGCCATCTTGCGCTTGCCGCGCGCGACCCACGCGTTCAGGTTCTCGTGCACGATGCCCTCCCACGCGAGGTCGGGAGTGCGGCGCAGGAAGCGCGGCAGCAGCACGGGCTCGCCGCGGCGCTTCGAGCCCGACAGCACGTCCTGCAGCGACGCATCGAGCTCCGACGCGTTGTGCAGCGGCAGCATCCCGCAGTCGAAGCCGCCGCGCTTCGCGAGCTTGCGCAGCACGCGTCCGCCGCCGGGGGCCAGACGCTCGTCCGCGTCGAGCACCAAGAGCCACCCGTCGGGTACGTGCGCGAGCACCGCGTTGCGCGCCGCCGCGAAGTCGTCGCACCACGCGAACTCGAGGACCTCGGCGCCGTGCTCGCGCGCGATCTCACGCGTGCGATCGGTGCTGCCGGTGTCGACGACGAGCATGCGGTCGACGACGTCCTTGACCGAGTCGAGGCATCCGCCGAGCAGAGCCTCCTCGTCGCGGACGATGGCGCAGAAAGTGATCTTGGTCATGAGCGAGCGGTCTCCACCGCCGGTTGCGAGACGGACTTCTGGACGGGCAAGGCGCCGGCCGGGGCTTCCGCGAAGTCGCAGAAGAGCTGGTCGCGCGTGAACGTGCGGTGATCGAGGTCCTTGAGGCCCGAGAGGTCGCCGTAGCGCTCGGGATCGAGCCCCCACTTGACGGCGAAGAGCTTCCAGTTGCGCTCGAGCAACGCGACGTGGCGCTCGAGCTTCGCGCCGGAGTACGTGTCGTGACGCACGAAGACGTCGAGCGCGATGCGGTTGGTGAAGCCCGCCGCGAACGCGCGCAGCGTGAAGTCGTCGTCCTCGAAGCCCCACGGCGAGAAGCGCTCGTCGAAGCCGCCGATCGCGTCGATCACCTCGCGCCGGACCAGGATGCAGAACGACGCGAGCGTCGCCATGACCTTGGTCTTGCGCGCATTCATCGCGCCGTGCGAGCGCGCGAACGCGGCGACGGATTCGTAGTCGGTCGGGCCCGAGTACGCGACCTCCTGGCCGTGCGACGCGCGATCGGCGCACGCGCCGACGCAGCCGGTGCGACCGTCGAGCTCGACGAAGTAGAGCATCCGCTCGAGCCACCCCGGCGTCAGCACGATGTCGTTGTCGAGGAAGACGACGTGCTTGCCGCGCGCGCGAGCGAGCGCCTGGTTGCGGGCCTTCGGCGCGCCGAGGTTCTCCGCGTTGGCGAGCAATCGGACGTCCGTCTGCGCCGCGAGCCACTCGGCGCTGCCGTCGCTCGAGCCGTTGTCGACGAACAGGAGCTCGACCGGCTGATCCGCCGGAAGAGTCCTGCGCAGCGACTCGACGCAGTTCTTGGTCTTCTCGAGCGCGTTGTACGAGCACGCGATGATCGAGACGAGTTCCCGCGGCGGCCGCACGCCCGCGAGCGCCGCCCCGGGATCGGTGCCGGTGATCTCGAGCAACACGCCGCGCAAGTACGCGATGTGCGAGAGCTTGCGCGTCAACGCGACCAGCTTCTCGCGCTCGGCCGCGGTCACCGCTTGCCCGCGCTTCGACTCCGCCCAGCGTCGCGTCGCCTCGACGAACTTCTCCGCCGATTCGTGGTACGCCTCGACGGTCATCTGCGCCGAGAGCAGGTACGAGCGATTGAGCTTCGAGCCCGCCGGCAACCAGAGGATCGTCGGGTCGTCGTGCTTGCGCGCCATGCGCGCGAGGTTGACGCCGAGCCGCAGCGCGCGCTTGAAGTAGCCGTCGACCGTCAACGCGTGCGCGTGCTCGGATTTCGCGTCGGCGCGGAAGAGCACCTGCACTCCGTTCTGTTGCAGGCGGTAACCGAGCTCGACGTCCTCGACGATCGCTTCGCGAAAGCGCGGATCGAAGCCGCCGACCGCGTCGAACTCCGCTTTCGACAGGCTGAGGTTGCACGTCCAGAAGAACTGCCACGGGTGCAGCTCGCGGTCGCGCAGGTTGACGAAGTCGAACAGCAGGTTGGACTCGGCGCAGAGCTGCGTGAACGGCTCCTCGAGCGACTCGCGCGTGAACGTGAACGTGCCGAGCACGGCGACCTTCGACGAGCGCGCGTCGCGGTGCGCCTTCAGGTGGACCTCGAACAGGTCCTGCGCGAGCACGGCGTCGTCGTTCAGGAACATCACGAGCTCGCCGCGCGCGCGCGCCGCGCCGAGGTTGCGCGCGGCGCCGGGGCCGGCGTTCGGCTGGCGCAAGAGCTCGAGCGCGAACGAGTACCGCGCGACGTCGAGCGCGATCGGCTGCGGCGTGCCGTCGTCGACGACGATCACCTCGAAGCGCTCGCGCGCGAGCGTCTGACGCTCGATCGTCGCGAGCAAGGCCTCGAGCTTGTCGGGCCGCCCATACGTCGGCACGACGACCGAGAGCTTCGGTCGTGCTGCGAGCCGGTCGATCGCCATGGAGTTCTCCTCTCGCGCGCCACGGAGCCATGAAGCCCCGCCGCGCGGCCCGGGACCTCGGCGCCGTCATCGACCGGGAAAAGGATTCCCTTGACCGACCGGTTCCAGCGACGGGACGCCCTCGCGGCGGCTCGCGCGCGTCCGGCGAGACGCCGAATCAGCGCAGGAAGCGCCGGCAGTCGCGCGCGAGCTCGGCGGTCTCCGCGCCGTGCGCGCGCAGGAAGTCGTCGCCCTCGGGATGCGGCCGCCAATCGAAGCCGTAGGCCTCGGCGCCGCCGCGATAGCCGCCGAGCGGCACGTAGACGATCCCGTCGTCGAGCACGAGCGCGAGCTCCTGCCACCCCGCGACGTTGCGCGCACGCCGCTCGGGCGGCGCGAGCAGGTTGACGCCGGTGGTGTAGCTCGCGCGCGAGGCCGGATCCGCGCCGAGCAGCTCGAGCAGCGTCGGGACCACGTCGAGGTGCGACGTCGGGCGAGTCTCGACGCCCGCCGGCACGCCCGGGCCGCGCATCACGAACGTCACGTGCGTCTGCGCGCGCGTGAAGTTCGAGGTGTGCCCGAAGTAGCCGTGCTCCCAGAACTCCTCGCCGTGGTCGCCGGTGACGATCACGACGGTGTCTTCGGCGCGACCGTGGCGCTCGAGCGAGGCGAACAGGTCCGCGAGCCTTCGATCGGCGAAGTGCACGGCGTTCCAGAACCGATTGCGGATCGGCTCGCGCGTCGCCGGATCCGCGTCGTCGTCCGCGATCTCGAGGTAGTCGAGGTCGGTCTCGTACGGCTGGAAGGGCGCCTCCGCCGGATCGAACGAGTAGCGCTGGTGCGGCGCGTCGAGCAACACGAACGCGAAGAACGGCGCGCTCGCGGCGCGCTCGCCGAGCCAGCCGTCGAAGCGCTGCGTGACCGCGACGTCGCGCTTCCACGTCTCCTTCGCTCGGAACGCGTCCTCGACGCGATCCTCCATCGTCACCCAAGCCGTCGAGCGGAACTCCGGGTAGCTCATCGACGCCGACGACAGTACCCGCAGGTCGTAACCGAGCCTCGCGAGCGAATCGACGAGCACCGGAGGACAGTTCTCCTCGTACGCTGGGTCCCAGTACGAGCCCGGCAGCCCGTAGAGCAGGCTGAAGATGCCGAAGCGCGTCGCGTTGCCGCCGCTGAGGTGATCCGCGAAGACGCGACCGCCCTCGGCGAAGCGAGTCAGGTTCGGCATGCGCGTCGGGTCGAGCGCGTCGGCGCGCAGCGAGTCGACGACGACGACCAGCACGTTCGGCCGCGGAGCGTCCGGCGCGAACGTCGGCCGCGCCAGCGGGTACGTCAGGATCCGGCTCGACGAGCCGACGTCGACCTTCGGGCGCTCGTCGAGCTTCACGCCGAACCACGTGCGGGCGACCTTCTTGATCGTGATCGGCGCGTAGTACGGGAAGACGCGCGCGAAGACGGTGATCTCGCGATCGCGGACGAGGTCGGCGCGCGCGTAGATCGCCTTGTCGACGAGCACGATCGGGACGCACAGCCCGGCGGCCAGCCAACCGGGCCGGAAACGGAGCGCGCCGGGCCTGATCGCGTCGCCGCGGAAGCGCGCGAGGAGCAGCAGCTCGACCGCGACCCAAACCACGACCGCGGCGAGCGGCAGCACGAGCTCCGAGGGCCCGAGCTGGAACGCGTCCTCGCCGCCCGGCGTGGTCAGCAGGTTCCAGACCATGCCGTTGAAGTGGTAGCGGAAGAGCGAGTAGATCCGCGTGTCCGCGTAGAGCAGGAAGAGCACCGTCGCCCAAGCGCACGCCTGCACCCACGCGAAGGCGCGCGACTCGGCGAAGCGACCGGCGAGCGCCAGGAACGCCAGCGCGAGCGGCAAGGTCAGCAGCACCAATGTCGAGATCGTCGCGACGCCGACGAAGAGGCTCGCGAGCCCGCTCGCGCGCTCCGGCGCGTGCGCGAGGTAGGCGCGGGCGATCAGCGCCGCGGCGGCGAGGTTGACGAGCCAGAGCGCGAGCGACGCGGCTCGCGCGCGGACCCGCGGGTCATTGCCGGGCATGGGCGATCGGATCCACGGGTTCGACGAAACGGAGGCACTCGGCGCTGATCGTCAGCAACGCTTCGGCCTCGGCACGGAACGGCTTCGCCTGGTCCTCGAGCGGCCGCCAGTCGTAACCGAACGCCGCGGTGCGGAACGCGAGCTCCGGCGCGAGCGGCAGGCGGAAGATGCCGCTGTCGGTCCACACGCCGAGCTCCTCCCAGGCCGCGACCGTGCGCGCGCGACGCACCGGCGGCGCGAGCAGGTTCTCGCCAACGCACCAGTCCGCTCGCAGGCCGGGGTCGGCGCCGAGCAGCTCGAGCAACGTCGGCGCGACGTCGAGGTGCGAGGTCGGACGGCGCTCGGTGCCGAGCGCGATCCCGGGGCCGCGCAGCAGGAACGGCACGCGCGTCTGCTCGGGCGCGAAATTCGACGTGTGGCCCCAGTGACCGTGCTCGGCGAATTCCTCGCCGTGGTCGCCGGTGACGATCACCAGCGTGTTCTCGAAGTCCGGGCTCGCGCGCAACGCGTCGAGGATCGACGTCGCGACTCGGTCGGCGTGGTGCACCGCGTTGCGATAGCGGTTCTTGACGCGCTGGACGAGCTCGGGGTCGGTCGAGCCCGCCATCTCGACGTAGTCGAGCTCCGGCGCGAACGGCGTGAACGGCGTGGCGTCCGGCGGGAAGTCGTAGATCTGGTGCGGCGAGTCGAGCAACGCGAAAGCGAAGAACGGACGCGTCTCGCCCGCTTCGCGGCGCGCGCGCCACCACTCGACGAGCCCGGCGGCGAGGCGCGTGTCGCGCTCGTGCGGGAACGGCGTGCCGAACTCGTCGATCACTCGCTCGCCCATCCTCGCGAACGCGCATTGACGGAACTCCGGGTACTCCATCGTCGCGCTGGAGAACACGCGCGAGTCGTAGCCGGCGGCGTCGAGCTCGTCGAAGAGCACCGGCGGCCGCCGCTCGGCGAGCACCGACCACCAGTAGCTGCCGTGGAGCCCGTAGAAGAGCGAGAAGAGCCCGAAACGCGTCGCGTTGCCGCCGCTCAGGTGGTCCTCGAAGCGGCGGGTCTCCTTCGCGAAGCTCCAGAGCCCCGGCGTCACGTCCTCGGCGAGCATGTCGTGCCGCCACGAGTCGATCACGACGATCAAGATGTTCGGCCGCGGACCGCCTCTCGGGAGCTCGGGTCGCTTGCGCGGATAGACGAGGCGCGCCGGTTCGACGCGCACCGCGTACGTCGGCACCTGCGGCAGCTCCGCGCGCCATTCGTCGGGGAGGAAAGGCTCGACCGACAGCCTCGGATAGACCGGGAAGATGCCGCTCGCCTGCTGCACCGACCGATCGAGCGTCAAGTCGGCGCTCGCGTAGATCGCCTTCTCGACGAAGATCGGGATCGCGAGCACCACGACCCAGACGCCCGCCGGCTTCCACGCGATCGGCAGGCCGAGCGTGCGCGCCCGCGCGACGCGCGCGAGCGCGAAACGTCCGAGCGCCCACTCGCCGACGAAGAGCAACCCCGCGAGCGTGAACGCGACGATCCAGACGTTCGCACCGAGCTTGTACGAGTCCTCGGAGCCGCGCGTCGTCAGCAGGTTCCACGCCGAGCTGTTGAAGTGGTAGTGGAAGAGCTTGTAGATGCAGGTGTCGGTGTAGAGCGCGACGTGGAACAGCATCCACGTCAGCGCCTGGCCGAGCAGGAAGCGCCGCTCGCCGCGAACGAAGCGCGCGAACGCGAGGCAGACCGACGCCGCGATTCCGGTCAGCACGACGATCGTCGTCACCAAACCGAAGTGCGCGAAGATCCAGAGGCGCAACGACGCGTCGGCGGGCAGGTGTCGCAAGTACGCGGTGCCGATCAACGTGCCGAGCGCGACGTTCGCGAGCCACACCAACAGCACCGCGGAAGTCCGCGGGCCGGGTCGGAAGGCGAGGAGTTGACGAATGCTCTCGGTCGACACGAGCGAGAAAGCGCGTGAGCCGCTCTCGCGTCGCATTGTGCGCCCATCGGCCCGCGGACGCCAACTCCGCGTGCCCGGTCCGGCTTGGAATGCCCGCGCTGCGTGCGTAGGATGCGGCCGAACGCGACGAACGATGCGAGCGAATGCGATTTGGAGCTGGAGGACGGAGCGCGGCTCGCCGCGGCCCGTCGCGCGAGCCGAGCGAGTCGCGCGCGCCGGGCTCCTGCTCGCCGGCGCGGTGCTGCTCGCCAGCACGGTGCTCGGCAGCTGCCGCGCGACCAGCGAGCTCGCGATCGACTCCGATCCGCCGGGCGCCGAGGTCCGCGTCGACGACGTCGTCGTCGGGACGACGCCGATGCGCCTGCCGTTCAAGGACTACGGGACGCGGCGGATCACGCTCTACAAGCCCGGCTACCTGACCAACTCGCAGCTCGTCGTCGTCGATCCGCCGTGGTACGCGACGTTCCCGATCGACCTCGTCACCGAGGTGCTCTTCCCGGTCGGCTGGCACCACGTGCAGCGTTTCCAGACGACGCTCGAGCCCGGCACGGGTTCGATCGCGTCGCCCGAGCTCGAGGTGGTGCTGCGGCGCGCCGAGGTGCTGCGCCGCGCGGGCCCCGAAGGCCCGAAGCGCGAGCCCGCTTCCGGCGTGGATGCCGCGCCGCCGCCGCGCTGAACACGCTGACCGAGCTTGGGTGATGAGGACACCGGCGCGATGAGCACCCCGACGCGAGAGTCCGCGGCGCTGCGCGGCAAGCGCGTGACCGTGATGGGCCTCGGCCTGTTCGGCGGCGGCCTGGAGGTCACGCGCCACCTGGTCGCTCGCGGCGCGCGCGTCACCGTCACCGATCTGCGGCCGCGCGAGAAGCTCGCCGAGTCGCTCGCGTTGCTCGGCGACACGCCGGTCGAGCTCGTGCTCGGCGAGCATCGCGAACGCGACTTCACCGGCGCCGATCTGGTGATCGCCAACCCGGCGGTCGCGCCGTCGAACGAGTTCCTGGTCGCCGCGCGGCGCGCGGGCGTGCCGATCTCGTCGGAGCTCGTGCTCTTCCTCGAGGCGACCCGCGCGCGCGTCGTGTTGGTCACCGGCACGCAGGGCAAGAGCTCGACCGCGAACGCGACCGCGGGCTTGCTCGGCCGCTCGGGCTTCGAAGTCGAGCTCGGCGGCAACATCGGACGGTCGCTGCTCTCGACGCTCGACGAACTCGGTCCCGAGGCGGTCGCGGTCGTCGAGATCTCGTCGTACCAGCTCGAGGCGTTGCCCGAGCGCATGCGCGCGACGCCGTGCGTGGCGGCGCTGTGCTGCACCAACGTGCTCGCGGACCATCTCGAGCGCCACGGCACGCTCGACGCGTACGACGCGGCGAAGCGGCGCATCCTCGAGCTCGCCGACGAACGCAGTGTCTGCGTCCTGAACGGCGAGGACCCGCGCGTCGGCGCGTGGCGCGTCGAGCGGAACACGACGTGGCGCTACTTCGCGACCCGCGGAGGCCCGGACGACCTGCGGATCGAGGGCGGAGAGTTCCGGCGCGGACGCGAGGTGCTCGGCCGCGTCGCCGAGCTGCGCCTCCCGGGCACGTACCAGCGCGAGAACGTGCTCGCGGCGCTCGGGCTCGCGCGCGCACTCGGCGCGGCGCCCGAGCGGCTCGCCGCGGCGATCCCCGAGCTCGTCGGCCTCGAACACCGCGAGCAGGACCTCGGCGTCTTCGGCGGGCGCCGCGTCTGGGACAACGGCGTCTCGACGACGCCGGATTCGACGGTCGCGGCGCTGCGGTCGCTCGCTCGACCTTTGGTGGTGTTGATCGGCGGGCAGATGAAGAACTTGCCGCTGGACGAGCTGGTGCTCGAATGCCGCACGCGGCGACTGCGCGTCGTGCTGTTCGGCGGCTCGCGCGCGGCGCTCGCGCCCGCGTTCGAGCGCGGTGGCGTCGAGCACGAGGTCGCGCCGACCGTCGAGGACGCCGTGCGCGCCGCGTGGCGCTTCGCGCGCGCCGACGACGAGATCCTCTTCTCGCCCGCGTGCGCGAGCTTCGACGCCTACCGCAACTTCAAGGACCGCGCGTCGGCGTTCCGCGCCGCGCTGCCGGCCCGCGACGAGGTGCGCGCGTGAACGGTGCCCGGCTCGTCGAGCTCTCGCACACGATCGAGCACGGGCTCGAGACCTATCGCGGCCTGCCCGCGCCGACCGTCTGCGACTTCTGGTCGCGCGAATCGACCCGCGGCCGCTACGCGCCCGGCGTCGAGTTCCACATCGGCAGCATCGAGATGGTCGGCAACACCGGCACCTACATCGACGCTCCGTTCCATCGCTACTCGGACGGCGTCGACATCGCGGGGCTGACGCTCGAACGCACCGCCGACCTCGCCGGCGTCGTCGTGCGCGCCCGGGGCGGCCGCGCGATCGACGCTTCCGCGCTCGATGCACGCGGGCTCGCCGGCGCCGCCGTGTTGTTCGACACCGGCTGGTCTCGCCACTGGCGGACCGACGCGTACTTCCAGGGGCATCCCTACCTGACCGCCGCCGCGGCGGAACGCCTGGTCGCGCTCGGCGTCGCCTTGGTCGGGATCGACTCGCTCAACATCGACGACACCGCGGACCTCGCCCGGCCGGTCCACTCGATCCTGCTCGCGGCCGGGATCCCGATCGTCGAGCACCTGACCGGGCTCGCCGACCTCCCGGACG
>JADLBP010000196.1 GCA_020847695.1 Planctomycetota bacterium
CGCAGCGCGAACGCGCCGTCGCCGAACGTGACGCACGAGATCCGCGCGAGCACCGAGTAGAGCAGGTGCTGGTTCTGGCTGTCGAACGTCGTCAACACCTGGCCGAGCGGCCGGCGCGCGTAGTGCACGAGCGTGTCGATCTCGTCGAACCAGAGCTGGTTCGAGAGGTCGTGGAGGCGCAGAGCCGCAGCGAGCGCGAGCAGCAGGATCACCAGAGCGAGTTCGCCGTGCCCGACCGGCGCGTTGCGCACGAGGCCGCGTTCGACCAGCGGCTCGAACTCGCCGTCGCGCGGCCGCCGGCGCGCCGCCGCGACCGCGAAGCCCGCGTGGACGAGGAGCAGCGCCTTCAGGATCCACACGCCTCGAACGACCAGCTCGAGGCGCGGCGATGCGTCGCCCGCGAGCGCCGACGCGAGCGCGCCCGGCGGCAGCGCGAACGCAGCGAGCGCGAGCAGCGCCGCGAGGACCAGGAAGCCTGAACGCATCGCGCGCGAGCATAGTCGTCGCGGCGGCGAAGAGAAGCGCGGAGCGAGCTGCGGGGCGCTCGCCGCCTCGCGGATTCCTCACGCGAGCGCGCGGCGCGCTGCCGGAAGACGGAGCTCGACGGGATCCGCGCTCGCCGGGCGTCTCGAGAACGCGCTCACTCGCGGCCGGCAAGCGGTGCCGCGGCTTCCGTCGACTCCGCTCGCCCGCGCGCGACCAGCGCGACCATCACGCCGCCCAGGATCAAGCTCGCGGCGACCAGCAGCCGGCGATTGGCGCTCTCCCCGAGCAGCGGGAACGCGAGCGCCGCCGCGAGCACCGGCACGAGCAACTGCAACACCGCGGCGCGCGTCGCGCCGAGCGCCGGCAGCACGCGGTACCACGCGGCGTAGCCGAGCCCGGACGCGACGACGCCGGACGCGATCGCGAGCGCGACGCCCTTCGGCGACGCGTGCAGGCTCGCGAACCCGACGACCAGCGCTCCCGCGACCCACACCGTGCCGCGCGCGAAGTTGCCGGCGGTCGCGGCGAGAGGAAAGCGGCTGCCGCGGCCGCGCAGCGAGTACGCTCCCCACGCGACGCCCGCCGCCGCCATCGCCGCGAAGCCGAGCGGATCGGGCGCGCTCGCGCCGGGGACCGTCAGCCACGCGAGACCGCAGAACGCGATCACCAGCCCGACCCATTCGAGCGGCCGCGGATGGCTCCCGCGCAGCGCGCTCCAACCGAACATCGTCGCTTGCACCGCGCCGAACAGGATCAACGCGCCGAGCGCGGCTCCGATCCGCAGGTACGCGAGCGAGAAGCAGAGCGCGTACGCGACGAGACAGAACGCCGAGAGCCAATCGGAGCCGGACTCGACGACGCGCGGGCGACCGCCGAGGCGCGTGAGCGCGAACAGCGCGAGCGCACCGCTCGCGATGCGGATCGTCGTGAACGACACCGCGTCGATCGCGCCGCCGCCGAGCGCGAGCCTGCAGAGGATCGAGTTCGCCGCGAAGCCGAGCAACGCGCAGGCGGTCAACGGAATCGTCGTCGCGGCGCGGTCCATCGGCGCGGCGGAGTGTAGCGCCGCCGCGCGCCGGCGCTCAGTTGTCGCCGAACGGCTTGAACACGCGCGATTTCTCCGAGTCGACCCACACCACCGCGTGGAGATCGCCGCCCGCGCTCGCCTGGCCGGCGACCCAGATCTTGCCGGTGCCGTGGACCAGCACGCGCGTCCCCCACTCGGCGCCGTTGTCGCCGACCGCGCCGTCCTTGATCAGGAAGCCGGTGACGTTGTAGCTCGAGTGCAGGATCCCGTTCGCGTCGAAGCGCAGCACGCAGACGTCGGTGTCGAGGAACCCGTTCTGCCGCTCGCCGCACGCGAGGATCGAATCGTCGTCGCGCAGGACGAGCGAAGTCAGCGCGCCGGTCAACCCGAACGCGTGCACGCCTTGGTTGTCGAGCAGCGACAGCGGCAACGTGACCAGCCCGGTGCCGAACCACGGCTGCGACGGGCTGCCGGCGAAGCTGGTGTCCGGCGCGCCGTCGACGCCGAAGCGCCACACGCACGGCTTGGTCACCTGCGACGAGCTCGCGGTGCGGTACGAACCCGCGACGACGACGCGCCCGGCGGAATCGACCGCGATCGAGTCGCCCTGGCCGTACACGCTCGACTGGAACGTGCCGAAGTTCGACGCGAAGCCGCCGACGCCGAAGCTCGCGTCGAGCACGCCGTTCGCGCCGAAGCGCACGACCTTGACGTCGGTGCCGCTCGAGCTCGCCGCGAGCTGCGCGCCGACCGCCAGGATCCGATCCTGGGCATCGAAAGCGAGCGCGACGCCGGTGTCCGCGGGCTTCGACGGATTGACCGCGTGCAACGCGAAGCCGGTGCCGCCGCCGAAGCTCGAATCGAGCGCGAGCGCCGGCGTGAACGCCCACACCGCGGTCTGCTGCGTGAAGATCGGCGGCGCGACGAAGAAGTTGGCGGTGCCGACGCCGCGCAGTCGGCCGAGCGAGTCGAAGCCGAGGTCCCAGATCACGTCCGAGCCGAGCCCGAGGTTCGCGAAGCTCGCGGTCTGCGCGACGCCGCCGTTGGCATCGAGGCTCCAGAGCACGAGCCCGCTGGACGCGAACGGCACGCCGATCGTGCCGGCGACGACGACCTCGCCGCCCGGTCCGATCGCGAGCGCGGTCGCTTCGACCGTCGCGCTGGCGCCGAAGCCCGCGATGCGGAGCTCGCCGCCGACGCCGAAGCCGGTGTCGAGCGTCCCGTCGGCGCGCAGGCGGATCACGAACGCATCGGAGTCGACGAGTCCCGTCTGGATCGCGCCGGCGAGGTAGACGCGTTGCTGCGCGTCCTCCGCGACGTCGCGCACGAGCCATTCCTGGCCGCCGACCG
>JADLBP010000197.1 GCA_020847695.1 Planctomycetota bacterium
CCGAACAGGTTGTGCATGTCGCCGAGGATCTCCTGGTACGCGCCGACCAGGAAGAAGCCGACGTAGTAGGGCTCGTTCGCGCGCAGCGGGTGGAGCTCGAGCGTGCGCTTGACGTCGCGCAGGTCGATGAAGCGATCGACCTTGCCGTCCGAGTCGCACGTGATGTCCGCGAGCACCGCATGGCGGGTCGGTTGCTCGTTCAAGCGGTGCAGCGGCAGCACGGGGAAGAGCTGGTGGATCGCCCACGCGTCCGGCAGCGACTGGAACACCGAGAAGTTGAGGAAGTACGTGTCCGCCATGTCTCGCTCGAGGTTGGCGAGGTCGTCGGGCACGTACGGCTGCTCGCGCGCGATGCGCAGGATCTTCTGGCACGTCCGCCAGAAGAACTCCTCGACGCGAGCACGTTCGCGCAGGGTGATCTGGCCGACGTTGAAGAGCACCATCGCTTCGTCGCGCAGCTGCAGCGCGTCGTGGTAGCTCTCCTGGAAGTTCTTGGCGCTTACGCCCTCGCAGACCGCTTGGGCGTTCTTGAGGATCTCCTTGTCGTCCTCTTCGTCGTTCAGCGGCGTCGGATTGGCGGACGTCGCGTTGTCGCTGACGCCGAGGACCTCGGCGACGAGCACGGCGTGGTGCGCGGTCAGCGCACGCCCGGACTCGGTGACGATCGCGGGCTCGGGGATGTCGGCCTCGCGACACGCTTCGGAGATGTGGTACACGACGTCGCGGGCGTATTCGGCCAGCGAGTAGTTCATCGACGACTCGAAGTTGGTCGACGAGCCGTCGTAGTCGATGCCGAGACCGCCGCCGACATCGAGGAACTTGATGCGGCAACCCATCTCGGTCAGGTCGATCAAGGTCCGCGTCGCTTCTCGCAGCGCGTTCTTGATCGCGCGGATGTCGGTCACCTGGCTGCCGACGTGGAAGTGGAGGAGCTCGAGGCACGAGAGCTTGTTCTCGCGGTCGAGCGTCTCGACGACCTCGACGATCTGGCGCGTGGTCAGGCCGAACTTCGAGCGGTCGCCGCCCGACTCGCTCCAGCGACCCGAGCCGCGTCCGCCGAGCTTGGTGCGCACGCCGATCGTCGGACGGATGCCCAGGCGATCGGAGACCTTGAGCACGGTCGCGAGCTCGCTGTACTTCTCGACGACGATGATCGGGTAGATCCCGAGCTTCGACGAGAGCAGCGCGGTCTCGATGTACTCCTCGTCCTTGTAGCCGTTGCACAGGAGCAGCGAGCCGCCGTCCGCCTGCATCGCGACCGCGGCGAGCAGCTCGGGCTTCGAGCCGACCTCGAGGCCGGTGCCGTGCTTGCGGCCTTCCTCGAGCAGCGACTCGACGACGTGCCGCTGTTGGTTGACCTTGATCGGATAGACCCCGCGGTAGGGGCCTTGGTAGTTGAACTCCGCGCGGGCCGCGTTGAACGCGTTGTTGAGCTCGCGCACGCGCGAGCGCAGGATCCCGTCGAAGCGCAGCAGGAGCGGCGTCTCGATGCCGCGGCGCTGGATCTGACCGATCAGCTTGTGGAGATCGATCCCGATCGGGCCGTTCTGCTGGCTGTCGACGACCGCTTCGACGCTGCCTTCGGAGTTGATGCGGAAGTAGCCGCAGCCCCACTTCGCAACGTTGTAGAGGCCTTCGCCATCCAAGTGTGTCCAGGGCGCCATCGTCGTCTCGGGTTCTCCTTTCGAGGCCGGTAGTATAGGCGGGCCGCGAGCGCACGACGTACCTCGCTCGCCCACCTTTCTTCGGCAAGCCCAACTTCGATGAGCCCGACCAACTTCCTCGAGCGTGTTCGCGTGCGCGACGCCGTGCCGCGCTTGGCGGGCGTCGTCGCGCGCACGCCGCTCGCCGCGTTCGAGAGCGAGGACGAG
This sequence comes from Planctomycetota bacterium, assembly GCA_020847695.1. Taxonomy (GTDB): domain Bacteria; phylum Planctomycetota; class UBA1135; order UBA1135; genus JACRIN01. Next base: position 1,872 of record JADLBP010000197.1, read on the forward strand.
CGCGTCGAGATGCGCCTGAAGCTCGAGAACCTGCAGGAAACGGGCGCTTTCAAGGCGCGCGGCGCGTGGAACCAGCTCGCGCAGCTCACACCCGCCGAGCGGGCCGCCGGAGTGGTGACGACGAGCTCCGGCAACCACGGCAAGGCGCTCGCGTGGGCCGCGGCGCGCGCCGGCGTGCGCGCGACGATCGTGATGCCGGCCGACGCCTACCCGAACAAGATCCAGGCGTGCCGCGACTTCGGCGCGGAGGTCGTGCTTGCGCCGAGCCGCAACGCGTGCGACGAGCTCTGCGCCGAGCGCGTTCGCGCCGGAGCGACCCTGGTGCACCCGTACGACGCGGAACGCACCGCGCAGGGCGCCGGCACGGTCGGGCTCGAGATCGCCGAGGACTGGCCGGAGGTCGACGTCGTCGTCACGCCGGTCGGCGGTGGGGGCTTGGTCTCCGGCGTGGCCCTCGCGATCCGCCAGGCGCTCGGCGGTCGGCCGGCGATCGTCGGCGTCGAGCCCGAGGGCTCGGCGACGCTGGCGGCGGGCGTCGCGCGCGGCGAGCCCGTCCAGCTCCCGAACACGAGCAAGGTGCAGGGCCTCTGTCCGCCGTATTCCGGCGCGTTCAACATCGCGGTCGCGAAGGAGACCGGGCTCGAGCTGCTCGCGCTCTCCGACGCGCAGATCCTCGCCGCCCAGGCGATCCTCGTTCGCGTCGGCGGTTGGGTGGTCGAGCCCGCTGGCGCCGCCGCGTTCGCCGCGGTGCGCGAGAAGCGTCTCCCCGCGCACCTCTACACCGGCCGCGACGCCCGCAAGAAGCTGCGCGTCGCCTGCGTCGTCTCGGGTGGCAATCCCGACCCGGCGCAACTCGCGGCGGTCCGGCGCGGCGCCTGAGCTCCCGCGTCCTTCCGAAGCCACGTCCGTCGAAAGTCCGACCCCTCGCATGTTCGCGATCTTCCCCGCGGTCCAACCGCCGCGTCGTCGTCAGGTCGCATGGCTCTTGATCCTCGGTGCGCTGTGGCTCGCACTCGGCGCGCTCGCGTGGGCGGTCGCGCTCGCGCGGGTGCTCGGCGACGGCGAGCACGAGCTCGCGCAACGCGGGACCACGCTCTACTGGTGCGCCGCGATGTGCTCGGTCGGCCTGGTCCTCGCGACGGCCGCGGGCCTCGCCGGTAGGCGGCTGTGGAGGCCCGTCCCGGAGTCGCGGGGGCCCGCATTCGCGTGGGTCGCTCTCGTCGCGCTCGCGGAGCTCGGCGCGATCGCGTTCGCGTTCTGGGCGCTGATGATGGCCGTGCTGATCAACGCGGGTTGAGCGCGCGCCCGGGGAGAGTCGATGGCGGCGAGCGCGAGCTCGTCGCGCGCCGAGGCGGCTCGTTCGCGCCGGCTGGTTCGCGGCGGCGGGCCGCTCCCGCGGCACGGCGACCCTTCCGCGTCGTGCCCGGCGTGACGAGCACCGACTCGGAGCGCATCGGCAACGTGAGCATCGGCGACCGAGCTGCGACCGTATGATGCGCGCGCCGTCCTCCGATGCTCCGAAACCTCAGTTTCAGGCCGCTCACGGCCGTATTGCTAGCGGTGGCGGGTGTCGCCTGGGTCGTCGCGTTCGCCCGGCTCGCGTGGGAGCGGCCGCCGGGGTCGTCGGCGGTCGGCGCGCCGCCGTCGGCGGGCCTCGCGCGGGTCGGCGTGCCGGAAGAATCGCTCGGCTACGGCTTCTTCGTGCTCGCGAGCTTCGGCGGCGCGCTCGCGGTCTGGTGGGGACACCGACGCGCCGCGCGGCGCGGTGAGAGCGACCCCGGCGTCGCGGATCCGAGCGGCGTCTACGTCGGCGCGGCGTTGTTCGGTGGCGTGTCGCTCGCCGGGGCGCTCTTGATGACGTTCAGCCGCGAGTTCATGGAGCGCTACTTCGATTGAGCGAGCCCGAGCCCGAAACCTGGTGGGTGTTGCGGCCTTTCCCACGCCGTGTGCGGATCGCACTGTGGGTCGGTGGGATCGTGCTCGGCGCGAGCTACCTCGTGTTCTCGTTCGTGCCGGTCACGCGCCGACTGATCGCCGAGGGCGCGAGCGAGATCCCCGCGCGTGACTTCGCCGTGTTCCTGCTCGGCCTCGCGATCGTCGGGTTCTTCGCGTTGATCGCGGCGGGCGTCTGGGTGTTCCTCAAGATCCAAGGCGAGTTCCAGAAGCTCCGCGAGGAGGATCGACAGGCATGAAGAGGATCGTCCTCGTCCGACCGACCGGGCCGCGCAACGTCGGCGGCGTGATGCGCTCGGTGGCGAACTTCGGACCCGCCGAGCTCTGGGTCGTCAAGCCCGATCGGCCGTCGATGCTGATCCACCCGGACTTCGAGCAGATGTCGCACGGCGTGGAGAACGTCCGCGAGCGGATCCGCGTCGTCGACTCGCTCGACGAAGCGCTGGCCGAGTGCACGCTGACGATCGGCTTCACCGCGCGTCCGCGCGGCGAGCGGTGGCGCGCCGACTGGCGCAACTTCGTCGAGGAGGTCTACCCGGTTGCGAACGCGCCGGAAGAGCGGCTCGGCCTGGTGTTCGGCAGTGAATGGAACGGGCTGACCGACGACGAGCTCGATCGCTGTCAACACGCGGTTCGACTGCCGACCGCCGACGAGCACACCTCGCTCAACCTGGCGGTCGCCGCGAGCATCGTGCTCTACACGCTCTACGAAGGTCGCGGCTCCAAGCGCCACGAGGGCGGGGCGCGGATGCTCTCGTTCGCCGAGCGCGAGTTCCTGAAGCAGCACCTGATCGCCGTCTTGGCGCGCAAGGTCGCGCGCGGCGAGGCGGCGGCACGCGACGTCGAGGCGTCGATCGAGCGCGTGTTCTCGCGGGCGCCGCTGGAGAGCCGCGACGCGCGGGCGTGGCACAAGCTGATGCGCGCGCTCGGCAGCGAGCTCGCGCCCTCCGATTTCGATCTGCGCCCGAACGAGAAGGGCGAGCGCCGGGACGCCGCGTTGGAGCGCAACCGCAAGAAGCGCGAAGCATCGGAATGACGAGCGCGTGGCGACCGCGACGCCGAGCGCCTAGAATCGCCGCCCCATGGTTCGCCTCAACCGCATCTACACGAAGTCCGGCGACGACGGCACGACCTCGCTCGGCGACGGGACCCGCACGGCGAAGCACCACCTGCGGATCCAGACGTACGGCACCGTCGACGAGACTTCGTCGGTGATCGGGCTCGCGCTGGTCCACGGCGTCGAGGAACCGCTCGCCGCGCGGCTGCGGACGATCCAGAACGATCTGTTCGACGTCGGCGCGGACCTATGCGTGCCCGGCGCGGCGGGGGAGAAGCTCCGGCTCACCGCGGACTACACGACGCGGCTCGAGCGCTGGATCGACGAGGTCAACGAGAAGCTCACGCCGCTCAACTCGTTCGTGCTGCCCGGCGGTCGGCCGGCCGCGGCGTGGCTGCATCTCGCGCGCACGGTGTGCCGGCGCGCCGAGCGGTTGGTCACCGAGCTCTCCGCTCTCGACGCCGAGCACGACCGCGTCAATCCCGAGGTGCTGCGCTACCTGAATCGGCTCTCGGACTTGCTGTTCGTCTTCGCGCGTGCCGCCAACGACGGCGGAGCGCTGGACGTGCTCTGGAAACCGGGCGCGGGGCGGAGCGCGACGTGAGCACGGTCGCGCGACGCGTCGTCGTCCGCGGCGTCGTGCAGGGCGTCGGGTTCCGCTACCACACGCTCGATCGAGCGCGCCTCTGCGGACTGGTCGGCTGGGTTCGCAACTTGCCCGACGGGACCGTCGAAGCGTGGGTGCAGGGCGACGAAGCGCGCGTCGCCGAGATGCTCGATTGGTTGCGCCACGGTCCGCGGTCGGCGCGCGTCGAGCGCATCGA
>JADLBP010000198.1 GCA_020847695.1 Planctomycetota bacterium
GACTCGTCTGCTCGCCGGTGTGCATCACCGCGCGCAGGAACGTGCCGGTCGTGACCACCACGGCGGCGGCGTCGAGTTCGAGCCCGTCGGCGAGCCGCACGCCGCGGACGCGCGGCCGCGCGCCGCGCGCGTCGACCAGGAAGCTCTCCGCCGCGCCCTCGGCGACGCGCACGTTCGGCAATGCTTCGAGCGCGCGCGTGACGTCCTCGCGATAGAGATGGCGATCGGACTGACAGCGCGGCCCCTGCGACGCCGCGCCCTTGCCGGTGCCGAGCATCTTGAACTGGATGCCGGTGCGATCCGCGGCGAGGCCCATCACCCCGCCGAGCGCGTCGACCTCGCGCACCAGCTGGCCCTTGCCGAGCCCGCCGATCGCGGGGTTGCAGCTCATCTCGCCGATGCGGTCGCGGCGGAACGACACCAGCACGACGCGCGCGCCGAGCCTCGCGGCCGCCGCCGCGGCTTCGATCCCCGCGTGCCCGCCGCCGACGACGAGCACGTCGGCGTCGCGGCCGGAGCCCGGCGCGGGCTCGGCGTGAGGGTGACCGCGCACCGGTCGGGAAGATCGTTCCAAGGAGCTCATCGCGGCTTTCGGAGGACCGATCATTGGACCGCGAACGAGCGCGGCCGTCGACCCCGGCGACCCGTCGGTTTCGCGAACTCGCCTTCATCGGCGCACGCGGCGAGGTCGAAATCCTCGGCGTGCATTCGTGGATCTACCGCCACCGCCTGAGGCTCCTGCAGATCTACGGGCGCGTCCCGCCGCCGGCCCTGCCGGGCGCGCGCTTCGCGCCCGCGGCGACGCCGTCGAAAGCCGGCTCGACGCCGCGCGGCGGCATCGAGCGCACGGGCCGGTTCGTGGTCGTGCGGCCGATGCCGCGCGCCGCGAAGAGCCTCCGCTAGCTCGCCGGTACAACCGACGGCCCCACGCGAGTATCCTGGGCGCGCATGCGTCACCGTGTTGCGTTCGCGCTCGGCCTGCTCGTCACCGCCGTGCTCGGCTCCGCTCCCGCGCTCCGCGCCCAAGGCGGCGAACCGAAGCGCGAGACGTTCGAGGAGTTGCTCGCGCGCGCCCGGGCGCAGCGCGAGGCGCTCCAATCCAAGCTCGGCGGCGAGGTCAAGGACCGCGTCACGAGGCTCGAGCCCGGTGATCGCAACGCGCGGCCGGCGGACGTCGAGCGCGCGGTGCTCGACGTCGTCGCTCTGGGCGGCGAAGCGGTGCCGCTGCTCGTGCCGTATCTCGACCCGGGCGCACAGGCGGCCGAACGCGAGGTGCAGCGAGCGCGTCGCGTCGCGCTCGCGTTGCTGCGGATGGACACGTCCGCGGCGACCGACGCGCTGCTCGCGGGGCTCGCGTCGTACGGACCGGAAGGCCAGAAGAACGTGCTGCGCGTGCTCGAGACCAGCAAGGAGCCCGAGCGCGTCAAGCCGCGGGTCTCCGAGCTGTTCCGCGCGTCGCAAGGCGAGCTCAGGGGCGCCGCGCTGCGCGCACTCTTCGCGCTCGGCGCCGCGGGAGACGCGGGGTTCGTCAAGGAAGTGCTGCTCGGGCCCGACGTCGAGCTGACGCGACTCGCGTTGCGCGCGCTGGCCGACGGACGCCAGGCGTCGCTGCTCGACGCGACCGAGACGCTGATGGCGGACGCGAAACGCGCCGGCCCGTTGCTCGGCGAGTTGCTCGACTACCTGAAGGCGGTGTCCGGCTCGCTGCGCGAGAAGGACCTGCTTGCGCTCGCGCGGCTCGCGACGCTCTCCGAGCTCGACGTCGAGCGCCGCGTCGCGGTGCTCGTCGCGCTGCCCGAGCTCGTCGACAAGCTCTCACCGGAGCTCAAGAAGCCGCTCGAGCGAGCGTCGGAGGCGCGCGATCGCAAGGTGAAGGAGGCGGCCTACGTCGCGCGCGTCTGCCTCGGCGACAAGGCGGCCCGCAAGGAGCTGATGCTCGAGTACGACGACCGCATCAAGAAGAACGACCGCTGGGCTCCCGCGTGGGGCGAGCGCGCCGAGATCCTCTTCCGCATCCGCGACTACGACGCGGCGGTCAAGGACTACAACACCGCGATCTCGATCGGGAAGAACGACCCCACGCCGCGGCCGGACTACTTCGTCGGGCTCGCGAAGAGCTACGCGATGCTCGGCAAGCTCAAGGACGCCGCCGACTGGCTCGAGCGCGCGCCGATCACGATCGAGGAGCTCAAGGCGCTCGCCGGCGACCCGGCGTTCGCGAAGCTGCGCGAGCACTCGAAGTACGGCGGCGTGTTTGGGACGAAGTGACCCGCGACGGCACGGGCCGAGCCCGCCCCTCCCTCTCCGGGAGCCCAGGCTGCCCCGGAGAGCGCGTTCGGAGCGCGCGCCGCGCGCGACGCCGGCTCGCGGCGAATCGCCTCAGGGATGCGAGCGGCCCGGATGCGCTGCGAACGTCTCTCTCCTTCTGGGTTCGTGCCCCCTGGGTTCGTGACCCTTGGGTTCATCTCCCCGATTCGCGCGGCCGGGTCGTGGGACCCAGCGGCGAATCGGGTGTCCGTGCGAGTCCGGACGTGGTCGCGTTCGCGCGCACCCGAGCCGACCAGGAGGAGGGGCAGCCCCGGCGGAATCGCACGGGACTCGAGCGAGAATTCGCAGAGCGAATGGCGGAGAGGGCGGGATTCGAACCCGCGGAACCCGAAATAACGAGTTCAACGGCTTAGCAAGCCGCCGCTATCGGCCACTCAGCCACCTCTCCGCACGAGAAGGCGCGCCAGGATAGCCAGGCACCCACCGGCCAGCAAGCTCGCTCGCCTCGAACGTGCGCGGGAGGACGCGAACCGCGCTTGCTACGCTCGCCGAGGCATGGGACTCGACGTTCACGACCACGATCGCGGCAGCGCGGGCCTGTTGTACGTGTATCCGGTGGTCTCGCGGCGCGCCCGTGGCGTGTCGCTCGGCGTCAATCTCAACCCGAACCACGCGTGCAATTGGCGCTGCGTGTACTGCCAGGTGCCGAACCTGGTGTTCGGCGCCGCGCCCGAGCTCGATCTCGATCGGCTCGAGCGCGAGCTCGAGCAGCTCTTCGAGCTCGTGCGCTCCCCGGGTTGGCTCGACGCGAACGCGCCCGAGGGGCTGCGACGGATCAACGACGTCGCGTTCTCCGGCAACGGCGAGCCGACCAGCTCGCCGCAGTTCGGCGAAGCGATCGAGCGCGTCGCGCGGGTGCTCGCGCGCCGCGGCGAGCTCGGCGCGCTGCGCGTCGTCCTGATCACCAACGGCTCGTTGGTGCACAAACCGGAGGTGCAAGCGGGACTGCGCCGGCTCGCCGCGATCCACGGCGAGGTCTGGTTCAAGCTCGACAGCGCGACCGAGAGCGGTCAACGCGCGATCAACACGATCGCGCTCGGTCCGGAACGGACGCGCGCGAACGTCGAGCTCGCGGCGCGCGCCGCGCCGACGTGGCTCCAGACCTGCGTGTTCGCACGGCGCGGACTGCCGCCGAGCGAACCCGAGCGCCGCGCGTACCTCGCGTTCGTCGGCGAGCTCGTCCAGAGCGGCGTGCCGCTGCGCGGCGTGTTGCTGTACGGCCTCGCGCGTCCGTCGCTGCAACCGGAAGCACCAGAGCTATCGCGACTGCCGGCCGAGTGGCTCGAGGACTTCGCCGCGGAGATCCGCGCGCTCGGTCTCGCGGTCGAAGTGCAACCGTGAACGACGACGGGAGCCGGCTCGGCCGACTCCCGTGTCGAAGCGGATCACACGAACGCGGGCGCTACGGCAGCACGAGTCGACCGAGCTTGTTGACGCCGGTCTCCGTGAACCAGACCGCGCCGTTCTTGTCCGACGTGATGCCGTCCTTCAAGCCGGGGAACGCGGTCGGGATCTTGTAGGCGGTGAACGTCCCGGTGTTGGTGTCGAACACCATGATGTAGCCGACGTTGCGAGTGCCGATGACGATCTGGTTGTTCTTCGTCTTGCAGATCGGCCCGCCGAGCTCGCCAGCGACCGGATACGCGTACTCGACGATCCCGCCGGAGACGACGTTGTAGACGCCCATCCGATCGGTGTTCCAGTTCGAGTAGAACACGCGGCTGCGGTAGTACTGCGGGAACGCGCAGCCGCCGGTCGGCAGCACGATGTCGGTCACCGGACCGACCCATGGCTTCTTCGCGAGCTGCGACGAGTTGTACTCCGAGAAGTAGAGCGTCTGACGGCTCGAATCCTCGGTGCCCTGCACGACCCAGCAGTTCGGCGTCGGCATCACGATGCTCGAGAGCCAGGAGCTGGTGTTCGGATCCCATTCGCTGATGCGGTTGTTCTGGTGGTCGGTCACCCACACGTGCGTCGAGCGACTGAACACCGGGATCGCCGGATTCGACGGCGAGTACGGAACCGAGATCAGATTGAGCGCGCCGGTGCCGATCGTGTACTGCACCATCTGCCCCGAGTAGTAGCAGCCGCTCCACACGCGATTGAGCGGATCGACGATCATCCCGTCCGGGCCGGAACCCGGGTTGACCGGATTCAGCGTCAACTGCTGCGTGACCGGGTCGAACTTGGTCAGCGAGTTGCCGGTGTTCGGCTGCGAGAACCAGATGTTGTTCTGGCTGTCGACGCCGATCTGGTCGGGGAACGAGCCGGTCGCCCATTCGGTGAACGTGAAGTCGGTCGGCGCGGCCTGGGTCACCGGCGGCGTGATGCGCGTCAGGTGGACGCCTTCGTCGTCGACGATGCGCGTGATCTCGCCGGCGGCGCCGCTCTCGCGCTCGATCCAGCCGAGCTCGAGCCAGACCTGCGGCGGATCGCGGCGCGACCAGTACGTCCAGTCGCGATCGGGCGAGAGGAACGTCGGCGGCGATTCGATCGCTTGGATGTCGCCGGGGAGCGCGCTGACCACGCCTTCGAGCTCGCCGCCGCTCCAATGCAGCTCGACCTTCGCGTCGAGGATCGGCACGCCGTTGACCCGCAGCGCGTAGACCCAGACCTCCTCGCCGAGCCACTGCGTGGTCTGATCGAACACCACCTCGAAACCGGTGAGCCCGAGCACGTCCGCCGATCGCATGATCCACGCGGCGCCGCCTTCGTGAGTGCGCGCGAAGCCGAGCGGCAGCGTCGGATCGGCGCGCCACAAGAGATACGGATGGCGCGAGAACGGGCCGATCGACTGGAACGAGACGCCGTCGAGCGCGACGGTGCGAACGGGCTGCTTGGTGGCGCCCATCACGAGCGCCTTCATCCGC
>JADLBP010000199.1 GCA_020847695.1 Planctomycetota bacterium
CATGAAGAAGCCGCTCTTCTACACCTTCGCCAACCACATGCACTGGGCGGACATGCAGTGGTTGTGGGGGTACGACGTGCTGCCGTCCTCGGTGCGCGACATGTTGCGGCTCTGCGAGGCGGTCGGGGCGAAGGGCAACGTCAACTTCGACGTCATCGGCTACGAGAAGCTCGCGGTCGAAGCGCCCGACGCGTTCGCCGAGCTGCGCGCCGCCGTCCAGGCGGGCAAGATCGAGATCGTCGGCGCGAGCTACGGCCAGCCGTACGGGCTCTTCCACGGCGGCGAGTCGAACCTGCGCCAGCACGTCTTCGGCGTGCAGTCGGTACACCGGCTCTTCGGCGTCCGTCCGCGCGTGTTCTGGGAGGAGGAGTTCGACTTCTTCCCGCAGCTGCCGCAGATCCTGAAGAGCTGCGGCTATTCGGGCGCGTCGCTGTTCTTCCAATGGACGTGGCACACGCCGACGGTGCCCGAGGAGGCGCTCGCGCTCGTGATGTGGGAAGGCCTCGACGGTTCGCGGCTGCCGACGCTGCCGAAGAACGAGCTCTGCCTGCATCAATGGCCCGAGGACTTCGAGGGACGGCTCGACTCGAAGCTGATCAAGTCGCTCGATCGCGCGGCGTTGGTGCAGTGGGTCGAGCTGCTCCCGTCGCCCGATTGGATGTGCAAGAGCGCGGTGCTCCTGCCGAAGCTCAAGGAGCTCTTCGCCGATCCGCGCTTCGAGATCCGGCCGGTGACCGCCGGCGAGCTGATCGCCGAGCTCGCGAAGTCGCCCGCGCCGGTGCGGCGTTACGGGCTCGACGACGTCTTCCACGGCGTGTCGCTCGGCAAGAACGGCGACAACATGCCGCGCTGGAGTCGCGCGTGCGAGGAGCAGTTGCTCGCCGCCGAGTCGATCTCGGCGCTCGCCGGCATGTTCGGACGGCCGTACGCGTCGTGGGACGTCTACCCGACGTGGGAACTCGAGGAAGCGTGGCGCGAGCTGCTCTCCGCGCAGCACCACGACAACCACGAGTGCGAAGGGCTCTGCGGATTCGTCGGCCTGCGCAGCTTCGAGCGCTCGCTCGGTCTCGCCAGCGAGGTCTTCGCGCGCACGCTCGAGCACCTCGCCGATCGCGTGCAGGCGGAGGCGGGGTCGCAGTTGGTCTTCAACACGCTCGGCTGGACGCGCGACGTCGCGTTGGAGGACGGTGCGATCGCGCGCGCGGTGCCCGCATTCGGCTACAAGGTCGTCGATCCCGAGGACGACGAAGAGGATCCGCCCGAGGCGGTCGAGATCGAGGAACGCGAAGGCGCGTTGGTGCTCGCGCGCGGCGACTTCGAGGTCGAGATCGACAAGAAGAGCGGCTTCGTGCGCCAAGTGTGGACGCGCGAGTTCCCGCAGGGGCTGCTGCACGCGCGGCGGCCGCTCGGCGAGCTCGAGATGCTGCGCGACGGCCGGCCCGAGCGCTTCCGGACCACCAGCATGGCCGAGGGCGACGAGAACTACGCCGAGGTCACGTTCTTGCGCGAAGGTCGCTACGGCAGCCGCATGCGCGTCAGCTACCACGTCGCGCCGCTCCACGACGCGCTCGGCATCCACTTCGAGTGCGAGAGCCTCGCGCGACCCGACGCGGGGATGCACTCGGGCCTGCGGACGTCGATCGCTCCGCAATTCGGCGACTTCACGCTCGTCCACGACCATCCGTACGGCGTCAGCGAGATCCGCGCGGACAAGAACCACCTGCGCAAGTACCCGACCGGCGATTGGATGACGTCGAAGCAGTGGTTCGAGGACGTCAAGCGGCCGTTCACCGCGCTCTCGTTCGTCGACCTGCTCGACGACGACGCGCGCGGCGCCGGCTTGCTCGTCGTCCACGACGGCGGCCAGGGTTTCTTCCGCACCGATCACGGCGTCGAGGCGTTGCTCTCGATGTACGACGCGTGGGACGAGGAGTACTTCCACGACGCGTTCAGCGCCGACCTCTGGATCGTCCCGCACGGCAAGCTGACGCACACCGAGCGCATGCGGCTCGCGCTCGAGCTCACCACCGGCTCGCCGCGTTTCTCCGACGCCGCGATCACGACCGGCGAAGGCGAGCTGCCGCCGACGTTCGGCGCGCTGCAGGTCGAATGCGACCACGTGCTGCCGACCGCGTTCTACCGCGAGAGCCAGCGCGGCGCCGGCGGCGTGCAACACGCGTTCGCCGTCGACGTGCGCGATCCGTACGTGCTGCGGCTGGTCGAGTTCGACGGCCGGCCGGCGACCGTCTCGGTGCTCTTGCCCGGCCCGATCGCGAAAGCGGCGCGCACCACGATGCTCGGCGAGATCGAGGAACTGCTCGAGCCCGAGCCCGCCGCCGCGCCGTACGGCCCCGAGGACGTGCCGTGGACGCGCGTGCGGTTGACGATGCGGCCGCACGAGATCGCGACGGTGATGTTCGACCTCGAGCTCGGCCGTCAGATCCCGCGCAACCTGGATCAGTACCGCCACGTGTGGGCGACCACGCACCGCACCGACCGCTGAGCGCCATGGACGCCGCACGCGAAGCCACGATGTCGCGCGCCGAGCTCGAGGCGCGGACGCGGAGCTGGGTCGCGCTCTGGCACGCGCCGTTCGATCGGGCGCGCTTCGACGAGCTCCACGCCGACGACTTCGAGGATTGCGCGAGCGCCGGCAGGCCGTCGGACAAGCGCGGGTTCGCGAGCGGGCTCGAGCTCTTCCTCCGCGCGTTCCCCGACGTGCGCACGGAGGTCGACGACCTGGTGGTCGACGTCGAGCGAGCCCGCGTCGCGGTGCGCTGGACCGCGCGCGGCACCAACCGCGAGCGCTATCTCGGCGTCGGCCCGACCGAGCGCGCGACGCGGATCACCGGCATCGAGATCGTCGAGTTCGCCGGCGGCCGCGCCGTGCGACGTTGGGGCGAATGGGACGCGTCGGATCACCTGCGCGGCTGACGCGCGCTCAATCGATCGAGTGCAGCGCAGCGAAGGCGTCGCTCACTCCGCCGATGAAGTCCGGCACGAGCGCGAAGCCGGTCGTCGGGAAGTCGGTGACGTCGGTGTCGCCGGAGAACACGATCTTGCCGTCGCTCGGCCGCACGACGAGCCCGCGCCCGCGATCACCCTCGAACCCGCCGCCGACGACCGAGCCGCCGCCGAAGTAGCTCGAATAGACCAGTGTCGAGCCGACCGAGTCGTACGAGAGCGCGCAGACGATCGCGTCGATCGCGCCCTGGTACTTCGCTCGATACGCGTTGGCGCTGACCGGGAAGTCGAGCGAGCTCGTGTCGCCGGTGAACACGATCCGCCCCTGCGCGTCGAGCGCGATGCCCGCCCCGTCGTCGTGGTCGACGCCGCCGAGATAGGTGCAGTACGTCACGTTCGCCAGCGCGGGATCGAGCACCGCGACGAACACGTCGGAGCCCTCCGTCCCGCCGGTCGGGCCGTTGTGCGTGCCGTCGAGCGCGTTCGCGGTGACCGGGAACGGCGCATGGCCGGTTTCGGGCGAGCGCGTCGCTCCGATCACCAACACGTCGCCGTTCGGCGCGACGAACAGGCCCTCGTTCGGCGAGATGCACTCGTTCTGCGTGCCGCCGAGGTACGTGCACGCGAGCAACGCGCCGGTCGGCGAGAGCTTCGCGACGAAGCCGTCGCCCAGGCTGGTCTCCAAGGGGCCCTCGTCTCCGTTGTAGGTGACGTCGAACGCGTTGGTCGCCGGGAAGCCGTCGGAGCCCTCGTCGGAGCGCGTGAAGCCCGCCACGTACACGGCGCTCTCGTCGGGCGCGAGCCGCAGACCCGACCACGCCGATTCCTCGTCCGCGCCGCCGAGGTACGTCGCCCACGCGAGCTCGCCGGTCGGGTCGAGCTTGGCGACCCACGCGTCCCAACCGCCGTTGGCGGTCGCATCGAACAGCGTGTTGCCGGCCGACGCCTGCGCCGGGAAGTCCGTCGAGGCGGTCATGCCGCTCAGGTAGACCTCGCCGGTCGACGCGACGGCGAACGCGGCGCGCGGCGATTCGTCGTCGGTGCCGCCGAGGCAGCGCGAGAACTCGCAGACGCCGAGGTTCGGCGTGAAGCGCGCGACGAACGCGTCCCAGCTGTGCGCGGGTCCGGTGTGCGGGTGGCCGCCGCCGACCGCGGGGAAGTCGACCGAGCCGGTGAACCCGACGACCCACACGTCGCCGTTGACGTCGACCTGCACGCCGTACGCGCGGTCCTCGCCGGCGCCGCCGAGGTACGTCCACGCGAGGATCGAGTGCAAGTCCTTGGAGAGGATCGCGACGTACGCATCGCTCGCGCCGACGATCGACTTGCGCCAACCCGGGACGCCCGGATAGACGCTCGCGAAGTCGGTGGAGGTCGTGTTGCCGCAGATGACGACGTTCTCGCTGCCCGGGATCAGGCAAACGCCCTGCGCGCGATCGTTGCCGACGCCGCCGGTCTTGCCGCCGAAGTAGGTGCACGCCGCGTTGTGGGGCGCGTTCGATCCGCCGCCCGATCCGCCGCCCGGGCTGTCGGAGCTCGAGCTCCCGCCGCACGCCGCGAGCGCGAGCAGCGCGCACACCACCGAATGCTTCCGTCTCGTCATCTCGAAACCACCTGTGAGGTCGCCACTAACAGTCTCGGAGCTTCCCGCGCGCCGAGCGCCTATCGTTCCGTTCAGATCCCGCGACCCGGCAGACGCCGAGCTCGCGGTGGCCGTCGCCGCGACCCGGCATTCGCCGAGTTCGCGGTCGCGCGCCGGCGGAGCGATTCCGCGCAGCCGCGTGGCGAAGCGCTCGATGACACCTGCCGGTCCTCGAACCTTGCCGCTCGCCTGCACGCCTGCCACGCACGTGGCGGACGCTTGCCTCACGTCTGCCGCACGCCGTGCCGCCCTCCGCTCCGCGCGGGGGGACGACCGTGCGCGCGGCATTTCAATCCGCGTGCCCGGGCGTCTCCGGGGCGTTCGCTCGCACGGACGGCGCTCGGACCTTGAGCGATCGGGAAGATCCAAGGCACACTCTGCGTCCCTTCCGCTCCGCTTCCCGGCGCACAGCTCG
>JADLBP010000200.1 GCA_020847695.1 Planctomycetota bacterium
CCGAGGACGTGCTCGTGACCCCGCAGCGCAAGTTCGACCTGGGCCAGGTCGGCGGCAGCGGCGTCGTCGGCTTCAATTTCCCGACGCCGGGCGCCTTCCCCAAGGGCTTCACGTTCTTCGCCCAGGCCAAGGTGACGATCGCGCCGGGCGACGAGCGCTACACCAACTCGGTGCCGGTCGTCCTGCGCTGACGCCGTCGGCTCGATCTCGGTGCACAATGGAGGTACCGAGCCCGAGCGTTGCAAGAGCCCCCCCGACTTCGTATCCCAGCGCTCGACGTGCCGGGAGACCACGCAGCGTCCGCGCCGCCGAACTTGGCGACCAGCGCGGAGGACGAAGAGCTCGTCCGAGGCCTGCTCGCGGGCGACGGACGGGCCGTCGAGCGCTTCATCGCGCGCTATCGGCCGCTGTTCCAACACTGCCTCGCGCACTTCGAGTCCGATCCGATCGCGCGCGAGGATCTGTACCAGATGCTGCTCTGGCACGCGCTGGAGCGTCTGCGGCAGGGTGCGTTCGACGGCACCAAGGGAGCGTTCGGCACGTGGCTCTACCGCGTCGCGTGGTGCCGTTGCGTCGACCTGAAGCGCAAGGACAACGCGCGCCGTCGCGTGCCGGTCCGGCTGGCGGATGACGAGCTTCCCGACGGACCGGATCCGAGCCCTGGACCGGAGGAACTGGTCGGCGACGAAGAAGTCGGCGCGCTGGTGCGCGCGTCGCTCGCCGAAATCGCACCCGAGGAACGCGATCTCCTGGTGCTGCGCTTCGTCGACGGCCTGACGTTGACCGACGTCGCGGCGCAACTAGAGCTCTCGCTCGAGCAGACCAAGTACCGACTGAAGCGCGCGAGCTCGGCGTTGCGCAAGGCGTTGATCACCCGGCTTCCGCGGGCGGAGGCGGTGGAATGAGCGTTTCCCGAGCGGATTTTGCGCCCGAAACTGCGGCGATTTGCGGAGTCACGGCCGGATGAACCCTGTCCCCAAGCCTCCTGAACACGCCTCGGAATGCGTGCGCGCGGATCTGGCGGGTGACTTGATCCGCTGGGACGAGCTCGATTTCCGTCGCCGTGTCGAACTCGAGACGCACGCGACGACCTGCCCGACCTGCGGGCCGGCGCTTTCGCTGCTGCGCCGCGCCGACGCGTGGCTGAACGGCCAGGGACGGCGCGTCCAACCCACCCACTTCGCGGCGGGAGCCTGTCCGGACGCCGAGGTGCTCTACGACTACGGCCAGGGCCCCGGCGCGACGCCGCTCTCCGACGAGCGCCGCAAGGCGGTCGACGCGCACCTCTTGGGCTGCGCCGAGTGCCGCGAGCTGGTGACGACCCTGGCGAGCCGCCCGCCGTCGCCGATCCTGCTCGACGCGCCCGAGGAGCCCGAGCTCGACCGCCCGGCCGAGCCCCGGCACGACCGCCGCGAGCCGCTCGCCGCGCCGGTGCTGCTGCCGAAACCCCACTCCGCCCCCGCGCGGCGGTGGCTGTGGATCCCGGCCGCCGCCGCGGCGCTGGTGCTGGTCGCGCTCGGCCTGTGGTGGCGCAGCGTCTCCGCGCACGGCGGCGACACCCTGGTCGCGCAGGGCATCTTCCCCGCCGAAGAGGTGCTGCGCGGCGACGACGGCACCGCGCTCTACTACCCGCGCGGCGCGGTGCTCGCGCTCGACGGGCGGCCGTGGCAGGCGACGACGTTCGAGGTCTCGCCGCGCGCCGACGCGCAGGGTTATCGCTGGGTGCTCTTCGCGCGCGACGGCGCCGCGCTCGGCGCGAGCCGCGAGCTCGCGCGCTGGGAGACCGCCGAACCGAACACCACGTTCGCCGGAGCCGAGCTCGGGCTCGGCCGCTACACGTGGGAAGCATGGGCGCTGGTCGGAGGGCTCGAGGTCCACCTCGGCCGCGCCGACTTCCACGTCCGAGCCGACGCGGCCGCTGACGGCCTGCTCGCGGCTCTCGAGCTCTCGGGCGACGATCGCGCGAGAGCCGTGCTCGCTTGGCTGCACGACCGCGGCTACCTCGGCGACGCGCGCGCGTTCGCGCGCACGCTGCCGCCGAGTCCCGAGCGCGACGCGTACCGCGCGCGCAAGCCCGGTCGCTGAGCTTCCCGCTCCCCTCGGGCCCGCTTAGCCTGGACGCCGTGCTGCTCGCGCTCCTCTTGACGGTGTGGCAGGGCGCGGCGCCGACCGGCGAGCCCTGCGACTCGCGGCTCGCGACGTTCCGAGAAGCGCTGGACCCGATGCGAAGAGGCGACGCGGACGCGCGCCGGCGGATGCTCGAGAGCGCGGAGCTGCTCTCCACCGACTGCGGACGCCCGGAGTGCCTCGCGGTCGCGAAGTACTACGCCGCGCTCGATGCGGACGCGCTCGCCGCCGGGCTCGCGCTCGAAGCCCGAGTGAAAGCGGTACGCGACGACTTCAACGCCGCGCACGACCGCGAGCTCGACGTCGCCGCGTGGCGCTCGGCGCTGCCCGCCTGGATCGCCGAGCTCGACGCTCTCGCCGAAGCCGGCGAGCGCGAGCCCGATTGGACCGCCGGTCTGCGCGCGCGGAGCACGGCCGCGCGCTTGCGCATCGCGCTGGTCAAGCTCGACCTCGCGCTCGCGCCCGAGGAGCGCAACGAGCTCGTCGTCCGCGCCGGCCGGGACCTCGACCTGGCGCTCGCCGGTTTCGAACGCGCGGGCCAGCTCGGCTCGACGCTCGAACCCCGCTGGCTCTCCGCGCGGCTCGCGCAGATGGCGGGCGCGCGTTCGGACGCGCGCGAGCTCTTCGAGCGCTGCGCCGCCGATGCGCTGCACGTCGGCGCGCCGACGTACGCCGTCCACGCGCAGGAGGGCCTGATCGGTGTCGCGCGCGACGGAGGCGACCTCGGCGCGGAGGAGCGAGCGCTCGCCGCGCTCGCGCGGCTCACCCCCGGCGAGCAAACGTGGTCGGTGACGCGCGACTGGGCGGTCTTGCTGCTCTCCGCGGACCACACGCGCGAGGCGTGGGACTACCTCGAGCGCCACGCGCCGAGCGAGGACGCCGTCGCCGATCGCGCCGACTGGCACTTCGTCGCGGGAGCGGCGGCGTTGCGGGCGCGCCGGCTCGATGCCGCGCGCACTCACCTCGCGGCGGCGACCGCGGGGCGAGCCGACGCGGGCGCGGTGCTCTTGCTCGCGCGGCTCGAGCTGGTTTCCGGTCGCCCCGCAGCCGCCGAGGACCTGATCGAGAGCTCGCTCGCGTCGGTCGACCTCGACTTCTCCGCGGAAGCACAGCGTCACGCGCTGCTCGGAGAGGCCGCGTTCGTGCAAGGGCGCCTGCCGCGCGCGCGCGACGAGCTCACGCAAGCGCTCGCGGTCGCGCGCAGCTGGGAGGCGTTCATCGAGCGTTCGCCGCTCTCGCCCTCCGATCCGCGCGACGCGACCAACGTGATCGGCGAATGGCTCGGCGTGCACAGCGTCGCGTTGCTCGCAGCGACGCACGCGCGCGCCGGCGATCCGCTCGAAGCGGCGCGCGTGATCGAGGAGCTGCAGTCGCGCGGCCTGCGCAAGAGCGGTACGCCCGGCGCCGAACTGCGTTCGCTCGCCGGACTGGCGGTCGCGGAGCTCACCACCGACGACGTGCGCGCGTGGGCGGCGAGCCACGAGGCCGGACTGGTGACGTGGGTGCTCGGACCCGACTTCGGCGAGGTCGTGCACGTCTCCGCGGCCGGACGCGCGACCGCGGCACGGATCGAGCTCGGGCGCGCGGAGCTCGCGGACCTCGCGCGGCGCTTCGAGGAAGCGCTGCTCGACACCGACGAGGAATGGCGCGCGACCTTGGCGCGGGAGCTCGCTCGCCTGCTCTTCCCCGAGCCGGTCGCGAGCGCCCTCGCCGCGGAACGCGACGACGCCGCGCTGCTCTGCCTGCCGCACGGCGTGATCGAAGGGCTCGCGCTCGAACGCGTCGAGCTCGCGGGTCGCGCGCTCGAGGACCGCTTCGTGCTCTCCGTGCTGCCCGGCTTGGTCGCGCCGCGCCCGCGCGAGGCACGTCCGATCGCGCGTTGGAGCTTCCTCGGCGCGCCGAGCGGCAGCCGCGCTCGCGAGTTGCCGTCCGCGCGCGCGGAGCTCGAGCGGCTCGCGGCGAACGCCGGCGGCTCGCGGCTCGCGCTCGGCGACGCGTGCACGCGCGAAGCGTTGCTCGCGGCGCTGACCGACGGCGGCGCGCTGCACGTCGCGACCCACGCGCTGAACACGGGGTCCGATGCGGGCGGTCGCTTCGCCCCGATCGGGCTCGAGGTCTCCGGCGGAGACCTCGTCGGCGCGGACGAGCTGCGCAGGCGCGCGGGCGCGCTCGAGCTCGTCGTGCTCTCGTCCTGCGCGAGCGCGCACGGACGGATGCTCGACTCGGAAGGCCTGCACGGGATCGCGCGCGCCTTCTTGGAGGCCGGCGCCCGCGACGTCGTCGCGACGCTGCGGCCGGTCGGCGATCGCGCGGCGCACGACTTCGCGCTCGCGTTCCAGCGACGGCTCGCCGACGGCGCTTCGCGCGCCGAGGCGGTGCGTGGCGCGCGGCGCGAACTCGCCGAGCGCGGTCATCGGATCGCGGACTGGTCGGCGTTCCGGTTGCTCGGCCAGGACTGAGCAGGCGAACGCGAGCCCGCGGTCCGGCGCGACGCGTGGGAATCGCTCGCGCGCGGGAGCAGGATCGGACGCGCTCGCCCGAACGTGCGGCGTCGGTCGAGCGCGCGGGCTCGGTCGCATCCGTCCTCCGTTCGGGCGCGAAGCTCGTCGGGAGCGCGCGCTGCCTCCGAGGAATGGAGCTCACCCCAGCCGGAGCGCGGGCAAGTTGCTCCAGGAGCGGGAAGGTCTTTCGCAACGCGGTCTTCGAAGCTCAAGCGAGGTCGAGGTCGATCCGAAGA
>JADLBP010000201.1 GCA_020847695.1 Planctomycetota bacterium
AGCGATTTGTCCGAGATCGTGAAGCCCGAGTAGCTGCCTGGACCGACCAACAGCGCTGCACCGTCCGGCGCGGCGCTGACCGCAGCCGGCAGGTCGGAATAGACCGTGCCGCTGCCGTCGACGATCAGGATGTCCGCCGCGCTCGGCGTGGCAATCGCCGCGCAAAGAACCGCGCTCCAAGCCCAAGCTCGTGCCATGAACATGCTCGTCGCCTCGTCCAGTCGTGGCGCTCGACGACCACCGGCGAGCGTGTTCAGCTTAACGCCGCTCGCCTTTCCGCGGGTTCAGGGAAGGAAGCTCACTTGCACCGCGTTGGTGAAGTTGAAGCTCGAGCCGCACGGGCCGCCGAGGTTGCGATACCAGACTTGGAAGACGCGGCTCTCGCCCGCGAGCCAGCCGCCCATCGTCTGCAGGCCCGGCCCGCACACGAAGCGCCCGTCGCTGCAGGCTTTCCACGCGTGGAAGCGCTTGGTCGCGCCGCCCGCGCCGCGCAGGCCGGCGCCGAACGGCGTGCCGAGGCCGCCGTTGACCGCGAGCGTGCCGCAGTAGAGCAGCGCGTTGGCGTTCGGGGGCAGCTTCGCGACGTCGAAGTAGACCGTGTCCTGCGCGATCGATGTCGAGCCGAAAGCGCGGAGCTCGCCGCCCGAGCCCGTCGAGTTCGCGCAGCCCGCGCCGCTCTGCCCGACGTTGCCGCACGGGCACGGCGCACCGCTGCCGTCGCCGAGCGCGAGCAGCGTGCCTGCCGGCGGGTACGCGTCGTCGGCGTACCACGTCACGCGCCCGTGGTACTGATGGTGCAGCGGATCGCCCGGCGCCCACATCCAACCGACGACGAGCTCGCGCACGCCATCACCGTCGAGGTCCGGCAGCGCGCAAATGCCGGCTGAACCGAACGCCGCGGCGTACTGCGGCTCGTGGAAGACGCGCAGCAACGCACCGCTCGCTCCGGAGAACACGCGCGCTTCGTTGGTGCCGCCGACGCCGAGGTCGCCGACGCCGTCGAGGTCGATGTCGCCGACCGCGGAGAGCTCGGTGCCGAACGCGGGGTCGAAACCGCCGGTCCCGTTGCCGAGGCAGCCGTCGCCGAAGGCGCGATAGAGCAAACCGCCGTTCGCGCCCGAGTAGACGAGCACCGAGCCCGAGTAGCCCTCGGTATGCGAGTCGCCGATCGCGATGTCGCTCGCTCCGTCGCCGTCGACGTCGCCGGGCGACGTGATCGTGCGGCCGTAGGTCCAGAGACTCAGGCTGGGCTCCTGGATCGTCAGCAGGAGCGTCGCGCTCGCGCCCGAGAACACGAACACGGTCCCGCCTTGCCCGACGCCCGCCGGCACGCCGACCGCGAAGTCGGGCACCGCGTCGCCGTCGACGTCGCCGACTCCGCCGACGCCCGCGCCGAGGTCGAGCCCGCCGTAGACCGCCGCGGCGATCGTGTGGATCACCGCGCCGGTCGCGCCGGAGTAGACGCGCGCGACGCCGCTGTTCTGCTCGCCGTCCGCGCCGATGACGAAGTCCGAGCGCCCGTCGCCGTCGACGTCGCCGACGCCGTCCGCGTCGCGCCCGAGGCGCGCGCCGGTGGTGCCGAAGAACGTGTGGAGCAGCGCGCCGCTCGCGCCCGAGTAGACGCGCGCCACGCCGTCGTACGAGTTCTCCTGCCACGTCGGCACGATGAAGTCGCACGCTCCGTCGCCGTCGCAATCGCCGACCGCGCGCACGCGCTCGCCGAACGTGTAGTGGACGCCGGCGCCGACGCTGTAACGCGGCGCACCGTTCGCGCCCGAGACGACGTGCACCGCTTCGCCGCGCGTGCCGAGCGCGACCTCGGGCACGCCGTCGCCATCGAGATCGCTCAACGCCGCGATCGAGGCACCGAGTCCCGACCCCGCCTGCTGCCCGTGCAGTTGCACCAACACGGTCTGCGCCGTCGCCGCCGTCGCCAAGCTCGCGAGCGCGAGCAGCGAAGTCCCAAGCCTGCGTTCCATCGCTCGACCTCCGTCCATTCCGACCCGAGGCGTCGCGCGACTCCGAAGCGGAATCGCCGCGAGAGCGCATTCTAGATCCGCGCGGCGATTCGGACGGCGGGGCGTGCTGCGTACGCGCAAGGCGGGAGCGGCGCGCACGAGCCGATCGCTCGCGCCGCGCGGTGCTCGTACGGAGCGGTCGCTACGCCGGCGGCAGCAACGGGAGGTAGGCGCGCCACGGCCCGACCTCGTCGCGGTACTGCGAGGCTTGGCACTTCGCGAGCTGATGGAGGTGGTTGAGGTCGTGGACGACCCACGTCGCGAGCAATTGCCCCAGCGTCACCCGCCCGAGCGCCGGATGGAGCCCGGTGCGCGAAAAGTCGCTCTCGCCGAGCTTCAGCGCGTCGAGCGCACGCAAGCTCTCGGCTCGCAGGCGCGCGAATCGGTCGACGAGCTCGCCGAGCGTCCGCCCCTCCGACTCCGCGTGCATCGCGAAGCGATCGAAGGGCTCGAACGGCGCGGTGTCGCCGCGCTCGAGGATGTGTTTCGCGCGCGGGATCCAATCGGTGAGCTCGCCGTGGATCAGGTGACCGACGATGTCGAACGGGCTGAACGTGTTCGCGCCGTAGTTCGCGTGCGTCCAGCGCTCGTCCTGGCCGGCGAGCCAAGCGCGCAACACGCCGGGCGTGTTGACGAGCACCTGCCGCGCGCCGTCGAGCTCGAACGGACGGCGCTGCGCATCGGAGGGCTGCGGCCCGTGCGTGGGTTGGTTCGCCATCGCGACATTCCGCCGTGCGCGCGACGCGGCCGCAAGCGCGACGCTATTCCCCCGCCGTCACGTCGGTGAAGACGAAGCCGTCGCGCTCGACCGTCGCGCCGATCGCGAACGGGATCGGCTCGCGGAAGATCGGACCGGAATGCACGAACGTGTGGTACTCGCCGTTCTCGCCGCAAGGATCGACGGCGGGCGGGAGCTCGGCGAAGAACGACGCGTCGAGTTCGCGACCCGCGAAGCCCTTCGGCAGCACCCGCGGATCGAGGCACGTCACCACCGCGCCGAAACCGAGCTCGACGTGCTCGCGCGCGAGCTCGCGCGTCGAGCGCCCGAAGATCGGGAACACGCCGGTCAGGCCGGCGCGAGCGAGCTTCTCCTCGCGATAGCGCTTGAGGTCCTCGAGGAAGATGTCGCCGAACGCGACGTGCCGCACCCCCTTGGCGATCCATGGCGCGAGCGCGCGCTCCATCGCGGCTTCGTAGGCTTCGTTCGAGCAAGGGTTGGGGATCTCCGCGAAGCCCAGCTCGAGCCCCGCGGCCTTCGCCTGCGCGACGACGAGCTCGCGCCGGATGCCGTGCATGCTGACTCGATCGAACTCGGTCGTCAGCGTCGTCAACAACCCGACGACGCGCACGCCGGGATCCTCGCGGAGCTCGTACAGCGAACGCGCGGAGTCCTTGCCCCCGCTCCAACACAGCAGCACAGGTGTCGCCATCGCGCCGAGCGTACGGCGCTCGCGCGCCGGTTCCACCGTGCGACGGCGTGCTCGTGATCTCGACGAGTGTTCGCGAACGACGAGAGCTTCGCCGCGACGATCCGCAGAGCGACGTCAGACGATCCGCGGCGTCGGGATCGGCACGATGAAGCGGCCGCCGAGCTCCCGGTATGCCGCCTGCTGGCGCATGATCTCGTCGGCGAAGTTCCACGCGAGGATCAGGCAGTAGTCGGGGCGGCGTTTCGCGAGCTCGTCCGCCGCGTAGACCGGCAGGTGCATGCCCGGCGTGAAGAGCCCGATCTTCAGCGGGCTCTTGTCGACCGTGAACGGCACGAGGTCGGTGCCGATGCCGCAGTACTGCAAGAGCGTGTTGCCCTTCGCCGGCGCGCCGTACGCGCCGAGCGTCTTGCCTTCGCGCTTCAACCTCTCGAGCAGCGCGACGAGATCCGAGCGCTGCTTCGCCGACGCCTTCGCGAGCGCCTGCATCCGCGCGAGCGACGTGTAGCCCTTGCCGCGTTCGGCGCGCGCGAGCTCGACGACGGCGGGCGCGTGCTCGCGAGCTTCCTCCGCGCTCTTCGCGTACATCCGGATCGAGCCGCCGTGCACCGGCTTGCGATCGACGCGGAAGATGCGCAGGCCCGCGCGCTCGGCGATCACCATCAGCGCGCTGATCGAGAAGTAGCAGAGGTGCTCGTGGTAGACCGTGTCGTACTCGTTGTGCTCGACGAACTCCTCGATGTACGGAGCCTCGACCGAGACGATCCCGCCCGGGCGCAGGAACGCTTTCGCGGCGGCGAGGAACTTCACCGGCTCGTCGACGTGCGCGAGCACGTTGTTCGCGATCACCGCGGCCGCGGCGCCGTACTGCGCGCGCAGGCTCTTCGCGCTCGCTCCCGAGAAGAACTCGTTCGCGGTCGTGATCCCGGCGGAGTTCGCTTGCGCCGCGATGTTGGTCGCGGGCTCGACGCCGAGCACGCGCACGCCGTGCGTCTTGAACTTCGCGAGCAGACTGCCGTCGTTCGACGCCGCCTCGACCACCAGGTCGTTCGGGCCGAGGCCGAGCAGCTTGCAGATCGTCTCCGCGTACTCGGCGTTGTGGACCTTCATCGTGTCCGACGTTCCGGTCACGTAGAGGTAGTTCGAGAACAGCACTTCGGGCGCGATCACGTCGACGAGCTGCACCAACCCGCATTGCGTGCAGAGCACGACTTCGAGCGGGAAGCGTCGCTCGGTCGCGAACTCCGCGGGCGAGCGCAGCAGCGCGTTCGCGAGCGCCTGCTCGCCGAGATGCAGGAACGGCGCGAGCGTCGTCGAGCCGCAGCCGCGGCACGTCGTGCGTCGATGGTGCAAGGTCGGAGCGGTGGTCATGCGACGGGAATCCCTGGGTCAGGCTTCGAAGGCGCGCGTCCTGCCGATGCCGTCGACCAGCGTGGTCTTCGGCACCCAGCCGGTCGCCGCGAGCAGCCTCGCGTGGGTCACCGGCTCGTGCTGCATCTCGTCGGCGGCGGTCGGCAACGCGCCGAACTGGAGCCGCGAGATCGGCACGCCGAGGATCGCGGCGGCGTTCAACGCGAACTGCCGGACGCTGGTGAGCTTGCCGGTCGCGACGTTGAACGCTTGCGGTTCGCCGGGCGGCAGCAGCGCGAGCCGCAACAGCGCTTCCGCCGCGTCCTCGACGTACGTGAAGTCGCGCTGCTGCGTGCCGGCGGTCAGCGGGATCGGCTCGCGACTCGCGCGCGCAGCCATCAGCGTCGGCAACAGCCGTCCGGCGATCTCGCCCGGCCCGTAGACCGTGAACAGCCGGCCGACCGCGGCTGGGAAACCGCCGAGGTCCGCGCGCAAGAGCAACGTGTGCGTGCCGCGCAGCTTGCTGCGGCCGTAGTCGGAGGTCGGCGCGCAGTCGCTCGACTCCGCGAGGTCACCGCGGATCGCGCCGTACTCGGCCGCCGAACCGGCGTGGACGAACGGCGTGCCCTTCCAACCGCTCGCGCGCGCTTCGACGAACGTGAGCGACAGCTCGCCGAGCAGCTCGTCGTTCAACCTCCACATCGCCTTCGCATCGCGTTGGTCGCGCGCGACGCCGTAGCCCGCGAGGTTGAAGAGCACCATCGGCTTGGTCGCGATCAGGAACTCGCGCGCCGAGCCGGACTTCATCAGGTCGACCGCGCGCACCTCGCCTCGGACGCCCCAGCGCTCGAAGACCGGCGCCGCGCGCGCGGGATCCTGCACCGCGAGCACGAGCTCGGCTCCGCCTTCGGTCAAGAGCCGCGCGACCCAGCGCCCGATGAACCCGTCGGCGCCGAGCACCAGCACGCGCACGCCTTGGAACGGCGCGAGAGCTTGTTGTCGGGTGAGGGCCATGGCGGGGGAAGCGGCGGCAATCTATCGAATCCCGGCGTCGGATCCCTGAGGTCTCCCCGCCGATCGCGGAGCCGGACGACCGGATCGGACGCCGTGCGGGGAACGCTGCGCGGCTCCGAGCGCGGGCTCGCGGGCGAGCTCGTCGATCCCGGGCGCGTCGCGGGCTCCGTCGGCGAGCGTCCGCGCGCCGTCACGAGCGGTCGCTAGCGACTCGGCGCCGAGCCCGGCGGCAGCGGCCCCTCGACCACCTCGAAGCCCCCGCCGGTGCGGCTCGGCCCGGCGATCACCCACACCGTCCGGTCGGCGTAGTGCGCGAGCAGTGCGGCGCGCACCGTCGGATCCTTGTCCCACGCGTAGATCGGCGCGTCGCTCTCGAGGTCGAGCGGATTCTCGATCGCTGCCGACGCGTAGTCGGGGTGCCGGTTGCCCTGCACGAGCACCAGGCTGCGGCCGAAGCGCCTCTCCGCGGCGAGCTCGCGCACGTCCGCGACCATCCCGCGGTAGCCGACGTACTTGTCGACCGCGCGCCACGGCACGAACAGCGCGACGTTGCCGAGCATCAGCGCGAATGCCGCGACCAGGAAGCGCGTGCGCTGCGCGTCGTCCTCGGCGAGCGCGACCAGCCCGCGCGCCGCGAGCGCGACCAACGGCACGATCACGAGGTACCAGTACCTCGCGCCGAAGTCCGGCCCGCCCGCGAACCAGTAGAGACTGTTCGACGCGACGATCGCGGCGACGAAGCCGAGCCACGCGCGGTCGATGCGCGCGAGCGGCCGCGCGAGCGCGAGCCACACGAGCACCAACGAGCCGCAGGCCCAGCCGAACAGCTCGACGTCGATCGCGAACGCGTTGAACTGCGCGTTGACCAACGCCTGGAACGGCGTGTGGCCCGGCCACGGATCGAGACCGCCCCAGTCGAGCCCCTTGTCCGGTCCGAAGCCGAGGTCGTTCTTGCCCGGCCCGTAGACCGTGTCGACGTAGTGGTTGATCGGGAAGAGCTTCGCGGAGCCGGTCAGCGCCGCGTTGTACGGCAGCACCAGCGCCGCGACGAACGCGGTGCCGAGCACCAACCCGACCAGCGACGCGAGCTTGACGCGCGCGCCGCCGAGCCCGATCGCCCAGAGTCCGAGGCACGCGGCGAGCACCAGCCCTTCGAGCGGCCGGATCGTCGCGACCATGCCGACGCCGGCTCCGCCGAGCCACGCCCACGCGCTCGCTCCGGTGCGCCGCGCGCGCGCGACGCCGAGCGCGCCGACCAACGCGCACACCAGCGTCCAGGTGTGCGTCATGAAGCTCATGTTGAGGAACACGAACCACGGCGAGCACGCGAGCAGGGTCGTCGCGAGACGTGCGGAGAAACGCGGCAGCACCTCGCGCAGGAACGCGTACGCGAGCAGCACCGCGACGCCGCCGAGCAACGGGTTGACCAACCACTCCGCGCCGAACGGCGCGCCGAGCGCGAGCGCGAGCGGCCAACCGGGGTTGACCGGCGAATACCAACGACCGTTCTCGATCAGCATCAGATCGACGTCGAACGCGGCGGGCACCGGCGGCGCGGGCATCCAGAGCTCGCCTGCGGCGAAGTAGCGCGCGTGCAGGATGTACGGGACCTCGTCGGGCACGTGCGGGTGGCGCTCGTAGACGAACCACGCGAGCAGCGCGGCGACGACCACGCTGACGAGCGCGAGCTTCGCGGCGAAGCGATCGGGCCGGCCGGGCGACGGCTCGAGCTCGTCGGGCGAGCCGAACCACTCGCGCGCGCGCCGACCGGCGGCCGCGAGCGTCG
>JADLBP010000202.1 GCA_020847695.1 Planctomycetota bacterium
CTTCGCGTCGAGCGCGACCGAGATCAGTTCGTCCGTCGGCGTGCCCGAAAGATCGGGCGCCGCCTGGATGATCCCGTTGCCGTCGTCGCCGACGTAGCCGAGCTTGCGCAGCGTCTCGAGCACCTCCGGTGAGAGCTCGACGCTCTCGCCCGGCAAGCCGACCGACAGTTTCTCCTCGACCACGCGGGAGAGCGCTTCGACGAGCTCCGGCCGCGCCGCCGCGAGGTTCTCGCGCGACTCGGGATCGGCGCGCAGGTCGTAGAGCTCCGGAACCAGCCCGAGCTCGCACGCACCCTTCGGCGTCGGCAGGATCAACTGCATCGCGTGCTCGTCGATCACGCTCGAGCAGTAGCGCGTCATCGAGAACACCTTGCGCGTCGGATCGGAGCCCGGTGCGCGCGCGAGCGAGACCAGGCTCTTGCCCTGCAGCGCGGTCGGCGACGGCACGTCGCACAGCTCGAACAACGTCGGCGCGATGTCGACGTTCTCGACCCAGCTCTTCACGATGACGTCCGGACCGAGCCCGGGCGCCTTGACGATCAGCGGCACGTGCACGAGCTCGCGATAGACCTGGTTGCCGTGCGTGCCCATCAGCAGGTTGAGCATCGTCGGCTGCGCGCCGTGCTTGGCGAGCTGCTCGTGGCGATAGCCGACGTCGTACGCCTCGCGCGTCCACAGGCCCTCGCCGTGGTCGGCGGCGATCACGATCGCGGTGCTCGCGTAGAGGCCCGCTCGCTCCAGCGCTGCGACGTAGTTCGCGACCCGCCGGTCGGAGAACGCGACGTCGTCGTCGTAGCCGCCGTGCTCCGTGCGGATGCGGGCGACGCTGGGCTCGAAGTCCGAGAGCTTCCGCGTGGTCGCGAAGTCGCGCAGGAACTCGATGCGGCCCGGCGGGAGCTCGTTCTCCTGCTTCTTGAAGCGCTGCGCGTCCTCGTTCGGCGGCCCGTAGCGCGTGTCGACGTCGTGCGGCTCGGCGAGGTGGATCCAGGTGAAGGTCTTCTTGCCCTTGCCGCTCTCGAGCCACTGCACGATCTTCGCGTCGTCGGAGTAGGGCTCGAGCTGCTCGAACACGTCGAAGCCGCGCTGGAACTTGGTCTTGTCCGAGAGGATGTCGTTGCAGATGAACGCGGCGGTCTCGTAGCCCGCGCGCTCGAAGCCCTCGGCGAGCGTCGGATGGTCGTCGGGGATCGTCAGACGCTCGCCGGCCATGTACTTGCCGGTCATCATCGAGACCATGCTCGGGCTGGTCCACGACGCCTGCGACACCGCGTTCTCGAAGAGCACGCCTTCCTTCGCGAGCCGCGCCAACGTCGGTGACGTGTCGCGCGAGTGCCCGTAAGGCGTCGTGCGATCGGCGCGCAGCGTGTCGATCACGATCAGGACGACGTGCTCGGGCTTGGGCGTTTCCGCGCCGCCCGAGCACGCGGCGATCAGGCTGGAGAGGCCACCGAGGGCGAGCGCGACGATCGTGAAGCGGCTCCGGATCATGCTCCGAAAAGCCTACACCACGGTGCCGAGGATCTGCCCTTCGAACACCATCTGGCGACCGACGAAGCCCTGGGCCTCGTAGATGAACATCGAGCTGCGCGCCTTGATCGCGCGCGTCACGATCACCAGGCGCGACGGCGGCGCGACCATGCCGCGGAAGCGCACCGAATCGAGGCCGGCGAAACCCAGGAAGACGTTCTCGGCGTCCGGGCGGCGCTTCAGGTAGTCGAACGTCGCGAGCTGCGCCGCCGCTTCGCACTGCAGCGCGCCGGGGAAGATCGGGCGGCCCGGGATGTGGTCGGTCGCCCACCAATCGTCCGCGCGCACGTCCTTGAAGCCGATGCAGAGCGACTGCTCCGGCGCGAACAGCAGCACGCCGTCGAGCATCTCGAAGCGGCCGCGCTGCTTGCAGAACTTGCGCACCTCGTCCATCCCGAACGCCGGGCGGCTGAGGTCGAGGGTGTCGAAGTCGACGATCGGTTGGCTGGGCAAAGGGACCTCGCGGGTCGGGCGGTGGGGGCTTCTGGATTCGCGCGGGGGGCTCGCGGAAGCCGCGGAGTCTACGGGTCGGGCTGCCTCGCGCCAACGCGCGCGAGTGCGTGCGTGAGCCAGCGGCCGCGCTGTACCAACCAGAAGTGCAACGACGCCTTGAGCAGGCTGGTGACGTTGAGCGACCACCACACCCCGAGCGCGCCGTAGCCCGCATTCACGCCGAAGTACCACGCGAGCGGCACGCGCAGGCCGTTGCCGAGCATGCTCACCCACATCGCGCGCGACGTGTAGCCGGCGCCGAGCAAGATCTTCTCGTTGGCGGCTTCCATCGCGACGGTCAGCTGGCTGAACGCGATCACCGCGACGTAGATCGAAGTCTGGCGGACCACCTCGGGGTCCGGCGAGAAGAAGCGCGGCCCGATCGGGGCGACGATCAGGAAGAGCACGGTCACGGTGCTGCCGACCCACAACGCGAGCTTGCGCGCCGCGCGGACCGCTTGCCACGCCGCTTCGGGATCGCGCGCGCCGATCGAACGACCGACCAACGACGCACCCGCCATGCCGATGCCGAGGTAGAGCGGGAAGCTGACGCCTTCGAACACCGACAGTCCGAGACCGAGCGCGCTCAGCACCGGCACGCCGAGCGGCACCATCACGAACTTGATCAGCGCCCAGTACACGCCCGAGTACAGCGCGATCGACAACGACACCGGCACGCCGATCGCGAGCAGCTCGCGCAACAGCTTCGGGTCGAAGCGCATGTGCGCGTACCAGCGCACTCCGTAGAACACGCGCAAGCCGACGAAGCCCGCGGTGACCGACAGCGCACGCGAGCACGCGATCGCAACGGGCGCGCCGGAGATGCCATAGCCTTCGAGGTGGAACCAGCTCGCGATGCTCGCCGCGAGCGCGGCGCCCGGGTGCGAGCACCGCTCGGCCGCGTGCGAGCCGTAGATCAGGATCGGGGCGAGCAGGTAGTTGAACGCGCACGCGCCGAGCTCGAGCAGCGACGGCACCAGCGCGTTGCCGATCCCGATGAACGCGTGGTCGATCGCGGGCGCGAACACCAGCGGCAGCGAGAAGAGGTAGAGGCTGGTCAGGTAGTCGCGCGCGTACGCGGCGGGGCCTTCGGGCAACCCGAGCAGCTCGACGATGTGCGGCGTCAGCGCCGGGCCGAACGCGGCGAAGCACGCGTAGACCGCGAGGCCGATCCAGATCGAGTGCGCGACGACGCGGTCGCGCGTCACCGGATCGCGCGCGCCGGTCGCGCGCGCGACCAGCGCGAGCGTGCCGCCCGCGGCGAGGAACACGAGCGAGAAGTTCATCACCGACACGAACAGCGCCGAAGTCAGCGCGGCCTGGGCGTCGGCGCCGAGCCCCTGCACCCAGAACTGGTCGTTGATGCGGTACGCGTTGTTCAGCCGGTACGACAGCGCCGACGGCCACGCGAGGCGCAGCACGTCGCGCGTCGTCAACGCGCGCCCGAGGGTCATGGCGCGACCACGAAGCGCGTCTCGGTGGGCTCTCCGGCCAGGATCGTGACGTGTTGCTTCAGCGCGCCGAGTCCCTCGCGCTCGAGGAGCACGGTGAAGTCCCCGAGCGGCAGCCAACGCAGGCGCACGGCTCCGTTGGCGTCGGTCTTCTCGCGCGCCGCGCCACCTTGCTTGCCGTAACCGGAGATCGAGACGCCCTCGAGCGGCAGGCCTCGATCGTCCTGCACCAGCACGGAGAGCTCGCCGCACGCCGGGAGCTGGAAGTCGGGCGCGGTGAGCCTCGGCCCGCGGAACGAGACGTCGCGCGGCGCGAGCAACGGGTTGGTCGCCGGCCCCGCACACAGCCGCCAGTCGCCGTCGTGCACGCGCTCGAAGCGATACTCGCCGCCGGGGCCCGTGCGGGTCTCCAGCGTGCGGCCGTCGCGCTCGCTGATCAGCGCGACCGCGCAGCCTTCGGCGCCGAGTCCTTCGGCGTCGACCACGCGGCCGGTGAGCTCGCCCGCGAGCCGCGCGACCAGCACGAGGAACACGTCCTGGCTCTCGGGCTTCGCGAGCAGCAGCGGCCGGGTCGGGCAGTCGAGGTCGCCCGCGTCGACCGAGAGGTCGTAGCCGCCGAGCGGGACGTTCTCGAAGACGAACGAGCCGTCCGAGCCGCACGCGAGCTCGCGGCGTTCGACGCGCTCGCTGGTGACCAGCGACCGCGACGGCTCGAGCACGATCGTCCAGCGCTCGGGCAGCGGCAGGTTCGGCGGCGCGGTGCGCAGGCTGCCGCGCACGCGACCGACGCCGACGAAGCGCGCCGCGCGCTCCTCCGCGGTCAACGGGGCGGTCGGCTCCGCGGGAACTCCCGCGCCGTGGCGCACGGAGATCGGTTCCGCCGACGGCGCGCCCGCGAGCTCCGGGGAAGAAACCGCCGGTCGCGGCGTCGGCAGCGCCGCCTCCGTCCGCGCGGGTTCCGATCGGCGGAGGACGAGAGCGAGTCCGACGGCGAGCGCCACGGTGATCGCGAGCACGCCGACGACCGCGCCGCGTCCGCGGCGGCGCTCAAGCGTCACCCGTCGGCGGTCGATTGACAGACCGCCCCACGCCCGTCCACAATCCAAACTCATTCTCCCAAGTCTCGATCCAAAAAAGACTTCCGACGCCACGCGCCGTCCGCCCCGAGCGCGCGTGCCGCCCGCGCCCGACCGCGGCTCGCAACGGCCGCCAACTCCGCCGAAAGCGGCGCGGATCCTAGCCCCGCTCGCGACCCACCGCCACCCACCCATGACGCTTCGTCCCCCCGTCCGCCGTGCGCTGTTGACCTTGGGCCTGCTCGGCCTCGCTTGGCTCCCGTGCTCCGCCGCCGCGAGCCACGCCGCCGGCGGACGAGTGATCGTGCTCGGCTTCGACGGCGCCGATGCTCGCACGATCCAGATGCTGATGGAGAAGGGTGAGCTCCCGAACCTGAAGAAGCTCGCCGACACCGGCACGTTCGCGCCGCTCGGCACGGTCAA
>JADLBP010000203.1 GCA_020847695.1 Planctomycetota bacterium
CGGTCTTCGTGTACGGCGACTGGAAGGAGTTCGACGGCTTCCCCTACCCCGCGACCGTCGAGCAACCCGAAGCGGGCGTGCGCACGACGACGCGCAGCCTGCAAGTCGACGTGCCGATCGACGAAGCTCTGTTCCGCCGCGTGCGCTGAACGCCGGTGAGAAGCGCTGCGCCGGCTTCGAACGTGCCGAGGCCCGATGCGTTGCGTCGAAGCTGCTCGCAGTCGTCCACGTAGTCGCGTCGCCGGCGGCACCGAGGATTTCGGGCGCGTCGCCCGGCCGACGCGGGGTGACTTGCACGGACTCCGAGCGCGACCGCGGCACGCGCGTGCCGCCGCGATCGGCGGCTCGCCGCCGCTCAGTCCGCGCGCGGCGTGAACCCGCGGAAGAGCTTGGCCATCCGCCGCACGCGCGCCGGATCGACCTCTGCCATGACGTCGCCGTCGTGCTTGAACCACGTGCCGACGATCGCGCCGTCGGCGTGCGCGAGGATCGCGGCGGCGTTCTCGATCGTCGTGCCCGAGCCGACGTACAACGGCGCGTCCGGCACCGCCGCTCGAACCCGAGCGAGCGTCTCGAGCTCGACCGGCGCGCCGGTGCGCACGCCGCTGACCACCAGCGCGTCGGCGAGCCCGCGCTCGCGCGCGTCGCGCGCCGCGTCCTCGATCGACTCGCGTCCGAGCGGAGTCGCGTGCTTGACGTGCACGTCGGCGAGGATCTGCACGTGCGGCGCGAGTCGCGCGCGCTCGCGCAGGAGCTCCGCCGCGCGCCCTTGGATCAGCCCCTGATCGGTGACCGCGGCGCCGACGAGCACGTTGACGCGCAGGAAGCCGGCTCCGGTCGCGGCGGCGAGCCCGAGCGCGGCGCGCCCGTCGTTGCGCAACACGTTGACGCCGACCGGCACGTCGCGCGCGAGCGCGCGCACCGCCGAGAGCGCGAGCGCGAGCGTCGCGACCGTCTCCGCGGGCACGGTCTCGGCGAAGAACGGCGCGTCGCCGAAGTTCTCGACGATCAGCGCCTGGCAGCCGCCGTCGAGCAACGCGCGCGCGTCGGAGAGCGCGCGACGCAACGGCGCTTCGCGATCGCCGCTGAACCGCGGCGCGCCGGGGGTCGCGAGCAGGTGCACGACACCGATCAGGACGGGACGTTGGCGCAGCAGGGACTTCATGGCGTGGCGGGGTTGGGCGCGCGGCTCGCGCCGGAAACGCCACGAGCCGCGCAGGCGCGGCTCGTGACAGCAGGAATGGAGCCAGAGACGGGATTTGAACCCGTAACCCCCGCTTTACGAAAGCGGTGCTCTACCGTTGAGCTACTCCGGCCCGTTGATCGAAGCGGCGAAGCTTACATCTCCGCTTTGCCGCCCGCGAGCAAAGCCGCGCGGTCGGCAGGCGTGAGCTTGACTGCGCCGAGCGCGCGAGCCGCGGCCGCGCGCACCGAGAGCGGAGCGTCGGCGCCCAGGCAGGTCTTCAGCGCGGCGACCGCAGCGTCGGTCGCGGCCTGACCCCGCGCGTAGCAAGCAGCCGCCGCGGAGGCGGCCGACGCGCGCAGGTCTTCCGAGCGCGAGCCGTCGGCGGCGAGCGTCGCGGCGGTCTCCGCGCACATCGCGCAGCCCGTCGCTTGGATGACG
Source organism: Planctomycetota bacterium (assembly GCA_020847695.1). GTDB lineage: Bacteria > Planctomycetota > UBA1135 > UBA1135 > JACRIN01. Next base: position 1,625 of record JADLBP010000203.1, read on the forward strand.
TTCAGCGCGGCGAGGGCGACCTCGTCCGGCTGCGTCTTCACGGCTTCGCGGATCGCGGCGAACGACGCCGAGACGTCGGTGCCGGTGTACGCGAGGTCCGCGAGCGCGCTGGCGGCTTCGCCGGCGAGCGCGACGGCCTTCGCGCGGTCGCCTTCGACCGCCGCGAGGGCTTCGACGACCGCCGCGGCGCCGTCGGCGTTCGCGAGCGTGCCCTTGGCCTTGTCACCCCACACCTCCGCGGCCTTCTCGGCGTCGGCGGTGATGATGAAGAGCGGCGCCTTGGCGAGCGCTTCGGTGCGGCCGACTTCGTCGACGATCTGCGCGGTGGTCAGGTCGACCAGCGAGTCGGCGACCAACAGGCCGTCGAGACCCGGCAGGCGGTGCAGGACCGCGAGCGCCGACGCGCCGCGCTCCCAGCGGTGCGCGACGATGCCCTTGGCTTCGAGCGCGGCGGCGATCGCCGCGCCGCGGTTCGCGTCGCTGTCGACGACCGCGACGACGCGCACGGCCTGGCGGCCGGCCGCTTCGCCGAGCGCGGCGATCACGTCCGCGGACGCCTTGCCGCGGCCGGTGACCGCGCCGTGAGCGAGCGCGAGCGCCGCTTCGGTGCGCAAGCCGCCGTCGCCGGAGCGCAGCGCGGCTTCGAGGCCCGGGGTCGGGCCGGCGACCGCGCTCGACATCGCGCGGCAGAGCGCGACCGCGGTGACGACGTCCTTGTGTTGCACGGCTTCTTGGAGGCCCGCGTCGAGCGCATCGACGCCCGCGAGGCGCGACGCGACGATGCCGGCGTCGTAGGCGTTCTTCAGGTCGCCGAGCTCGACGCCGCCGTCGGCCAACGCGACCAGGCGCGCGGCTTCCGACGCGTGAGCGCGGGCGAGGCCCATGCGCGCGACCGCGTTCGCCGGATCGATCGCCAGCGCGCGACCGTACGCGCGCTTCGCGAGCTCGTCCGGAACGACCGCGGCGTGGACCATGGTGCCGACCAGGGCGTCGCCGCTCCAGCTCCACACCGTGGTGCCCTGGCCCTTGGCGGCGAGGACGTTGTCTTGACGGTAGTGGTAGTCGCTGCCGAGCTTGAGGAAGCCGGCGAGCGCGTCGGTCGCGCCGCACTTCTTCGCAGCCTGGAGGGCGGCGTTGCGGCAGGTCTCGTTCTCGTCCTTCGCGGCCATCGCGGCGAGCGACGGACCGGCGCGGTGATCGCCGAGGTAGCCGAGGGTCAGCGCGACGTTGCGGCGCAGGAAGGCGTCGGACGCGCCGAGCGCTTCGACCAACGGCGGAACCACGTCCGAACCCATCTCGGTCAGCGCCTGCATGTACATCACGCGGCGGTCGTCGTCGGACTGATCGCCGAGGACGCCGAGCATGTACGGCACGGCGAACTCACCGTGCTCGGCCGCGAGCGTGCGGATCGCGGTGCGGCGGGTGACGACGTCGTCGACCTTGACGTCGGCGAGCAACGCCTTGATCGCGTCGCCATCGTTCTTGCGCTCGGCGCGGCCCATCTCGGCGAGCGCCATCAGGCGCTTGCCGACCAGCTCGAAGTCACCCTTCTTGACGAGGATGTCGAGCCAGATCTGGTGTTCGGTGGTCTTCCACAGCTCGTAGGCCTGTTCGTGCGACGGCTGCGCCGCGAGCACCTTCTGGAAGTAGGTGAGTGCCGCATCGTCCTCGCCCTTCTTCAGCGCTTGCACGCCTTGGTTGAAGAGCTCTTGAACGTCCTGCGCAAAGGCGCTCATCGAGAGCGCGCCGGTGGAGAACACGAAAGCGAGTCCGAGCTTCCGGAGAGATCCGGTCATGGCGAACTTCCTGGTCTTCCTAATGGAAGGAGTCGGGGGCTTGGGGCAGGTGGGACAGGGGCAGGTGGGTCGATTGCGCGCGGCTCACGATCCTGCGCCTCCACGGTGCGACGCGCGCACCGCGCTCCGAGGCGTCGAGGCGGACCTCTGCACACCCCGGAAAACCTCCCTCGCTCGGAGAGAGGTGGCGAAAGCCGTTTCCCGGCAAAAAGTTGCGGAGATGATAGCGGGGCGAGTCGACCGGTCAAGGTGCCTCGCCCCGCGCGGACGGCCCAACTCGCTTCCCCAGGAGCTTTCCACCGGGCATCGCGCCAGGTGGCCTCGTTCTGGAGTCGGAGTCGGGGAGCGCGGCGCAGGGCACCGCCCGCTGACGGGCACCCCAAGAATCCCGCTCTGAAGCGGTGCCTCCGCGCTCACGCATCCGTTTCTAGTGCGCACTCGTCGGCAGGCTACCGAGCGGCTGGACGCGGCCCTGCAAGAAGTCACCGACCGCCCCAACCATCGGTGGCGTCGGCGCGAACGCGATCACCAGCGCCAGGTCGCGACGCCCCCACCAGCCCGGCGGAAGCGACTGCGGCGACGCGAACCACGCGATCGCGGTCCGCCATCCGAGGCGCGCGAGGTCGGCGAGCTTGGCTTCGATCACCGCCACGTCCTCGGGCCGGACCCCGTAGGTCCCGTCGAACGCTCGGACCTCCGCGAGCACCGGCAGCAGCGCGTTCGGGGTGCCCGAGGGCTCGACGACGTCGCGGCGAAGGCCGTGGATCGCTTCGCGGGCGTCCGCGCCCGCCCCGCTCGGAACCGGCGCCAGCACCTCGCATGGAGCGCCCGGTTTCCACGGCCACGCGCCGCCCGCGAGCACCAGCGACTCGCCGGCGAGCCGCCGCGCGAACGCGGAGCGCTCCGCCGGTGTCCCGAACACGTCCGGATCGCACGCGGTCGCTCCGCGCGGGCCGGAAAACCAGCGCGCGAGCCGCGAGCGCTCCGCCGGCGGCGCCGCGCGGCGCGCCTCGAGCTTCGCTCGCAAGCCGCGCATCGCCTGCGCGGCGGCTCGCACGCGCTCGCGCGGGAGCGCGCCGTCGCGCACCGCGCGCAGGAGTTCCTCCGCCGCGAACTCGTTGCCGGTCGGACAGACCAAGCCGTCGCAGCCGGCCGCGAGCGCGCGCGCGTGGATCGTCTCGAGGCCGGAGAGCGCGTGCATGTCGAGCGCGTCGGTCAGCACCGCGCCTCCGAAGCCGAGCTCGCCGCGCAGCACCGCGAGCGCGCGCGCCGAGAGCGTCGCCGGCAGACCGGGCTCGCCGGTCAACGCGGGCACGTCGAGATGCGACACCATCACGGTGTCGACGCCGGCGTCGATCAATGCGCGGAACGGAAGCCACTCGACCGCCGCGAGCTCCGCGCGCGAGCGCGCGACCAACGCGAGCTCGCGATGGCTGTCCTGCTCGGTGTCGCCGTGGCCGGGGTAGTGCTTGGCCGAGCCGCCGGCGCCGCCCTGATGCAGGCCTTCGAGGAACGCGCGAGCGAGCGGCGCGGCGCGCTCCGGCGTGTCGCCGAAGCTGCGCACCGCGATGATCGGGTTCGAGCGGCGGGTGTTGACGTCGGCGACCGGCGCGAGCACGAGCTCGATCCCGTGCTCGCGCGCTTCGAGCGCGGTCAACGCGCCCGCCGAGCGCACGTAGCCGCCGGGCGAACCGGTCGCACCGGCGCCGGCTTCGCGCGCGGCGAGCGCGAGCGCCGGCGGCAGCCGCGTCGCGGTCGGGAAGTGCAACCCGGCGCCCTGCTCGAGGTCGCACGCGGCGAAGCAGCGCGCCGCGCCGTCCTCGGCGAGCTCCGCGCGCACCGCGGCGAGCAGCTCCGCCGGACTCGACGCGCCGCGCGGCGTGCGGCCGAACGCGATCACGCCGACCGGCGGGAAGCGGCGCAGGTACTCGCGGCTCGGTCGGATCGGCGTCGCGCTCGCGATCGTCCCGCCGACGCGTACCTGGGGGACCAGCACCGCGCCGACGTCGAGCTCGAGCTCGCGATCGACGCTCACGCTCCGCTCCAGAGGCTCAGCTTGCCGAGCACCGAGCCCGCGCGTGCGCCGGTCGCGCGCGGTTCGGTCGTCGGCTCGCCGAGCAGCGCGCGCGCGGCGAGACCCGCGAACACCAGCGCTTCGCGCGCCTTCGGATCGACGCCGAAATCCTCCGACGACGCCACGGGCTGAGCGCAGCGTCGCGCGAGCGCGTCGACCAGCGCGAGGTTGTGCACGCCGCCGCCCGCGAGCACCAGCCACGCGGGTTGGACGTCGACGAAGCTCCGCAGCGCGTCGGCGACCGAGCGCGCCACGAAGTCGACCGAGCTCGCGAGCAGATCCGCGGGCGACTCGACTCCGAGCGCGCGGCCTCGCGCGATCGCCGCGTCGACCCACGCCGCGCCGAACGTGTCGCGGCCGGTGCTCTTCGGCGGCGCGCGGCGCAGGAACTCGTGCTGGCCGAGCTCACGAACCCACGCGTCGTGCACGCGACCGGTGCGCGCGGTCGCGCCGTCGCGATCGAACTCGCGCCCGAGCAACCGTCGCGCGAGCCCGTCGAGCAACGCGTTCGCCGGTCCGGTGTCGAACGCGAGCGGCGGCGCGCCCTCCGACAGGATCGTCAGGTTCGCCATGCCGCCGAGGTTGAGGATCGCGCACGGCTTCGGCGTCGCGTGGAAGATCAGGTCGTCGGCGAGCGCGGAGATCGGCGCGCCCTCGCCGCCGCGCGCGAGGTCGCGTTGGCGGAAATCGCTGACCGTCGTCGCGCGCGCTTCCTCGGCGACGAAGCAACCGTCACCGAGCTGCAGCGTCGCGGGCCCCGAGCGCTCGACGCCGTCGTGGTGGTAGACGGTCTGTCCGGGGCTGCCGACGAGCTCGACCGCGAGCCGCTCGCGCTCCGCGAGCGCGCGCACCGCGCGACCGAACGCGCGGCCGAGGTCGCGCGAGAGGAGCGCCGCGCGTCGCAGATCGCACGGCTCGCCGTCGAGCACCGCGCGCACGTCGCGCGCGAGCTCGGGCTCGAACGGCGTGGTCGCGAACGCGACGAGCTCGATGCGAGCGAGCCGACCGCACTCGCTCGCGCAACGCGCGACGCCGACGTCGATGCCGTCCGCCGACGTGCCCGACAGCACGCCGGCGACCAACGCCTCGCCCGACAGCACGCGCGCGTGGAGTTCCTGCACCATCGCCGTGAGGCTAGCAAGCGTTCGGCTCGCCTGGCAGGATGCGGCGATGGCCGAACGCATCACCGTGCTCGTCGTCGACGACGAAGGCGACGTGCGAGCGTCGCTGGAAATGATCCTCCAGTACGAGGGCTACGACGTGTGGACCGCGCGCGGCGGCGAAGAAGCGCTCGCGCGACTCACGCGCGAGGAACAAGGCGGCAAGACCGCCGCCGTCGTGCTCTGCGACGTCAAGATGCCGCGCATGGACGGGATCGAGACGCTCGAGAAGCTGCTCGCTCGTCCCGCGCCGCCCGCGGTGATCATGATCAGCGGCCACGGCGACATCCAGACCGCCGTCGAAGCGGTGAAGAAGGGCGCGGTCGACTTCCTCGAGAAGCCGCTGGAGCAGAACCGCGTGCTCGTGTCGATCGCGAACGCGCTTCGAGAGAAGCGCCTCGCGACCGAGAACAAGCTCCTGCGCCGCAAGATCTCCGAGCGCTGGGAGCTCGTCGGCGAGACGCCTGCGCTCGCCGCGCTGCGCGAGCAGATCGGTCGGGTCGCGAGCTCGAACGCTTCCGTGCTGATCACCGGCGAGAACGGCACCGGCAAGGAGATCGTCGCGCGCCAGATCCACCTCTCGAGCGCACGCGCCGCCGGGCCGTTCGTCACCGTCAACTGCGCCGCGATCCCCGCCGAGCTGATCGAGTCGGAGTTCTTCGGCCACGAGAAAGGGAGCTTCACCGGCGCGCACGAGCGGCGGATCGGGCACTTCGAGGCCGCGAGCGGCGGCACGCTGTTCCTCGACGAGATCGGCGACATGCCGCTCAACGCGCAAGCGAAGGTGCTGCGCGTCCTCGAGACGCACGAGGTCACCCGCGTCGGTTCGTCGAAGCCGAGCCCGATCGACCTGCGCGTGATCTCCGCGACCAACGCGGATCTGCAGAAGGCGGTCGAGGAGAAGCTCTTCCGGCTGGACCTCTTCTACCGCCTGAACGTCGTGCCGCTGCGCGTCCCGCCGTTGCGCGAACGTCTCGACGACGTGCAGCGCCTCGCGACGCACTTCCTGCGCGAGATCGCGGAACGCACCGGTCGCGCGCCCCACCACCTCGCGCCGGATGCGCTGAACTACCTGCGCTCGCTCGACTTCCCCGGCAACGTGCGCCAACTGCGCAACGTGCTCGAAGCCGCGACCGTGTTCGCCGAAGCCTCCGCGGTCGAGCGCGTGCACCTCGAGCGCGTGCTCGCGAACGGACCGGGCCTCGCGGCGACGACGCGCGCGCTCGATCCCGCGAGCGATCCGTTCCACGCGCCGACGTTCGAGGCGTTCAAGGACCAGAGCGAAGCGCTGTTCTTCAAGCGCAAGCTCGCCGAGTACGGCGGCAACGTGAAGCGCACCGCGGAGATGCTCGCGATGCAGCGCAGCCACCTCTACAAGAAGCTCGACCGCTACGGGTTGAAGAACTGAGCGTCGCGCGGAAAAGAAAACGGGCCGCGTGCTCACGCACGCGGCCCAGCTCTCCGACGTTCGGCTCCGTCGATCGAGACCCGATTACTCGGGGATCCGGAGCTTCATGCCCACCTTGAGAGAGTTCGCGTCCTTCAGCACGTCGCGATTGGCGTCGAAGATCTTCTGCCACTTCTTCGACGTGCCGTAGACCTTGGAGGAAATCGTGCCGAGCACGTCGCCCTTCTGCACGACGTAGAAGCCGTCGGCGCTGACGCCGTTCTTCTTCGCCGGAGCGGCGTCTTGCTTGCCCGCGCCGTTCGCACCGCTCGCGCCGCCGACGCCGGTGAGCGCGTCGTTGCCTTGCGCCACCGGAGTCGAGCCTTCGAGGTTCGGCACGAAGATCTTGTCGCCGACCTTCAGCGTCGCTTCGGTGCGACCTTCGTTCGCGGTGCGCAGGCGCAGCGCGCTCTTCTGCGAGCCGTAGAAGCGCTCCGCGAGCAGCGGGTACGTGTCGCCTTGCTTCCACGTATAGACGTACAGGTCGTTGAAGAGCGACTCCTCGAGACCTTCGCGCGTCTTCAGCATCGAGCCCGCGGGCACCGTCGCGATCGGCTTGACCGCGGTCGGCGCGGGCGCGCCGGCGGCGGGGTTCGCCGGCGTCGCGGCGGGCTTGTTCAGGTTCGGCGCGGTGTTGGTCGGCGTCGGTTGCGGCTGGACCGCGGCGTTCATCGCGCCGGCCGGCTGCGTACCCGGAGCGGCCTGCGCGCCAGCGCCGGGCTGGGCCTGGGCTCCGGCGGCAAGCCCCTTGTTCGGGTCGACCGAGGCCAGCGGGTTGGCATCCGCGGGCTTCTTGTCACCTTGGTTCAGGGAGATGGCGAGGATGACCGCCACCAGGAAGAGGACGGTGAGTACGACGATCTTTTCGAGCCGGCCCATTGCGCTTGACGCTCCGCAACGTGTTGTTCGTTCGACGGTTAGGACGGATCTCGCGCGCCACGGCGGCGCTGCGGTCCGAATGTGCGTGTTTTGCTCTTCTGTGAGGCCCGAGTCAAAGGTCCACCGGCCAATTCCTACAAAATGCGGGGGGTCGAGGGGGTCCCAACGCCGCATCTAGGGTCGAAACCGGCCGGCGAGCAAGGTTGGCGCAACCCGGATCCCGGGTTGGCGAGCCGCGGCCGACCGGGCATGCTCTGTCGTCCCCCGCGGACGCCGCCACGATGCCCCAAAGCCCCCTCGCCGTTCCCGCCGCGGCCCCCGGCAGCGGCGCCCGGGACCCCGACGGCCGGCCGCTGCCGGGCCTCGGCGACCCGGCGCTCTGGCTGGTGCTCGCGCTCGCCGCGACCTTCCTCTCGATCGCCTGGTACCACGAGCGCGGTCCGCAGATCGCCGACTCGATCGAGTACATGGAGCGCGCGAACGCGTTGGCGCGCGGCGAGGAACTGATCGACAGCAAGGCGATCCGTGCATTCGGGTTCAGCGGGCTCCTGCTGCCGATCTTCACGGTCGCGCGCTGGCTCGACGTCCGCGACTTCACGCACGTGATGCAGGCGTGTCAGGTGCTGCAGATCGCGTTCGCGCTCGCGCTGGTCGCGCTCGCCGCGCGACTCACGGCGCGCGTCGCGGGCCGCGAGGCCGGGCTCGCCGCGGCGGTGCTCGTCGCGCTCAATCCGACGTTCTTGCGCTGGGGTGTCGAGCCCGTGTCCGGCGTCGCCGCGGGGCTCTTCGTCGCGCTCGGCGTCGCGAAGCTCTTCGATCGGCGCACGCTCGGCTCGGGGCTGGTCGCCGGCGCGTGGTTGGGCCTCGGCATCCTGATGGCCTACCAGAACTTCTCCGTCGTCGGCGTGATCGTCGTGTTCGTCGCGCTGCGCGACCTCCGCACGGCGCGGATGCACACGGCCGGGATCGTGCTCGGCGTGCTCGCGTTGCTGTTCGTGCAGTGCGTGCTCGACTTCTTCTACTACGGCTCGTTCGCGGTCAGCGTCACGAGCTACCTGTACCAGAACTTCGGAGTGCTGCTCGCGAGCGCGATCTTCAAGCTCGGCAGCTTCCTGCACTCCGAGCGCATCGTCGAAGCCTCGCGCTGGCTCTACAACCAAGCGGTGGAGCTCGAGAAGCTCGATCCCGAGTTCCAGGCGCACGCCGCGGAGTACCAAGCACAGGTCAAGCAAGCGACGGCGGAGATCAAGCAGAGCCGCGGCCTCGCGTGGTACTTCCAGAACATCTCCGCTGGTTTGCCGTGGGCCGCGCTGGTGCTGGTCGCGTTCGGCGTGCTCCGCGCGTTCGCGCTGCGCTCGTGGAAGGTGTGGCTCGCGGTCGTCGTCGTCGTCGCGAACGCGAGCGCGTACGGGCTCAAGGGCTCGAAGGACTTCCGACTCTGGTTGCCGTTCCTCGCGTTGATCGCGCTGCTCGGAGGGATCGGCTGGAGCACGCTCGCGGGTGCGGCCGCGGCGCGGCGCCACTCGCTCTTCGGCTTCGCGCGCACGCTCGCGGCGCTCGCGATCCTCGTCGCCGCGGGCGTCTACGGCGTGCGTGAGAACTGGAGCACCAACACGCGCAAGTTCGGTGGCTACTGGGACGCGATCGACTTCGTCAACCGGCGCACCGCCGAAGAGTATCCGTTGAAGCCGATCCCGCCGGGCGCGACCGAGGCTCCGCGCGATCGCGTCAGCTGCGCGTACCACTGGGCGGTGTTCCTGCGCTCGGCGGAGGCGGTCGATCTGATCAAGCTGCCCCACCACCTCGACTTCTGGAACGCGTACTCGCCCGAGGAGCGCGCGGCCGACCTCGAGGCGATCTCCGGTCTCGATTGGTTCATCACGCACCTGCCGGTGCTTCAGCTCTTCCCGGAGGTGATGGAGGTCGTCAACCGCGAGTTCACCGTCGAGGCGGTCTTCTTCGATCGCCTGCAGTACGAAGGCCTCGGTCCGATCTACGTGCTGCGCAAGCAACGCGGCGATCCGATCGCGCGCCGCTTCTACGAGGTGATCACCGATCGCACGGTCGACGAGTTCGCGCGCGAACGCCGGCTCGATCCCGGTCGCGCCGTGCGCTGGTGCGAGGACACCGCCGAGGGTCGCGTCACGCGTCTGACGCTGCTCGACTGGAAGTACGAGCCGGTGCCGGGCGACGGCTTCGGCTGGATCACGTACACGTGGTACGGCGGTGGGTTCGGCGCGCGCGACTACTGGTTCGTCGATCACCTGACGAGCGATCGACTCGACAGCTCGTGGGACAACGATCACTACCCGGCTTACGGCATGCACGCGACGTCGAAGTGGGGCGACGGTTGGATCCTGCGCGAGGGCTATCTCGTCATCCCCGAGAGCGATCCGTTCCGCGCGGGCGGCACGACGCGTTGGTTCGGCGGCGAGCATCGGCGCGGCGACCTGATCCCCGCGACGCTGTGGATGGACATCGCCGGACTCGACGAGCAACACGAGCCGGTCGAGCGCCTGGAGTCCTGCGACGCGAGCGGCAGCTACTGGAACTCGCGGGCGCTGCGCGGCCGGCCGCCGCTGCCGCGCGGCGAGAGCATCGCGGAACAGGGCTGGACCCGCGTCGGACGCCTCTGGGTGCCGGTGCACCCGGACGCGCGCCACCCGGACGACGGGACGCCGGTGCCCGCCGAGCAGTGACGCGCTTGTCGCTCCGCGAGCTCGCGGATATCCTCGCGCGGTCCGGTGCGCAGCCCACGAACCCGCGCGACCGAGTCAAGCCGATGCGCCTCTCCATCCTCCTCCTCGCGTTGTGCCTCGCCGGCGCTTGCACGTCCTCGAGCGGCTCGCGTCCGTCGTCCTCGGATCCCGCCGCGGCGCAAGCGCGCGAGCCGGTGCGGATGACGGTCGCCGACTACCGCTCGTCGGCGGTGTTCGAGCTCGTCAACGAAGCGCACACGTCCGCGATCGACCAGTACTCGAAGGTCGCGACCGACGCCGCTCGCAAGGTGCAGGAGGACGAGCTGATGCTCGCGCTGCGCGACTACCTCGAGCAAGAGGGCCTCTCGAAGCTCGCGCAGCCCGGCAAGGCGCCGACGTTCGCCAAGGGCACCAAGGCGTGGACGCTCGAGGTCGACGACGCGCGTGGTCTGCGCCACCTGGTCGCGACGCCGAGCACGCCGCCGGAAGACATGAAGAAGATGCGCGGACTGCTCGAAGCGGTGCTCGCGACCTACAACGAGACCCAGGGCTGGCAAGCGGTCGACATCCGCGCGAAGCACGGCGAGGACTACTTCAACCAGCAGCGCCCCGCGGTGAAGAATCCCTGACATGGCCCCCACCCCGGAACCGACGACCTCCGTCTCTCGGCTCCGCGCGGTGGCGATCGTCCCGGCGCGGCTCGCGTCGACCCGACTCGCACGCAAGATGCTGCTCGCCGAGACCGGCGTGCCGCTCTGCGTGCACACGGCGCGCAACGTCGCGCTCGCTCGCTCGATCGAACGCGTCGTGCTCGCGGTCGACGCCGACGAGGTGTTCGAGGCCGCCGCGCGCTTCGGGGTCGAGGCGGTGCGGACGCGCGTCGACCACAAGAGCGGCACCGATCGCGTGTTCGAGGCGCTCTCCAAGCTCTCGGGAGAGTTCGACGTGGTCGTCAACGTCCAAGGAGACGAGCCCGAGCTCGCGCCCGCCGATCTGGAGCGTCTGACCGCGGCGTTCGCCGAGCCCGAAGTCGAGATCGCGACGCTGTGCGGGCCGCTCGCGGACACGCGCGAGCTCGCGTCGCCGTCGGTGGTCAAGGTGGTGCGCGACGGACGCGGCGACGCGCTCTACTTCTCGCGCTCGCCGATCCCGTCGGCCGCGCACCCGCGCGCGAACGCGGAGCCGGTGCTCGCGACGGCGCGGCGCCACGTCGGCGTGTACGCGTTCCGCCCGCGGGCTCTCGCGCGCTTCTGCGCGCTCGGAGAAGGGCGCTTGGAGGCGCTCGAGAACTTGGAGCAACTGCGCTGGCTGGAAGCCGGCGCGCGCATGCGTGTGCTCGAAGCGAGCGTCGTGCCTCTGGGCATCGACACACGCGAAGACTACGATGCGTTCGTGTTGCGAGCGCGAGGGGAGCGCTCGGGTGCGGGCCGGCCGGGCGCGGTCGGTTCCTAGGCGAGTCGAGCGGAGCGGGAGCGGCGATGGCGAAGCATATTTTCATCACCGGCGGCGTGGTGAGCAGTCTGGGCAAGGGTCTGACGTCCGCTGCGATCGGGATGATCCTCGAGCAGCGCGGGCTGAAGGTGTCGATGCAGAAGCTCGACCCCTACATCAACGTCGACCCGGGGACGATGAGCCCCTACCAGCACGGCGAGGTCTACGTGCTCGACGACGGCGCGGAGACCGACCTCGACCTCGGCCACTACGAGCGTTTCACGCACGCGGTGCTGCGCCGCACGTCGAACTACACGACCGGCCGCATCTACTCGGACGTGATCGCGCGCGAGCGCAAGGGCGACTACCTCGGCTCGACCGTCCAGGTGATCCCGCACATCACCGACGCGATCAAGGACGCGATCCGCGCGGGTGTCACCGCCGACGCGGACGTGTGCATCACCGAAGTCGGCGGCACGGTCGGCGACATCGAGTCGCTGCCGTTCCTCGAAGCGATCCGTCAGTTCGCGCTCGAGAAGGCACACGGCGACGTGATGTTCGTGCACCTGACGCTGCTGCCGTTCCTGCGCGCTTCGGGCGAGCTCAAGACCAAGCCGACGCAACAATCGGTCGGCAAGCTGCGCGAGATCGGCATCCAGCCCGACGTGCTGGTCTGCCGGACCGAGCAGCCGATGAGCGAGGACATGGCCAAGAAGATCTCGCTCTTCTGCAACGTGCGCCAAGGCTGCGTGATCGAGGAGCGCGACGTCGACTTCTCGATCTACGAAGTGCCGTTGATGCTGGTCCGCGCCGGCCTCGATCGGATCATCGTCGAGCGCCTCGGCCTGCCGAAGGACCGTGAGACCGACCTCACCGAGTGGAGCCGGATGGTCGAAGCGATGCGCCGCACGACCGACACCTGCGAGATCGCGGTGGTCGGCAAGTACATCGAGCTGCACGACGCCTACAAGTCGATCTACGAGTCGCTGACCCACGCCGGCATCGCGAACCGCTGCCGCGTCAAGATCCGCAAGGTGCGCGCCGAGGACTACTACGTGAAGGGCGCCTCGCTGATCGAGGGCGTCGACGGCGTGCTCGTGCCCGGCGGTTTCGGCGAGCGCGGCGTCGAGGGCAAGATCCGCGCGATCCAACACGCTCGAGAAACCGGCCTGCCGTTCTTCGGCATCTGCCTCGGCATGCAGTGCGCGACGATCGAGTTCGCGCGCAACGTGATGGGACTCGAAGGCGCGCACACGTCCGAGTTCGCGCTCGACACGTTGCATCCGGTGATCCACCTGATGCCCGACCAGGAGCACCAGAAGGACAAGGGCGGGAGCATGCGCCTCGGCTCGTTCCCCTGCCGCCTGGTGCCCGGCACGCGCGCGGCGCAGCTCTACGGTGCCGAGCTCGTCCACGAACGCCACCGTCACCGCTACGAGTTCAACAACGACTACCGCGCGCGCTTCGTGCAAGCGGGCATGGTGTTGTCCGGCGTCAACCCGGAGCGCGACCTGGTCGAGATCGTCGAGCTGCCCGACCACCCGTTCTTCGTCGGCGTGCAGTTCCACCCCGAGTTCAAGAGCCGCGCGCTCGCGCCGCATCCGATCTTCCAGGGCTTCGTCGGCGCGGCGTTGGCGCACGCGAAGAACGGCGGCCGGCGCGTGGCGCGCACGCTGGCCTGAGAGCCGTCGCCCCCGCTCGCGCCGACCTCGCTCGCAGCCGCACGCGGCTCGCGCTCGGCTCGCGGCGTCGCGCCGGGCTCCGCGCGCCGGCGCGGCCCGCTACGGATCGGGCGCGACGAACTCGAGCTCGAATTCGACCTGCGTTTCGATCGGCGCGCCCGCGTTCGACTGGCTCTGCAGGAACCACGGACCGACCGCCGCCTTGCCGCTCGCCGGGTCGACGTGGGCGATCGAAACCGGGCAACGCACCGCGTCGACGTGCTTGCCGTCGACCTTGACCTTGCAGATCGGCTCGAGCTCCGCGCCGGGGTCGACCGAAAGCCGGGAGACACCTCCGACGTCGCCGGCGGACGCCAACACGCCGTTGAAGAAGCGCTTCAGGTTGACGGCGGTCATCGACTCGTCGCGCGGATCCAGGGCGACTTGCACGCCCCCGACCTCGACCCGCAGGACCTCCGGGGCCGGCGCGAGCCACGCGCGCAACGTCGCTTCGTCGACGGCGCCCTTCACCGATTGCGTGAACTCGCGCTCGATCCGACGTTGCTCCGCGCGCGAGAGTCTTGCGAAAGCGCGGTTGCGATTGGGCGTGAACACCAACGACAGTCGAGCACTCTCCAACATGAACGAACTCCCCTCTTCGACGTTCACCGGCTCCTAGGGATCCGCGCTCTTCGCGCAACGGAAGCCCACGAAGTGGTGCACCAGGCCCGGATGGACCTCGCTGCGGAACGATAGCCGCCAGTCGCCCGGCGCCTCCATGAACGATCCGCCCATCACGACGGGAACGTGGAAACGAGGGACGAGTTCATCGCCTTCCTTCTCGACGAACGTCGACTCGCTGAACTCGTGGACGTTGTCGAGCATCCGCAGGTGCCCGAACGGTCCGGCGCCGGCGGGACGCGAGCCGACGGGCTCGGCGTGCGCGAGGTATTGGGCGAGTTGGGCCGCGGGATCCTCGGGGCTCTTCAAGTCGTCGAAGCGCGCGCGGACCGCGAAGTCCGAGGTGTCGTCGCCCCACGGCTGCAGCCGCCCGTCCTCACCGCGCGCGGCGTGCTCCCATTCGTACTGCGTCGGCAGGCGCTTGCCCGCCCACTCCGCGAACGCGCGCGCGTCCTCGAACGTCACGCCGACCACCGGCAGGTCGTTCCAACGCTCGTCGTACGCGTCGCCCCACCACGCCGGCGCGCGGTGGCCGGTCGCTCGGACGAACTCGCGGTAGTCGCGATTCGAGACCTCGGTCGCGTCGAGCCACACCGCCGGCGCGTGCTCGATCGAGCGCGGGTACGCGAGCCGGTTGGTCACCTCGCCGAAGACGAAGTCGGCCTCCGGCACGAACAACATGCCGGCGCGCGTGCTCTCGGTCGGCACGAGGCGAGGCGCGAGCTCGAGGTGCTCACCGCTCTCCAGCGTCCGTTGGAGCTCCGCGAACGCCCCGTCCGCGGCGACGACGATGCGCCACACGCCGGGCTCGAGCCCGAACGTGTCGAGCGGCGTGCGCCCGACGACCTCGCGCGGTCCCAGCGCGCCGCTGACCGGATCGACGCGGCGCGCGGAGACCTCGACGCCGTCCGGCAGCCCGACCAGCGAGAGCCGAGGCCGCGCGGCGCGCGCCTGGACGACCGAGTTCACGCGCTCGGCGACGATCCCGAGCGTCAGCGCGGCGACACCGACGGCGAGCGACGTGCTGAGCACTCGATGCCGCCGCACCCAGCGTCGCGCGGACTGCGCCATGGTCGGAGGCCGCGCATGGATCGGCTCGCCGGCGAGGAAGCGCCGCAGGTCGGCGGCGAGCTCGGCGGCGCTCGAATAGCGATCCTCGCGCCGCTTCTCCATCGCCTTGCGGCAGATCACCGCGAGCTCTGCGGGCACGCGCGGGTTCTGTGTCTCGAGCGGCGGCGGATCGAACGTGACGATCCGCTGCATCACCTCGTGGCTGCTCTTGCCCGCGAACGGACGCGAGAGCGAGAGCATCTCGTAGAGGACGACGCCGAGCGAGAAGACGTCGGTGCGCTTGTCGATCCGCTCGCGGTCGGCGAGCGCCTGCTCGGGGCTCATGTAGCTCGGCGTGCCGGCGATGTCGCCGTCGCGCGAGAGGCTCTGGTCGACGAGGTCCTTCGCGAGACCGAAGTCGGCGAGCATCGGCGAGCCGTCCTCGGTCATCAGCACGTTGTGCGGCTTGACGTCGCGGTGGATGACGCCGTTCTGGTGCGCGTGCTCGAGCGCGTCGGCGAGCAACGCCGCGATCGTCGCCGCTTGCTCGACGTACGGACGGCCGTCGCGCGTGCCGAGCTGATCGGTCGAGCCCGGCGGCGCGCCGTCCGCGTGGCGCTTGCGCAACGACTCGAGCTCTTCGTGCAGCGTGCGGCCCGGCACGTACTCCATCACGAAGAAGCGCAGGCCGCGTTCCTCGCCGACCGCGTGGACCTGGACGATGCCGGGGTGATTCAACCGCGCGGCGCTCTTCGCTTCGCGGCGGAAGCGCTCGACCTGGTGCACCGAGAACAGCGACAGCGGCTGCAGCAGCTTGACCGCGACGCGGCGGTCGAGCGAGAGCTGGCGCGCGAGGTAGACGACTCCCATCGAGCCGTGGCCGAGCTCGCGGATCAGCTCGTAGTCGCCGATGCGCTCGCCGGGAGCGACCCGCGGCGCGTCACCTGCGACCGACGTGCTGACCAGCCGCCGCACCCAGGCGACCTCGCGCGAGAGCCGGCGAACTTCGTCGCGCACGTCGTCGGGCACGCGGGCGAGGAAGCGCTCGAGCTCGAAGTCCGCGGCGTCCGATTCGACCGCGAGGCGGTCGAGCCAGGCGAGCACGCGTTCATCGGTCGGGTCGGGCTGCGGCGGTTCGGTTTGGTCGGGCACGGGGGACCTGCGTGCGTGTCAGGGTAAGGCACGCGCGGCCGGAACGTGCCGAAGCGACTTTCGAGCGCGTATCCCGCGGATCGGCGGCCCACCCCACGCCCGGCGGCGCCGGTGCAACCACCCGCGCTCGCGCCGTCGAAGGATGCAACCCGTGACTGGCATCGCCCGCCGGGCTTCCGGAGCGCCGGCGGGACGGCTCGGCGAGCCGCTTCGCTCAGCGGTACGCCGGGATGCCGGTCACTTCGTGGCCGATCGCCAGCGTGTGGATGTCGTGCGTGCCCTCGTACGTGATCACGCTCTCGAGGTTGCAGAGGTGGCGACCCACCTGGTACTCGAGGCTGATCCCGTTCGCACCGAGCATGTCGCGGCACGTGCGCGCGACGTCGAGCGCGATCGCGACGTTGTTGCGCTTCGCCATCGAGACCTGCGCGGGCGTGAACGTGCCCTCGTCCTTCAGCCGGCCGAGGCGCAGCGAGAGCAACTGGGCGAGCGTGATCTGCGTCGCCATGTCGGCGAGCTTCTTCTGCGGGATCTGGAACGCCGCGAGCGGCTTGTCGAAGACGATCCGCGCCTTGGTGTACTGCAACGCTTCGTCGAAGCACGCGAGCGCCGCGCCGACGCCGCCCCACGCGATACCGTAGCGGGCTTGGGTCAGGCAGCCGAGCGGCGCCTTGAGGCCTTCGCCGTTCGGCAGCCGGTTCGCGTCGGGCACCTTGACGTCCTCGAGGACGAGCTCGCTCGTCACCGACGCACGCAGCGAGAACTTGTGCTTCTGCTCCGGCGCGCTGAAGCCCGGCGTGCCCTTCTCGACGAGGAAGCCGCGGATGCCTTGCTCGGTGCGCGCCCAGACGACCGCGACGTCGGAGACCGTGCCGTTGGTGATCCACATCTTGCGGCCGTTGATCACCCACTCGTTGCCGACCTTCTTCGCGGTGGTCAGCATCCCGCCCGGGTTCGAGCCGAAGTCGGGCTCGGTCAATCCGAAGCAGCCGATCGCCTTGCCGCTCGCGAGCAGCGGCAACCAGCGCTTGCGCTGCGCCTCGCTGCCGTACGCGAAGATCGGGTACATCACCAGCGAGCCCTGGACCGACACGAACGAGCGCAGGCCGGAGTCGCCGCGCTCGAGCTCCTGGCAGATCAGGCCGTACGCGACGTTGTTGAGGCCGGCGCCGCCGTACTCGGCGGGCGTCGTCGGGCCGAACATCCCGAGCTCGGCGATCTCGGGCACGAGGTCCATCGGGAACGTGCCCGCCTCGAAGTGCTCCATCGCGACCGGCAGGTAGCGCTCGGTGACCCACTGGCGCACCGAGTCGCGCACCATGCGCTCGTCCTCGGAGAGCTGGTCGTCGAGGTTCATGTAGTCGAGCTGGCGGAACGTGGCCATGGTCGGGCTCCGGATCGAAAAAGGTTCGCGCGCGCGGGTCGCAAGAAGCTCTCGCGCGCCCAAGAAGCTCTCGCGCGGCGAGGTAGAGCCGCGCATTCTAGCGGAACCCGAGCCTCTCGTCCCCCCCGGCGAACCGTCGCCCGAAGCGTCACCACGAGCATGAATCCCCTGCCCTGTCCGCGCTGCGGCTACCCCGCCCCCGAGGCGGAGTGCGCGTATTGCGCACGGGTCAGCGAGGCGTCGCTGGTCGGCCCGCGGTCCGGCGCGCGCGCGGAACTCGCCGCCGGCGCCCAAGCGCTCGTCCGCGGCCTCTACTTCCTCGGCAGCACGCGCGGCACCAAGCGTTGGCTCGTGCCGCCGTTCCTCGTGACGACGACGATCTTCGCGCTGGTCTCGTTCGGACTGTTCGAGCTCGTCGACGGTTGGATCACCGCCCTACGCACACAGGGTGAGGCCGAACTCGCCTTCGAGCCACGTTGGTTCGCCGACGCGCTCCAGACGGTGATCCAAAGTGCAGCGATGTGGTGGATCGTGTCGCTCGGCGGGTACGCGTTGGCGTTCGTCGTCGCGTTCCTCGTCGCGCTCTGGACGTTCTCGATCGTCTACGAAGCGCTGTGCGGTCCGTTCCTCGACGTCGTGCACGCGCGTCTCGAGCGACGTTGGTTCGGCGCCGATCCGCGGGCGACTTGGGATGCCGCGCGCGGTGAAGGCGGCTTCAAGACGCTCGTGCTCCGCAACCTCGCGACCGTGTGGACCAGCGTGAAAGCCTCGCTGTTCGCCGCCGTCGTGCTGGTGCTCGCGTTCCCGTTGCAACTGGTGCCGTTCGTCGGCGGAGCGCTGTTCGCGATCGCCGCGGGCTTCGCGACCGCGGTGTCGTTGCTCGACATCCCCTTCTCGCGCCGCGAGTGGAGCCTCCGCCAACGCCTCGCCTTCGTCGGCGAGCACGCGACCGCGGTGATCGCCTTCGGCACCACTGCAGGCCTGGTGTTCCTCGTGCCGTTCCTCGGCCCGCTCGTCTGCGTACCGGCGGCGTCGGTCGGCGGAGCGTGGCTGGTCTGCCGCCTCGACAAGAAACGCCTGCGCTCGCTGGATCGGTCTCGCGCGGCGAACTAGAACGGCCGGCATGGTCCGTTATCTCGTCACCAGCGCCCTGCCCTACGCCAACGGTCCGATCCACTTCGGCCACGTCGTCGGCGCCTACCTGCCCGCCGACGTCTACGTCCGAACCCTGAGGATGCACGGCGAGGAGGTGCTCTACGTCTGCGGCGCCGACGAGCACGGCGTCGCGATCACGATCGGCGCCGAGCGCGAGAACCGGCCCTACGCGGAGTACGTCGCGCACTGGCGCGGCGTGATCAAGTCGACGTTCGACCGGCTCGGCATCCGCTTCGACGTGTGGTCGGGCACCAGCATCTCGCCGAACCACGCGGAGCTCAGCCAGGACTTCTTCCGACGCCTGGACATCGGCGGCTACCTGCTGCAGCGTGAGGAGGAGCAGCTCTACTGCACCACCGACGCGCGCTTCCTCGCCGACCGCTACATCGCGGGCACGTGCCCGAACTGCGGGTATCCGGAGGCTCGCGGCGACGAGTGTCCGCGCTGCGCGAAGTGGCTGAACCCGCTCGACTTCGCCGACCCGCGCTGCAAGGTCTGCGGATCGACGCCGGAGAAGCGCAAGACGCGGCACTGGTACCTCGACCTGCCGAAGCTGCGCGACGAGAAGCTCGGCGAGTGGGCCGCCGCGCACGAGTGGAAGCCCAACGTCGCGACGTTCGTCGCGAACCAGCTCAAGGAAGTCGAACCTCGCCCGATCACGCGCGACATGCACTGGGGCGTGCCCGTGCCCGAGGACCGCGCGCGCGGCGAGAGCGGGAAGGTCCTCTACGTCTGGTTCGACGCGCCGATCGGGTACGTGTCGTTCACGCGCGATTGGGCGGAAGCCCATGGAGCTCCCGACGACTGGCAGAAATGGTGGCGCTCGCCGGACACGCGGCTCGTCCACTTCATCGGCAAGGACAACATCCCGTTCCACTGCGTCGTGTTCCCGTCGATGCTCTGGGGCGTCAAGCAGGACTACGTGCTGCCGTGGCAGGTACCGGCGAACGAGTTCTACAACCTCGAAGGTCGCAAGTTCTCGACCTCGCAGGGTTGGTATGTCGACCTCGACGAGTTCTTCGCGCGCTACGACGCGGACACCGCGCGCTTCTACCTGCTCTCGAGCTCGCCGGAGACCAAGGACAGCGACTTCAACTGGAAGGACTTCCAGAGCGCGAACAACGTGTTGCTCGCGGACACGATCGGCAACCTCGCGTCGCGGGTGCTCAAGTTCCTCGAGAAGTACTACGAGGGCAAGATCCCCGCGGTCTCCGCCGAGCACGCTGCCGAGTTCGATCGCATCCTGCTGACCGAGTGCGGCGCGTTCGCCGATCCCGGCGCGGCGCTGCTCGACTTCCGGTTCCGGCGCGGCACCGAGGACCTCGCCTCCAACGCGCGCGTCGCGAACGTGTTCGTCGACCGCGTCGCGCCGTGGTCGCTGCGCAAGACCGACCCCGAGCGCGCCGGCGCGGCGCTCGCGACGTGCTGCGAGTGGCTCGCGCTGCTCGCGCAGTGGATGGCGCCGATCCTGCCGGGCAAGGCGCAACGGCTGTGGACGATGCTCGGCAACCTCGGCGAGGTCGGCGAGCAGCGCTGGCCGCAGCTGCCGGTCGCGGGCGCGTGGCGGCGCAACCTGTCGGGACAGCGGATCGGTCAGGTCGACGTGCTCTTCCCGAAGATCGAGGACGCGGTGATCGCGGCGGAGATCGACGCGCTGCACAAGCGCGCGGCGGCGACGAGCTGACGCGTCGAGCAACGTCACTCGACGGCGAGCCGCGAACGCCGCGGCGTTCAACAAGAAGATCGGCCGGTCCCGACGATTCACTCGGGACCGTGAACGCCACCGCGTTCGCCAAAAAGATCGGCCGGTCCCGACGATTCACTCGGGACCGCGAACGCCACGGCGCGTACCAAACAGATCGGCCGGTCCCGACGATCCACTCGGGACCGTGAACTCCACCGCGTTCGCCAAATAGATCGGCCGGTCCCTCCGGAAGGAGGAACCGGCCGTTGGTCGGTCTCGTGGGACGAGCCGAGCTAGACGGACTCGCGCAGAGCTTTGCCCATGCGGAATCCGACACGCCTTCCGGCTTCGATCCGGATCGGTTCACCCGTGTGAGGGTTCCGTCCGACGCGGGCCTTGCGGGCCTTCACCTCGAACGTGCCGAATCCGGCGATCGTCACGCAGTTGTCTTCGCGGAGGCCTTTTTGGATGCCGGCGAGCACCGTATCGACCAACCGCGAAGCCCCTAGGCGCGAAGCCCGGAGCTCCTGTGCGACGTGGTCAACCAGTTGACTCTTGTTCACCGCGAAGCAAGCGGACTTCAGGCCTTCTTGGCGCGCTTGCCCTTGCGACCAGCCTTCTTCGCCGCCTTCTTCGTCTTCTTCTTAGCCATGATCGGAATCTCCTTTGGACTCTGGTCCGAATCGTGGGCGCCTGTCGACGCCCGTCCACGACATCAATGCCCTCATCGGCGCAAGCGGGGCAGAGCTTGCCCACGATCTCCGAACTTTTTTCGAAGCGACGTGGCGCGAGCGAGCAGATCGCATTCCGTTCGATGCTCGGAACGAGCGTTCGAGCGAACGCGCGGAGCTTGCGAACGATGCACGTTCCGCGCGCGACGCGAGCTTCGTTTCGCGGCTCGCGACGCGGCTCGCGACAGCGAAGCCGTCGTTCGTAACTGCTTGACTCGCTGCGGACTTACGCTCGCGGCGCGCGGCGCACGTCGAGGTGCTCGCGCCACGCACGCAACGCGGGCTCGCGCGCAGCGAGCGGTGCAAACGAAACCACGCGCGGAGCGCCGAGTGCGCTCCGCGCGTGGTGTGGATCGGTCGTTCGCGCGAGCTCGTCGCCGCGAACGAAAAAATCAGGCGGCCGACGCCTTCTTGCGCTTCGGCTTGACGACCTTGCCGCTCTTGATGCACCGCGTGCAGATGCGGATGCGGGTCGCTTCGCCGTCGACCTCGACGCGCAGCCGCTGCACGTTCGCCTTGAACTTGCGCAGCGTGTTGCCGGTGATGCGCAAGCCGACGCCGCCCTTCTTCTTGGGCAAGCCGCGACGAGCGATCTGAGCGCCGCTCTGGGTCTTCTTGCCGCAGATCTCGCAAACCCGTGCCATCCGAAATGCTCCGTTGTCTGGACTGGGCCCGGGACTCCGGGCACTGAGGGGCGAGAAGGATAGCGGGGCGCCCCCTGGACGGCAAGTCCGGGGGGCGCCCCGCGTTCGGATCCGCCGCACAGGCCGGGTCGGAGGCCTAGAACAGCTTGTCCAGGGCCGCCGCGGCGTCCTCCGAGAAGTTGTCGGAGAGCATCGGCTGCTTCGAGGCCGGCCGGTTGGAGATCTCGCCGAAGACGCCTTCGAGCCGGCGCGCGGCTTCCTTGGCGTAGAAGCGGACGAGCCCGAGGTTGGTGCGCTGGTCGAACACGATCGCGAGCAGCGTGCGGTCGCCGACGAGCTGGAGCTGGATCGAGTCGCGCGCGCCCTGGTGGAAGAGCACCGAGAACTCGTTCTCGCCGAGCTGGCGCGCCATCTCGCGCGTCGCCGCGAACGAGCCGGCGATCAGCGCGGACACCGACTCCATCGACTGCGCCATCGGCTCGCCGCGGCGGGTCACCAGGTGACCGTCGCGGTCGATCAAGAACGCGGAGCGAGCGCCGGAGAGTTCGAGGAAGCCGTCGAGCTCGCCTTCGAGGCGCTCGACGTCGTTGGCATAGAAGACGAGACGATCGTCGCGGAGCTTGGAATCGCGGGTCATGGCGCTCCTTAGAGGAAGTTGAGGACGAGCCAGGTGGCGACTCCGCCGACGACGAGCGCGCCGGCGACCATCGCGAACATCATCCCCTTGCCGGACGACTTCGCGGTCGGCGTGGGCTGCGGCTCGACGCGCGGCATCCGCGGACGGAAGCGCGTCCCTTCCAGCGGGTTCTGCGCCTTCTTCGGCGCCGCGGGCGCCGGACGCGGAGCCTCGGGCTTCGCCATCATCGGCGACGGCGCGTGCGCGGGAGCGTGCCCGCCCGAATGCGCCACGGCTTGCGGGTTCGGTGCGAGCCCCGAGCGCGACGCGAGCTGCAGGCTGCCGCCTTGCGCGGGCGGCTGGCCTTGCGTGTGGAAGCCGGTCTGCACGACGGGCTGCGGCGCAGGCGCGGTCGGAGCGTAGCCCGCGTGAGCGTGCATCGGCTGCTGCGGCTGCATCATCGGCACCGGTTGGGCTTGCGCCCCCACCACTTGCGTGCGCGCCAGCGGGTCGACCATCGGCTGCTGCGGCGGCGCGTTGTAGCCCTGCTGCGCGAACGCGGCGGCTTGCATCGGCTGCGGCTGCGGCGCGGGAGCGCGCAGCACGGGCGCGGGCGCCGGATGCGGCATCGGAGCGGCGGGCTGCGGCGCGGCGCGCGGCGCGGCTTGCGGCGGCGTGGTGCGACCGGACGGAGCTTGCTGGCCCGACGACGTCTGGTGGATCGTCTCGAGCACGCGCGCGGCGAGCGCCTTCAACGTCGGGAACACGCCTTGGCCGGTGTTCGCGATCGCTTCGAAGCACGGCGCGTTGTGCGCGTTGAGCAGTTTGTTGAGCTCCTCGACCGGCAACGCGTCCGGGAGGTCGCGCTTGTTGTACTGGATCACGTGCGGCATCGTCGCGAGCGACTTGCCGTACTCGCGCAGGTTCTCCTCGAGGTTGCGCAGCGACTCCAGGTTCTCCTCGACCATGCTCGCCGAGGAATCCGCGACGAACACGACGCCGTCGACGCCCTGCAGGACGAGCTTCCGAGTCGAGTTGTAGTAGACCTGGCCGGGCACCGTGTAGATCTGGAAGCACGTGCGCATCCCTGCGACCGTGCCCAGATCGAGCGGCATGAAGTCGAAGAACAGCGTGCGATCGCCGTCGGTGGAAATGCTGGTGAGATCACCGCGGTTTCCGGACGGGGCGCGCTGGTGGACCACCTCGAGGTTGGTGGTCTTTCCGGACATGCCAGGGCCGTAGTAAACGACCTTGGCGTTGACCTGACGTTGGGCGAAGTTGATTTGGACCATGTCAATCCTGCCCCGTTACCGCCGGGGACTCAGAGGACCTGTTATCGGCGTGCACGAACCCCGGTTCTTGATCGGAAGCGCGAGAAGGAAGCGCTCCGTCGGGGACGTTCGAAGGCGGTTCCGGCGACTCGTTGCGAGTCCCCATTCCGCGCAGGATGCGCTGCATGCGCGCGACGGCGCCTTCCATCGGGAGGCGCAGCTCGTCGGGGCTCACTCCGCGATCGCAGATCGCGACGAGCACGGCGCCCGGCACGGCGAGCATCACCAACGTGCCGCGCGCGGCGCGCAGCACCACGCGCTGCGGCGCGTTCCACGACAACGGCGCGACCGATCGCGCGAGCTCGAAGAGCCAGCTCGTCGCGAGCGCCGCCAGCGAATCTGCGCTCTCGCGCGTGCCGTCCTCCGGCACTTCGGCATGCTTGCCGCGCACGCACACCGGCACGCCGTCCGGCGCGACCAGCACGGCGAGCCGCACTCCCGGGATCTTCGACAGGGGATCGAGCACTTCGATCATGACGCTGCTTCCTCGGTGGCGACGACCACCCCGGCGAGACCCGCGAGTTCGACGAGGCCGCGGCGATGCCGCTCCTCGGGCTCCTTGTCGAGCCAGAGCGCTGCCGCCGCGAGCTCGCCCGGCGTGATCAGCAGCGTGCCGAAGTCGCCTTCGACCGCGATCTCGGTCGCTTGGCCGAGCCCGAGCTTGCGGGCCGCGCCCGCGCTCTTCTGCACGACCTCGCGCACCGCGCGCGCGTGGCGCTCGGCGGTCGCGCCCTTCGGTCCTTGGACGAGCGCGGTCGCTCCGCGCACGTACACCGCGGCGTGGACGCCTTCCTCGGCGACCATCGCTTGCAGTCGCGGCCGCACCGTGCCGTTGCTCGGCGCCGGAGAGTCGGCTCGCGGCTCGTCGTCGACGAGCCTGCCTTCCTTCTCGGCCAGGCGCAGCGCCTGGTCGACGTTCGGCGCGCGATCCACGCGCGTGCTGACGGCGCGGTAGCGCGCCTCGTGGTTCGGATCGCCGGGCTCGATCTCGAGCAGGCGCGCGAGCACGCGTTGCGCGTCGCGCCACGCGCCGATGCGCTCGTAGATCTCGAGCTCGAGCTTGTACGTGCGCACGTCGTTCGGGAGCAGCTTCTCCGCCGCCGCGACGAGCTCCAGGGCGAGCCGCCCGTCGTCGCGTCGCTTGTCGGCGAGGAACCGACGCATGCGGGCTTCGGCGCGCACGAGCTGCGCATTGCCGTCACCGGTGTGCGAGTACCACTCCGCGGCGCAGTCCTCGGCGCGCGCGACGCGGTTCGACGCGAGCAGGATCTCGCAGAGCTCGCGATAGAGCGCCGAGCGCGGCGCCTCGCGGAGCTGACGGTAGAGCTCGCGGGTGCGGTCCTCGCGCTCGAGCTCGCGCGCACGCTCGACCAGGCGCAGGAGCTCGGCGTTCGACGGGTAGATCTCGAGGGCCTCCGCGCAGACGCGCTGGACTTCCTGCATCTCGCCGCGTTGGACGTGCTCTTGGGCGAGCGAAAGGTAGTTCTGCACGCTCGGGCTGTCCGCGAGCTTCGAGCGCCGGTCGCGCAAACGGACCGTCGAGAAGATCTTGTCGACCAAACTCATTTGCGAGGACCCTCGTTCTTCGCTTGCCACTCGGCGATCGCAGCGATGTTCGCTTCGACGCGCGCGCGCGGCGCCCACTCCTCGGGCGCGACCTCCAGGCACTCGCGGTAGTCCGCGAGCGCGGCCAAGAAGTCGCCGTTCTCCATGTGCACGTCGCCGCGCAGGTTCGCGGACTCGGCGTGCGCGAGCCGACGCGCGCGCTCTTCCTCGCGGACGCGCTCGGCCTCGGCCTGCTCGGACACCAGCTTCTGGATCGACACACGCAGGTCCGCGCGTTCGCTGGAGGCCTTCCACATGCCGAGCCACATCGGGTACGTGTCCATCAACCCGTCGAGCGACGCCAAGCGCTCGCGCAGCGAGCCCAGGTCCTTCACGTCGGCGGTCGGCAACGCTTCGTACGCGGTCTCGACGTGGCGTTCCCACCAGACGACCGCGCCGATGACGCTCGCGGCGCAGATCGTGAGCAGCGCGCGGCGCAGCCCGCGCATCGAGCGCGCGCGCCGCTCGGCGACTTGGAAGCGCAGGTCGCGGATCATGCGCGCGATGTCGCGGCGCGAACGATCGACCATCAGCGCCTCCTGGAGCCACGGGATCGCGTCCTGCGGCCGATCGGCGGCGACCGCTTCGTTCGCGCGCGTCAGGTAGCGTTCGAGCAAGCGATCGGACTTGCCGTTGCGGCGCAGCATCGACGCGAGCTGGTGACCGATGCGCTTGTCGGTCGGCATGCGCTCGGCGAGCAGCTCGAGCAGCGCATGCGCGCGGTCGAACTCGCCGCGATGCTCGAACAGCACCGCGAGACGCTTGCCCTCTTGCCCGAGCGGAACGCCGTCGTGCTCCAGCGCATCCGGGTGCGCGAGCCCGAGCACGATCAACGATTCGAGAGCTCGCAAGTCGGTCGGGTCGTCGCCGAGCCGTCCGACCAGCGCCTGGATCGACTTCGAGACCTCCGCGACGTCGAACTCGGACTCCGCGCGCTCGACGTGCTCGCGGAACGACTCTGCCGTGCGATCGCCGCCCTCGATGGGACCTGCGAGCGCCTCCATGACGTCGTCGACCAGTTCTGTCGTCTTGGGTTCGGACACGTGATTCCTCCCCGCGGTGAGAGCTCCGCGCCGGGTCGGAACACCGGCACCGGCGCAAGCGGGCGTCGCGCTGTATCGGGCCCCGAACCGGCTCGACCTTGAAGCGATCCGACGAAATCGCCCCCTGCAGGCCTGGTGAGGCGCCGCAGGGGGCGGAAAGGAGTTCGCCGAAGGCTACGGGACGATGATCGCGCCGGTGATCGTGCCCGACGTGTTGCCGGCGAGGTCGGGCAGATCGACGAGCTCGAGCTCGTCGCCCGCGATCGGCGGCAGCGACAGCGTCACGCGGTAGTAGCGCGCCGACACCTTCTCGACCGAGAGCACCGAGAGGCCCGGGCTCGCCGTCCAGTTGGTGTCGTCGGTCGCGAACGACTCGTCGACGTCCTCGGTGAACAGCACGTCGACGACGTCACCGAGCGCGGAGACGCGCGAGTTGACGAAGCTCGACTGGAAGTCCGCGCCGGTCGAATCGCCGACGACCACCGCGTTGATGTTGGCGTCCGGCGACATCGCGTTGCCCGACGCGTCCTCGAGCCCGGTGATCTGCACGTTGAGCGTGCCACCGGTGACGAGCTCCGAGCCCGAGCCGAGCGTGATCGTCACGCTGTCGTCGACGCTCGAGTACGTCGCGACCGCGCCGCTCAGCGAGAGCGACGTCGCGCCCATCGTCAGCGTGTAGTTCGACAGGTCGGTCGCGGAGGACTCGATCACGGGCTCGTCGAACTCGACCTTGACGGTGTCGAGCCCCTCGCCCGCGACCGCGGTCGCCGTGGTGACCGCGACCAGTGGACCGGTCGTGTCCTCGGTCGTCACGACCACCGACGCGGACGCCGAGTTGCCGGCGAGGTCGGGCATCGTGAAGTCCAGCGTGTCGCCCGCGGCGATCGCGACGCCGAACGTCAGGCCGACGTTGCGCGGCCCGATCAGGGTCGCCGCGGTCGGGTGCGTTCCGCTGATGTCGTAGTTGTTGGTGTCCTCCGCTTCCGTCGCGTCGACGGCTTCGTCGAACTCGAGCACCAGGGCACCGGTCGGATCCGCGGGATCGAGGCGAGCGCGACCGGCCGCGATCGACGGCGCGGTGACGTCACCGGAAACCGTCGGGGCGACCGTGTGCGGCGCGGAGAGCTCGATGCCTTGGATCGAACGCACGTTCGCGACGGTGATGTCGTACGTGGCGCCCGCGACCAGGCTGTGCGCGTCCTGCGAGTCGAGACGGATCGTCACCGTGTCGATCCCGTCGAACGAGAAGTCCGCGTCGGAGATGTCGTACGGCGTCAGGCCGATCTCGAGCGTCCAGTTCGACGGGTCGAGCAAGCCCCACGAGCCCATCGGCTCGTCGAAGACGGCCGTCAGCACGTCGTTCTCCTCGCCGGAGACCGAGAGGCACGCGCTCGCGAGGTCGAAGCTCGGCTCGCTGGTGTCCTCGGCGCTGATCGAGGTCTCCTCGATCGGGAAGAGGTAGTTCCCCGCGAGGTCGGTCGGGCCGTAGATCGACAGCGTGTGGTTCACGGTCGAGACCGCGAAGCCGAAGGTCAGCTCGACGCCGAGTCCATCCGCGTCGACGGTCGCCGTCGCCGGCGTGCCGACGAGGTTGTGCGACAGGTCGTAGATGCGGTAGTGCGTGTCGCCCGAGAGGTCGTCCAGGAGGTCGCACGGTTCGCTGAACTGGACGTGGACCTTGTTCAGCGCACCCGTTTCGACCCAGAGCGACTCGACCTGGGGCAGCGTGGTCTCGCCGGCGATCGTGCCGAGCACGGTCGCGCTGCTGACCGAGTTGCCGCCGATGTCTTGCATCGACGCGAAGCCGACTTCGAAGTCCAGGTCGTTCTTGAGGTTGATGCCGTCGTTGCCGTCGAACACCAGCGTCGCCGTGCGCGAATCCGCGTCGTACGTCACCGTGGCGTTGCTCGTGTCGAGCGCGGTCCCGACCGGCGATTCGACGGTCCAGGACGTCGCGGTCTCGACTTCCGACTCGACCATGTCGTCGTTGAACGTCACGACCAGCGCGTCGTTGTCGGCGCCCTGGTAGGCGTACGCGGTCGCGCTCGAGGCGGCCGGCGCGGTCGAGTCCGAGGAGCCCACGGAGCTCGCCACCACCGCCGTCATCGTGTTGCCGGCGAGGTCCTCCACGCCCGAGACGTCGAGCGTGTCGCTGCCGGGCAGCGCGTAGGCGTCGAGCGTCAGGCGCACGGTGGTCAGGCTCGGCAGCAACGTCGCCGCGGTGACGTTCTGGCCGCCGGAGAACGTGTAGTTGCCGATCGTCTCGGCGCTCGACGTCTCGACGGCTTCGTCGAACGCGACGTCGATCGTCTCGCCGGACGAATCCAGGCTGCGGTTCTGCGTGATGCTCGAGATCGTCGGCTCGACGAGCTCACCGTCGACGAGCGACGCTTGGGTCGACACGAAGGTGTCGCCGTCGACGTCGTGCGGCTCGCTGCCCGAGAGCGCGCCGAATTCGAACGACGTGCCGTTCGCGTAGTCGTCGGCGAGCGTGATCACCAGCGTCTTGGTGTCGAGGTCGTAGTCGAACGTCGCCGTCGTCAGGTCGTACGGCGTGCCGTCCGGGACCTCGAGCATCCAGTAGGCGGAGTCGGTCGCTTCGTCGGGGTCGATCGCTTGGTCGAACACCGCCGTGACGGTGTCGTTCGCCGCGCCGGAGGTCGTCGAGAGCTCGGGCGTCGACGCGAAGTCGTTCGCGACGGTGGTGCCCGCGGTGACCGCCGTCGTGGTCGCGCCGAGGTCGTTCCCGTGCGCGTCCTCGAGGCTGGAGAGGTCGACGTCGTCCATGCCGGGGACGACCGGCGAGGAGAACGTCACGCGGAGCACGTCCTCGGCGACCATCTCGGCGTCGACGGCGAGGTCGCCGTCACTGGTCGTGAAGTTGGCGAGCACCGGACAGAACACCGGGTCCATCGCCTCGTCGAACGTGAAGTCGATCACACGGCCGAACTCGTCCTCCGCGAGGTTCTGCTCGGCGCTGGAGAGGCTCGGCGCGACCGAATCACCGGCGGTCGACGCGTTGACCGGCGTGACGTCGAGCGCGACGTCCGCGACGCTCTTGACGTTGGTCGCCGCGAGATCGAACTCCTCGTGCAAGTTCGCGTTCGGACCGGTGGTGATCGTCAGGATCTGCGTGTTCGGATCGAAGTCGAAGGTCGAGCCCGCGAGGTCCATTTCGGTCGCGTCGACGGTCAGCGTCCAGTTGTCGAGGTCCTCGACCAACGCTTCCTGCACGTGCGGCCCGGTGAACGCGATCTCGATCGTGTCGTTGCCCCAACCCGAGCCCAGTTGCGCATCGTCGACCGTCCAGCTCGGTTGCGAGGCGTCCGAGGTGTCGACGTCGACGTAGGTCGTGTCGATCGTGCTGTTGCCGATCACGCGAACCCGCGACGAGGGCGTGACGATCGCATCCCACGTGACGGTCGCGGCGTCGTCGACCACGTCGACGGTCAAGGGCATCTGGCCGTCGTCGCACTCGAAGTTCGAGACGTCGAGCGCGCCGGGGGCGCTGGCGAAGGTGACCACCGTGGTCAGACCCTCTGCATCGACATCGAGGTCCTGGAGGACCGTCAGCACCGAGTTTTC
>JADLBP010000204.1 GCA_020847695.1 Planctomycetota bacterium
CGAAACGGGCCGCCCCGTCGTGCGACGGAGCGGCCCGTGATGTCGTGAGACGAGTCGGACTCAGTCGGCCTTGCCGGCCTTCTCTTCCTTCTCGGGGAGATCGCTGACGAGCGCGTCGGTCGTGAGCAGCAGGCTCGCGACGGAAGCGGCGTTCTGGAGAGCGGTGCGCGTGACCTTGGTCGGGTCGATGACGCCGGCGACCACGAGATCCTCGTAGGTGTCGGTGCCCGCGTTGTAGCCCCAGTTCTTCGACTTCTTGGCGCGCACGTTCTGGACGACGACCGCGCCGTCTTGGCCGGCGTTGGTCGCGATCTGGCGCATGGGCGCTTCGAGCGAACGGCGCACGATCATCGCGCCGACCTTCTCGTCGCCGGAGAGCGAGAGCTTCTCGACCACGTCGATGCAGTTGACGAGGGCCACGCCGCCTCCCGGCACGATGCCTTCTTCGACCGCCGCGCGCGTCGCGTGCAGCGCGTCCTCGACGCGAGCCTTCTTCTCCTTCATCTCGGCTTCGGTCGCCGCGCCGACGTTGATCTGCGCGACACCACCCGAGAGCTTGGCGAGACGCTCTTGGAGCTTCTCCTTGTCGTAGTCGCTCTTGGTGACTTCGATCTCGGCGCGGATCTGCGCGATGCGGCCCTTGATCGCGTCCTTCGAGCCCGCGCCTTCGATCAGCGTGGTGTCGTCCTTGCCGACGATCACCTTGCGCGCGGTGCCGAGGTCCTTGAGCGTGACGGTCTCCAGCGTCTTGCCGGTCGCCTCGAAGATCGGCGTCGCGCCGGTCAGGACCGCGATGTCCTCGAGCATCGCCTTGCGACGATCGCCGAAGCCCGGAGCCTTGACCGCGACGACGTTGAGCGTGCCGCGCAGACGATTGACGACCAACGTCGCCAGCGCTTCACCCTCGATGTCTTCCGCGATGATCACGAGCGCCTTGCCCGCTTGCACGACTTGCTCGAGCAGCGGGATCAGCTCCTTGATCGACGAGATCTTCTTCTCGTTGATCAGGACGAACGGCTTCTCGTAGGTCGCCGTCATCGACTTCGGGTCGGTGATGAAGTGCGGCGAGAGGTAGCCCTTGTCGAACTGCATCCCCTCGACCCACTCGACCTCGGTCTTGATGCCGCGGCCTTCTTCGACCGTGATCACGCCGTCCTTGCCGACCTTGTTCATCGCGTCCGCGATCATGCGGCCGATCTCGACGTCGTTGTTGGCGGCGATGCAGCCGACCTGAGCGACTTCCTTGTCGCCCTTGACCGGCGTCGAGATCTTCTTGAGGCTCTCGATGCAGGCGTCGACGGCCTTGTCGATGCCGCGCTTGAGCGCGACCGGGTTGGCACCGGCGGTGACGTTCTTGAGGCCTTCCTCGAAGATCGCCTCGGCGAGCACCGTCGCGGTCGTCGTGCCGTCACCCGCGTTGTCGCTGGTGCGCTGCGCGACTTCCTTCACGAGCTGCGCGCCCATGTTCTCGTACGGGTGCTCGAGCTCGATTTCCTTGGAGACGGTGACGCCGTCCTTGGTGACGGTCGGCGAACCGAACGACTTCTGGATGATCACGTTGCGGCCGCGGGGGCCGAGCGTGACTTTGACGGCGCGGGCCAGGCGGCGCACTCCGTTGCGGATGTGCTCGCGTGCCTCGGCGTCGTAGCTGATTTGTTTGGCAGTCATGTTGGCTCCTGGTGAGTGCGCGTGGCGCTCAGTCTTCGATCACGCCGAGGATGTCGTCTTCGCGCATGACCAGGTACTCGGTGCCGACCGCCTTGACCTCGGTGCCGGCGTAGGACGTGAAGAGGACGCGGTCGCCGACCTTGACGCTGAACGTCGAGCGCTGGCCGTTGTCGAGGGTCTTGCCGGTGCCGATCGCGACGACCTTGCCTTCCTTCGGCTTCTCCTTCGCGCTGTCGGGCAGCAGGATGCCGCCGGCGGTCTTCTCTTCGGCTTCGACGCGTTGCACGAGCACGCGATCCCCGAGCGGACGGATGTTGGCCTTCGACTTGGTCTTGGTGGTCATGGAGAGCTTCTTCTCGTGAATAGGGTTTCTGGTGATTGGTCGGCCGCCGGTGTCACGACGGCTTGTTCGCTGAGTCCCAACGGCCCAGCGCGCGAACGACTTCCGCGCGCAGGCGATCGGGTTGCACGGGCTTGTGAAGGAACGCGAACGCACCGGCCGCGCGCACCTGGCTCTCCAGCTCGCGCGTGGCGTTGCCGGAGTAGCAGATGAACGGGAGCTCGAACTGACCGCGCAGGCGATCGATCACTTCGAGGCCGCCGCAGCCCGGCATGTGCATGTCGAGCAGCAGCAGGTGGATCGGTGCCCGCTCTCGGAGCAGGCTCAGGGCCTCCAAACCCGACTCGGCCTGGAGGATCTCCGAGCCGAGCGATGAGAGGAGGTCGACCACGCCCCTGCGGACCTCCAGGTCGTCGTCGGCGATGAGAATCCGTCGCGGTGCCAACATGGATGGGGCTGCAGAAGGGTGGGCGCCGGTGAAAGCAAAGCTTGTGCCGCCACCGGCACGCGGGGTCGGTGGTGGGTCGGGGTGCTCTAGGTAGTGGTGGGGCGGACTTGCCCGCCCGCCGGTTGGGGCTGGTCGTCGGGCCGCGCTGCCGACCGCTGCCAGTCCGGCAGCGCATCCGACCAGCCCGGCGGCTTTCTGCCGTCTTGGCAGAGGCTCGGAAGGGGCCGCCGCGGGCGCTTCCGGCGGGGCGACGGGAGTGACCCAAGCTGCCTCGGGGTCCCCCTGCGAGGGGCGGAACTCGAGTCGGTCAGCGTCCGACGGTCAGCCGCAGCGCGAGCGAGAAGCCGTCTTGCTCCAGCGCGTCCTGGACCAGCTCGGGCCCGACCGGGTCGAAGTAGCGCACGTCGAAGAGATTGCGCGCGATCACCGCGAGCTCGACGCCCGGCGCGAGCCGTGGCGCGCGCAGCGCGAGGTTGGTCAGCACGTATCCGGGAGCCATGTCGCCGCCGAACGTCGTCCGCGAGCCGACGTAGATGCACTCGACGCCGGCGAGCAATCCGTCGGTGAAGAGCGGCGTCTCCGCGAGGAACTGCGTCACGTTGCGCGGCGAGTTGACCGCGCGCTCGCCGGTGTCGTCGTCGCGGACGTATTGCAGCGCGTGGCTGAGCCGCACGCGCCGGCCGCGTTCGAAACGGCGTTCGAGCTCGAGCTCGACACCGTCGCCGACCACCTCGCCGACGTTGCGATACAAGAGCTCGGCGGTCACCGGATCGGGCCCGCGCACGATCAGGTCCTCGACGTCGTAGTGGAACAGCGAAGCCGACGCGCGCCAGCCTCTGTCGAACGCGTGCTCGATCACCGCCTCGAGACTCGACATCCGCTCGGGCTCGAGGTCGGGCACGTTCGCGATCGAGCCGACGTTGTAGGCGAGCTCGCTCGCGTTCGGCGCGCGGAAGCCTTCGCCGTAGAGCAGCTTGTACGCGCTCTGCTCGTCGGGCGCGTACACGAGCGCGCCGCGCGGCGTGAACGTGCCTCCGAACGACTCGTAATGGTCGTAGCGACCGCCGGCGACCAGCGTCGTGTGCTCGCCGAGCGCGATCTCGTCCTGGAGGAAGACGCCGCTCTCGAGACTGTCGTCGGTGGTGTCGTAGTAGACGCCGTGGACGCTGTCCCAGCCCTTTTGATCCTGCGCGACGTTCCAGCGCGTGTCGATGCCGACGGTCAGGCGTCCGCCGAGCGCGCGCTCGAATGCGAGCCGAGCATCGAGACCGATCGTCTCGCCGATCACGCGATCGTGGTAGAGCAAGTCCGGCGGCCCGCCTTGGAACGTGTCGTCGGTGACGTAGTCGCCCCAGTAGCGGTAGTCGGTGAAGTACGCGCGCACGAGCGCAGTCCGCCCGGATCCGACGTCGGGGCGCCAGCTCAGGTCCGCATAGCCCGTCGCGTCGACCGTGCGATTGTCGGGATCGTCGAAGACGACGCCGTAGGAACCGGTCGGCATGCCCTTCTCGCGCCAGGCGTACGCGGCGTTGAACGACCAGTCGCTCCAGTCGTACTGCGCGTTGAGCGAGTACGCGCGTTCGAAGTCGGTGTCGCGCGTGTGTCCGCCGGATGGCGTCGACGCGAAGTCGTCGTAGAAGAGGTCGTCACCCGCGGAGTCGAAAGCGCGCGCGGACACGAGCCACTGCCGGCCGTCGTCGCTCGCGCCTCCGAACGTCGCACGGCCGAGATACGTGCCGTGACTGGCCGCCTCGAACGCACCCTCGCCGCCGGCGAGATCGCCGCCGCGCTTGTTGATCACGTTGACGACGGCGAAGAGCGCGTTGCTGCCGTAGAGCGCCGAGCCCGGGCCATGGATGACCTCGATGCGTTCGATCAGATCTGGATCGACCGGCGCGTCGAAGTTGAGGCCGTATCCGCCGTACACCGGATCGTTGATGCGGTGGCCGTCGACCAACAACAGCACGCGCGAGTTGTAGTCGCCGGGCACGAAGAAGCCGCGGACGCCGACGTGCGCGTAGTTGCGGTCGTACGTCACGTACATGCCGGTGACGCTCCGCAAGATCTCGCCGAGCGTTCGATAGCCGTGCGCTCGGATCTCGTCGCCGCGGATCACCGTCGCGTACGCGGGCGAGTCGAACGTGCGCTGCGGATGCAACGAGGCGCTGACCACGTCGTCGATCTCGACTTGGAGGAGTTCCTCGAGATCGAGCTCGGTCAGGTCGCGCTGCGCGGCGGCGTCTTGGAACGCGAGCCCCCACGCGGGCGAGGCGAGGACGGCGAGGGCGATCAGAGTGCGGTCGAGCATCGGTTCCGGGGCGCCGACGGACTGCGACCCCGCTCGACCGTCGGCGCTCCAAGGCTGAGGCTGGAGCGTGCGTTGGCCGGAGCCACCATTAACGGGACGGGCGAGCCGCGCGACCGGTCCGGCGGCTCTCGGGGCCCGCAGAGCGACGTGCGTGGCCGCTCGCGGCGCGGAGCTTTGCCCGGCGTGGCGGCGGCGCGTGGACGCCGAGCCCGCGCCGACACCGAGCGTCCATCGACAGCGCGCGAGCGCCGACCAGCGCCGAGCATCGAGACCGCGCGAGCACTCACGATCACGCGAGCCGAAGCTCACGCGAGCGCCGCGCGTGAGGGCCCGTCGCCTGCGCGCGAGCGCCGACCCTCGGCGAACTCTCGCGCCGCACGTGACGATCGATCGCTCGCTCGCGCGTGGAGAAAGCGGTCGAGCGGCGTGCGCTCGCCGCCGCTCGACCGCGCAGTCCCCGTCGCTCAGCGCTTCTCGATCACGACCTCGAGGTACTCGCCGGGAGCCGCCAGCGAGCCGTCGGTCGCGCGGTTGGCGCGCGCGAGCACCTCGACGAGCGCGCGTTCGAGTTCGGCTCGCCGCGGCTCGTCCAACGCTTCGAACGCGCGCCGCGTCGGGCCGTACCACGTGCGGAAGACGTCGACCCAGTGCTCGGGCGAGCGGTAGCGGAACACGAAGTTCGCGCGCTGCGTCCGCACCGAGCCCGCGTCCGCGAAGAGCCGCGCGAGCTCGTCCTCGTCGCCCCACACGAAGGGCGACGGCACGCCGACCGGCGGCGGCACGAAGCGCGAGAGGACACGGAACACGTCGCCGATCAGTCCCTGCGGCGTCCAGTTCGCGAGCGCGATCCGTCCGCCGGGCTTGGTGACGCGCAAGAGCTCGGTCGCAGCGAGCTCCTGGCGCGGCGCGAACATCACACCGAACGTCGAGAGCACGCAGTCGAACGTCGCGTCCTCGAACGGCAGCGCTTCGGCGTCGCCGGGCGTGAAATCGATCTCGAAGTGCTCGGCGAGCGCGCGGGCGCGGGCTCGTTCGAGCAACGAAGGCACGAAATCGACGCCGCGCGCGCGGCAGAAGCGCCGTGCGGCCGCGAGCGCGGAGTTGCCGTGCCCGCAGGCGACGTCGAGCACGTCGGAGCCCGCGCGCAGGTCGACGGCTTCGCAGAGCGTCTCGGAGACGACCTGGAGCGTCGCGCCGACGACGGCGAAATCGCCCGAGGCCCAAGTCGCCTGCTGACGCGCCTTGAGCGCGGTGAAGTCGATCGTTGCCGCTACGGGTGCGCTCGGAGAGCAGTCGGTGCGGCCGGTAACATGGCGTGTGTGGAGCATGGTTCGTCAGGGGGAAGGAGTTGGATGGACTCGGCCGTCGCCGAGCGTTCGCTCCGAATGTGGCTCGTGCGTGGCGCGCACGGAATGACCGGGAGTCCGCGTCTCTTGCTCGCGCGGCCGCCGGCCGGCGCGCGGCGCACCGAGCGTCCGAACGGCATGCTCCGGCGTCCGCGATGAACGTCGACCTGCTCTCCGACGTGCTCCGGGTGGTGCGCTTGGACGGCGCGTTCTTCTATCGCGTCGAGGCGACGGCGCCGTGGTGCGTCGAGAGCCGCACGCCGACGGAGCTGCGACCTCGCGTGCTCCCGGCGAGCGAGCACTTGGTCGCGTACCACGTTCTCGTCGAAGGCGAGTGTTGGGCTGGGCTGCACGGCGGCGAGCAGACGCGGATGCGGTCGGGAGACGTCGTCGTGTTCCCGCTGGGCTCGCCGCATCGCATGTCGAGCGCGCGCGGCCTCGGCGATGCGCTGGTGCTCACGGAGCTGCCCGATGCGACGCGCCTGCCGTTCACGATGCGGATGGGCGGCGGCGGCGAGCACGCGAAGTTCGTCTGCGGCTTCCTCGGTTGCGACCGCGGCCCGTTCAATCCGCTGCTCGGCGCGTTGCCGGCGCAGCTCGTCGTACACGGCGAGGAGACGAGCTGGCTCGGCGCGTTCACGCGCCACGCGCTCGCGGAATCGGAGTCGAGCCGCGCGGGCGGCGAGCTCGTGATCACGCGGCTCGCCGAGCTGATGTTCATCGAGGTCCTGCGCCGTCACGTCGAGTCGCTGCCGCCGCAGAGCACCGGTTGGCTCGCGGGACTGCGCGATCCGCTGGTCGGTCGGGCGCTCGCGCTGTTGCACGGCGCTCCGGCGCGCGAATGGTCGCTGCAGGAGCTCGCCGAGGAGTCGGCGACGTCGCGCACGGTGCTCGCGGAGCGCTTCGGCGAGCTGGTCGGCCTCGCACCGATGCAGTACCTCGCGCGTTGGCGCATGCAGCTCGCGGCGGAACGGCTCGATCACTCGACCGACAAGCTCGCGACGATCGCGCAGAGCGTCGGCTATGCGTCGGAAGCGGCTTTCAGCCGCGCCTTCCGCAAGCTGGTCGGTGCGTCGCCGTCGCACTGGCGCGCACGACGAACGCGCGTCGGCGCTCCGGATGGCTGAAGCTGCGGAGAGCGACGGCTTCGATCGGCCGGACCAACGCGTTCAGGGCTAGACTCGCGGGAGCTCGAGATCGTTTCGAGGTACCGCCCCGAGGAATTCTCCCGTGTGGATCGCATTCTGCCTTTCGATGTCCCAGGTCGCCGATGCGAGCGCTGGGCCGGACCAAGGTCTGTACCGCGACCTGTTCGGCGTCTGCGTCGCCGATGGGGGTGACCTTGACGGAGACGGCACGCGCGACGTGTGGGTCGGTGATCCGTCGATGCCGACGGAGCACGATGAGACCGCGGGACACGTGTGGGCGGTGTCGGGAAAGAGCGGCAAGCGGTTGCGGAGCATCGCAAGTCCGACGGGTGCACGCGGCTTCGGTTGGACGCTCGCTGCACTCGACGACGGCGATGGCGACGGCAAGCGCGACGTCGCGGTCGGATGCGAGTTCATGCCGAGCAAGGAGCATCTCGAGCCGTCGTTCGAACTCGGCTGGACATCGCCAGCCGGCGAGAGCGCCGTCTTCGTGTTCTCGGGGGCGACGTCACAGCAGCGCTTCGTGATCCGTGGTCCTGCGGACTGCCGCAAGATTCCCTGGTACAGCTCGGGCGCAGGGCCCTCGCTCGCCTCGGTCGGCGACTGGAACGGGGACGGGGTCGGCGACCTCGCCGTCGGTTGGAGTTTCGCGGACACAGATCTGCGCGACTGCGGACGCGTCGATGTCGTCTCGGGCAAAGACGGTGCGACGGTGCACTCGTGGACCGGCGCGGACGCTCACGATCTCTTCGGTTTCGCTCTGGCGCCGCTCGCCGACCTCGACGGCGACGGGAAGCACGAGCTCGCTTGTGGCGCAATGCCGGATTACGCGATCGACGTGGAAGGCGCCCATCCCAACCTCGCGCGCATCCGTCCGGGCTACGTGCGCGTGCTGTCGTCGAAGGGCTCGGTGCTCTTCTCGCTCTCGCCGGCGGATGGCTGTCGAAGCTTCGGCGTCTCCGTTGGGGCCTGTCCAGACGTCGACCGCGACAGCGTCGACGACGTGATGGTCGGACAGCCGTTTTCTGCCGAGCCGCCGCGACCGGCGATCACTCTGTGGTCCGGCAAGACTGGCAAGCTCATCCGGAGTCTGGATCCCCCCGAGCTCGACGCATGGGATGGAGGTTGGGAGGCACGCGCGAACGTGCAGCCTCGGGCCGTCGGCGTCCGCAGGTCGTTCGGCGTGCGACTCCTCAGCGTGCCCGATCGCGATGGCGACGGACTCGCCGACATCCTCGTGACCGTGCCGCGTCCCTTGTGCTTCGTGCCCGCCGGCATCGTGTCAAGCGCATCCGGCAATGCGCTGGGTCACGTCGAACTGCACGACTACACCTTCCGCTCCCACATCGGGCTAGGTGCGTGTCGCACCGGCGACATCGACGGCGATTCGGACGAGGACTTCGCGATCGGCGGTGCGAGCATTCGAAGCGACGAAGCGCAGGGCGCCGTAGTGTTCGTCTCGTCGAAGAAGCTCGAAGTCCTGCGCACCGTGTTGCGAAGCGACGTCGCGAATTGACGCGACGGACGGCTCGCAGTCAGCGCCGCGCGCGACGATTGCGAGCGGGCTCCGCTCGCAGGGTGGGCCGCGCCGGAGTGTGGCGCGCCACTTCGGTGAAGCCGGCGCGGTCGAAGCAGGGGCGCAGGCCCATCCAGACGAAGAGGTCGATCGCGCGCTCGCCGCGTTTCGTTTCGTGCGGCCATGCGTCGACGCACTCGGCGCCGTGCGCGAACGCGTGCTCGGTCGCCGCGCGCACCAGCGCGGTCGCGACGCCGGTGCCGCGGTGCTCGCGATCGACGTAGAGGCACGAGATCGCCCACGCGTCGCGCGCGTCGACCGGCTTCGCGAAGCGCGACTTCGCGAGGCCCGCGAACTCGCTGCGCGGCGCGATCGAGCACCAGCCGACCGCCTTGCCGTCGCGATACGCGAGCAGTCCGGTCGGGTGCTCGCTCGCGACGAGCTTCTTCATCGCGCGCTTGTTCTTCTCGCCCTTGCCCGCGGCGTAGTCGCGCTTCGGCAACCTCGAAGTCATGCACCAACACCCGCCGCACGCTCCGCGTGGGCCGAGCAGGTCGACGAAGTCGTCCCAACGCTCGAGCGTCAGCGGTTCGACCTGCGTGCGAGCTCGTTTCGTGGCCATGGGTGTCCTGCTCTCTCGAATCGGTGCTCGGCGCGATGGGCGCCGGTCGGTCTGCGCCCAGCGCGGCGGTCCGGCCGACGCTCGTGAACGTACCGGAAAACGCGGCCGCGGGGATCGCGCGACGCAGCGGTATGATCGACCGGCGTGACGGACGAGGTTCGACTTTCGCCGGCCGCAGCGGCGCTCGTGGCCGACCGGCCGGTGTTCGACGCGCACGCGGACTCCCTGCAGCGCGCGTTGGACCTCGGGCACGACCTCGCGGTCGCCGGGCCCGGGCATCTCGATCTCGAGCGCGGCGCGGCAGGCGGGCTCGGCACGCTGGTCTTCGTGTCGTGGGTCGATCCGAAGTTCCACGAGCAAGGGCCCGGCGGCGCGCTCTCGCGCACGCGCGACCTGCTCGGCGCGTTCCACGAGCTCGCGCAGCGCCGCCCCGATCGCGTGCGCTTCGCCGGCAACGGGCGCGCGCTCGCCGAAGCGCGTTCACACGGCGCGGTCGCCGGCATCCCGGGCATCGAAGGGGGACACTCGATCGAGGAGAGCCTCGACAATCTCGAGTGGTTCTTCGAACGCGGCGTGCGCGTGATGACTTTGGTCTGGAACAACCACCTCTCGTGGATCCGCTCGTGCCAAGCGGGCGCGGGTTCGACGATCCCCGAGGGCTTGAGCGACTTCGGTCGCCTCGTCGTGCGCACGATGAACGAGCTCGGCATGGTCGTCGACTTGTCGCACGCCGGCGAACGATCGTTCTACGACACGCTCGACGCGACGAAGAAGCCGGTGATCGCCAGCCACTCGGGCTGCAAGGCGCTGCACGGTCACCAACGCAACCTCACCGACGATCAGTTGCGCGCGCTCGCCGCCAACGGCGGCGTGGTCGGCATCGTCTTCTGCACCGCGTTCCTCGACGCGGACGCGCAACGACACGACGCCGAGACGCGCAAGCACGCGGAACTCGCCGCGATCACCGGGCCGAACGAGACCGATGTGTTCCTGCGGCAGTCCGAATACATGCAGCGCGCGACGCCGCCGCTCGCGATGGAGCGCGTGATGGATCATATCTATCACGCGATCGACGTCGCCGGACTAGACCACGTCGGCCTCGGCTCCGACTACGACGGCATCCAGCGCACGCCGCGCGGGCTCGAGCACGCCGGCTGCTACGGGCGCATCGCCGAGCACATGCTCGCTCGCGGTTTCTCGGCGGCCGACGTACGCAAGGTATTAGGTGGAAACATGGAGCGCGTGTTCGCCGCCGTCACCGGTCTGGGAAGCGCGGCGCACGACGCGCCGCTCGTCCCCCTGGTGAGTTCCAACGCGCGAGGAGTCTGCACATGAGTTCCGAACGAGATCCGTCTCGCCGACAAATCGTCCAAGGGGCGCTGGCTGCGAGCGCTCTCGCCGCCGTCGCTCACGCCAATCGCGGCTCGACCGGAGCCGCGTCGCCCGCTATCCTCTCTCGCGCCATGGCACACGAACTCCCCCCGCTTCCTTACGCAGACAACGCGCTCGATCCGATCATCAGCGCGAAGACCATCTCGTTCCACTACGGCAAGCACCACAAAGCCTACGTGGACAACCTCAACGGGCTCCTCAAGGACTTGCCCGAGCTCGGCGCGCTCTCGCTCGAGGACCTGATCAAGAAGGTCGCCGGCGACACGTCGAAGGCCGGCGTCTTCAACAACGCCGCGCAGATCTGGAACCACACCTTCTACTGGAAGAGCCTCAGCCCCAAGGGCGGCGGCAAGCCGACCGGCAAGGTCCTCGACCGGATCAACGCCTCGTTCGGCGACTTCGACAAGTTCAAGGAAGCCTTCGCCACCGCGGCGAAGACGCAGTTCGGCTCCGGTTGGGCCTGGCTGGTCGCGAACGGCGACAAGCTCGAGGTCGTCAAGACGCCGAACGCCGAGACGCCGTTGACGCAGGGCAAGAAGTGCCTGCTGACGATCGACGTCTGGGAACACGCCTACTACCTCGACTTCCAGAACAAGCGCCCCGACTACGTCACCGCCGTGATCGAGAAGCTGCTCAACTGGGAGTTCGCCGCGGCGAACCTCGGCTAGAGCTCGACGCGAGCGCTTCGAACCAGCGGGCGGGCCCTTCGGGGTCCGCCCGCGTGCTTTTCGGCGCGCGCGCTCCGCGCCGACTCGGGCGGATCGGGCTGCGCTACGATTGGGCGATGCACGTCACGACCTTCGCGCGCTCGCTCTTCGCCTCGTTGGTCGCGCTGCTCGGCGCTTGCGGGGGCAACGAGCCCGAGCCCGCGACCTCTGCGCGCACCGACGCGCCGGCCGCGTCGACTGGGTCGGCGGCCGCGCCCGCTCCCGCCGCGGCGAAGAAGCCGAACATCGTCCTGATCTCGATCGACACGCTGCGCGCCGACGCGCTCGAGCCGTGGGGCGCCGCGCGACCGACCTCGCCGAACATCTCGGCGCTCGCGAAGGACGCGTGGGTCTTCAAGAACACCTTCAGCCAAGCGGGCGTCACCGCGCCGTCGCACATGACGCTGCTGACGTCGCTCTACCCGATCGTGCACGGCGTCTCCAACCTGCGCGCGATCGAGATGCAGCGCGAGGGCGGCGAGGAAGAGAACACGACCGCGACGCGCGTCGACCCGAAGGTGCAGACGCTCGCGAGCGTGCTCTCGAAGCACGGCTGGAAGACCGCCGCGTTCACCGGCGGCGGCAACGTGTGTTCCGACCTCGGCTTCGACCAGGGCTTCCACGAGTTCGACGACGAGCCCACCAACGGCGTCAGCGGCAACGACGGTCCGTGGTTCGACGCACAACACGTCGCCAAGTGGATCGAGGCGCACAAAGCCGAGCCCTTCTTCCTGTTCGTGCACACCTGGATCCCGCACAACCCGTACTTGCCGCCCGAGCCGTGGAACACCGCGTTCGATCCCGACTACAAGGGCAAGATCGTGTCGAGCCGCGCCGAGTACGACGCGCGGCCGGACGCGGACGACCCGCACCTGCCGTCGCGCGTGATGCTCGAGTTCGATCGCAAGGACCCCGCGGAGGTCGCGCACATCCGAGCGCTCTACGACGGCGACGTGCGCTACGCGGACGAGTCGGTCGGAAAGCTGCTCGCGGCGCTGGAGAGCTCCGGCGTGCAGGACGACACCATCATCGTGCTGGTGTCCGACCACGGCGAGCAGTTCCTGGAGCACGGCAACTTCCTGCACCCGAGCGAGCTGTGGCGCGAGCTCGTCCACGTCCCGCTGATCGTCCGCCTGCCGAGCCGCGAGTCGCGCACGATCGAGACGCCCGCGCGCTTGATCGACGTGCTGCCGACCATCCTCGATCTCGTCGACGTGCCCGTGCCGGCCGAGGCGCAAGGCCGTTCGCTCCTGCCCGCCGTCGCGGGCACGTACGAGGAGCTGCCGATCATCAGCGAGATCGTCACGCGTTGGCGCTTCAGCGGCACGTCGCGCTCGGTGTCGCGCATGATCCGCAGCATCCGACTCGCGCAGTGGACGTACATCGTCCGCACGATCGGTCCGTCTCAGAGCGAGGAGCTCTACGATCGCTCGACCGATCCCGGAGAGACGCAGAACCTCGCGCCGAAGCGCAAGGAGCACCTCGCGACGCTGCAGCGCTTCCGCGAGATCGCGCGCCAGCACGAGGAAGCGTGCGCCGAGCTCGCCGCGCGCTTCGCCGGCACCCAGGCGCAGATCTCCGACGAGACGCTCAAGGAGATCGGCAAGCTCGGCTACGTGAAGTGACGCGCGCCGGCCGTAGCGGCCCGGTGGCGTCTCGTTAGGCTGGGATCCCAGCGTCGCCCGCGGTCAGGGCGCGCGGAAGGTCCGGCATGCTCGCTTCGCTCGCGCTCCCACTCTCCGTCTTCGTCGCGCAGACCGTTCAGGGGCTCGTTCCGCGTCTCGCGCAGGTCGTCGCGGCGCTCGGCGCGCCCGGGAACGCACCGAGCGGCGGAGCGGCGAGTCCGGCGGCGAGCGCGGTCGACGTGCCGCTCTCGATGTGGACGTCGAGCAACTACCCGACCGGCATCCAGTTCGGCAAGGCGTACGGGATCTCGTGCGCGGACTACGACGCCGACGGTTGGGTCGACGTGTTCGTGTGTCACAGCGGCGGGCTCTGGAAGAACCTCGGCGGCCAGGATTGGGTGAAGGCGGTCGACCTCGCGCCGCTGCTCGGGACGAACTTCCGCTACGGCGCGGCGTTCGGCGACTTCAACGAGGACGGATTGCCGGACCTCGCGACCGAGCCGCGGCTCGCGAGCGCGAGCTGCATGTCGCTGCTCGAAGCCGGCCCGAACGGCGTCTTCCGCGACATCGCGAAGCAGGCGTGGCGGATCGACGCGACGGTGTGCGTCGCGAACACCGAGACCAACTGCTGGGGCGACGTCGACGGCGACGGCTGGATCGATCTGTTCGTGCCCGCGTACCCGCCGGTGATGGGCTCGACCGGCAACTGGTTCTTCGAGAATCTCGGACCGTACACGCCGTCGGGGAAATACGCGTTCACCGACAAGACGGTGGTCGCCGGGCTCGACAACCCGCTCGGCGCCGCGCGTCCGGAAGGCGCGCAATTCGCCGACTACGACTTCGACGGCGATCTCGACCTCTACAGCAACAACACGCTCTACCAGAACGTGTCGACGTGGGGGACGCCGAGCTTCGTCGCGCTCGCGCCGGCGGAGTCGGGCTTCGACCTCTTCAACAAGCTCGAGGAGGGCGCCGCATTCGCCGACTACGACATGGACGGCGATCTCGACCTGCTGGTCGCGTTCACGACCGCGCCCGGCGTCGTCGTCTACGAGTCGCGCGGCGACGGCACGTTCTTCTTCGAGGGCGGGATCGTCGACAGCCCGATGACCGGGCTCACGCTCGGGCTCTCCGTCGAGGACTGGGACTTCGACGGCGACCTCGACTTCACCACTCGCGGAGTCTTCCGTCGCAATCGCATGATCGAGGACGGCGCGCGGCACTTCACGGTCGCGACGCACACGATCAACCCAAACCACCTCGCGAACGCGACGCCCGCTTGGTTCGACTGGGACCGCGACGGCGACCTCGACACCGCGCTCGGCAACTGGGGGAACGGCGGCCGGCTCTACCAGAACGACTTGTACGGTCCGACGACGCCGTCGATCGATCGACGCTACGTGCGCGTCAAGCCGCTGAAGGCGTCGAGCAGCGTCGCGCAGGGCTTGGAGACCGAGTTCGGCGCGACGGTCGAGCTCACGCTCCAGCCCGACGACGGTCGGCGCCGCGTCAAGTTCACGTCGAGCTCGAACGGCTACCTCAACCAGGGCGAGTACACGTTGACGTTCGGTCTGCCGGCGACGCCGGTCGACGTCGTCTTCGACGTCGCGGTCGACTTCCCGATCGTCGGCACGCGCGGACTGTGGCGCGTCGACGCGAGCGTCAATCCGGTGCTCGGCTCG
The DNA here is from genome assembly GCA_020847695.1 of Planctomycetota bacterium. Classification (GTDB taxonomy): domain Bacteria; phylum Planctomycetota; class UBA1135; order UBA1135; genus JACRIN01. The sequence continues at coordinate 14,803 of JADLBP010000204.1, forward strand.
CTGCACCTCGCGACGCTCGCCGATCGCGAGCTCCAGGTCTTCCGCGACGGACGCGTGCGCATCGGCGGCGTCGAGTACCCGGCGCTCGGCAGCCGCGCGGCTTGGCTCGGCGAGCTCGGCGGCGGTCTCGCGCTGCCGGCGAAAGGCGCGCCGCTCGCCGCGCCGACCGCGACGACGCAAGCGGAGACGTGGGCGGTGCTCGGCGTGTCGACCGCGGGCGCGAGCGGCCCGATCGAGCTGCGCCAGCTCGATCTCGACCTGCAGCTCGACGCTCCCGCGAACTGCGGCGGAGTCGACGCGAACGTCGTGTTGTGGGACACCACCGATCCCGCGCAGCCCTTCGTCGCGAACGGCGGCAGCGCGAAGCTCGTCACCGATCCGCGCAACCGTCGCACGCACTTCCGCACCGGCTTCGTGCTGCAGCCGAACCGCGAGTACCGGCTCGCCGCGCGCGCGACGTCGTTCCGCGCGAGCCCGGTCAACGGACCGCTCGCAGGAGGTGGCTTGACGCTGCTCGGCTCGGCGTTGACGGTGCTCTCGTCGCCGTGCAGCGGCGTCGAGCTCGCGAACGCGCCGCTCGATCCGCACGTGCTCTACCTCTCGACTCGATTCGCGCCGTGACCGGCCTGGCGCGTTCGAGCGAAGCGCGCCACAATCGACGCGGCATCTCGAGAGGAACCCCATGCAGCGTTCGATCGTCGCTTGCGTCGCTTCCGCGTCGCTCTTCGCCTCGTCCCCGGCGTTCGCGCAGAGCGTGCAGGACCTGACCGGGCTCACCGCGTTGAAGGATCGCCTCGGCGCGAGCGCGCCGACCGGCGCGGGCGTGCCGCTCGGCCAAGTCGAGGCCAACGCGGGCGGCTGGACGCCCGACACGACGAACCCCGAGTTCGCGGGCAAGACGTTCACGTTCAAGAGCCCGACCCCGACGCCCAGCGGTCACGCGACCTACGTCGGGCAACGTTGGTACGGCAACTCGTCGAGCCTCGCGCCGGGCGTGACGACGATCGACTGCTGGGACGCGAACGGGTGGCTCAACAACGGGTTCGTCAACGGCACGACCGCGACGCCGCCGGACCTGGTCACCGTCAAGATCTTCAACAACAGCTGGATCGGCGGCGGCTTCGGCCCGAACAAGCTGCTGCGCAAGGTCGACTACGCGGTCAACGCGCAGGGGCTGATCTTCTGCAACGGCGTCAACAACGGAGCGGGTCCGCTCGACGTCGCGCTGCTCTCGCACATGTTCAACGGGCTCGCCGTCGGACGCAGCGACGGCCAGCACCGCTCCGGCGGCACGCTCGCCGCGATCGACCAGCCCGGCCGGATGAAGCCCGAGATCGTCGCGCCGGAGGGAGCGACGAGCTTCTCGACTCCGCTGGTCGCCGGCGGCGCGACGCTCTTGGTCGAGACCGCGCGCACGCTGCCCGCGCTCGCCTCGAATCCGAACGCTGAGCGCCCCGACGTCGTGCGCGCGGTGCTGATGGCCGGCGCCGAGCACCGCGCGGGATGGACCAACAATCCGGCGACCAGCGGTCCGACCCGCGGCTCGACCGCGACGCCGCTCGACGCGGTGTACGGGGCCGACGAGCTCGACGTCGACCACGCGCACTGGATCCTCGCGGGCGCCGAGCAGCCCGCCGCGTCCTCCGCGGGCACCGCGACCGACGCGCCGCACGCCGGGTGGTCGCTCGCGAGCTCCACGTCGGGCTCGAGCCTGTGGTGGGCGTTCCACGTCGAGAGCGACAAGCCGATCGTCTCCGTGCTCGCCGCGTGGAACCGCGACGTCGCGCTCGACTTCAACTCCTGGACGATGCCCGATCACGACCTCGAGCTCTGGCGCGTCGATTCGGGCACCGGCCAGACGACGTTGGTCGGCGACGCGGGCCTGCCGTACTTCTCCGGCGGCAACGTGCAGAGCGTCAGCACCGTCGACAACCTCGAGCACCTTGACCTGACCGGCCTCGTCGCCGGCGACTACCTGCTCGAGCTGCGCCGCCCGAGCGATTCGCTCGGCGCCTGGAACGTCGCGGTCGCGTGGGAGCTCCAGTGCGTGACGCCGCTCGAGTACTGCGTCGGCAAGACGACGTCGCTCGGCCAGGTCCCCGATCTCTCCGCGCACGGCTTCGCGAACGTCTCCGCGAACCAGTTCGAGCTCCGCGTGAAGAACGGCGTCCCGAACAAGACCGGCGTCGTGTTCTGGGGCACGCAACAGAACAACGCTCCGTTCCTCGGCGGCACGCTCTGCGTCAAGCTCCCGATCGTGCGCCTGCCGGTGGTGACGCTGGACGCGAACGGCGCGGTCACCGTGCCGCTGCCGCTCGATCCGACGATGGTCGGCGCGAAGCGCGACTTCCAGTTCTGGTTCCGCGACCCGGCGCACCCGGACGGCACCGGGGTCGGCCTCTCCGACGCGGTCGAAGTGCAGTTCTGCTTCTGACCCATACGCCTCGCCGCGCGCGCCGGGCAACATGAGCGCGATGCTCTCGGGCGAGATCCACTACTGGCGAGTCCCGCGCGAGCGTTGGAGCGCGGTGCTCGACGCCGCACGCTCGCTCGGCGTGCGGACGATCGCGAGCTACGTGCCGTGGGAACACCACGAGCGCGCTCCCGGCGTCCACGATTTCGAGGAGCTGAGCGCGTTCCTCGCGCTGGTCGAGAGCAAGGGCTTCACGTTCTTCGCGCGCCCCGGGCCGTTCATCTACGCGGAGTGGAAGAACCTCGGCGTGCCCGATCGCGTCGTCGGTTTCGCCAAGCACACGCCGGAGTTCCGCGCCGCGGCGGCGGAGTGGATCGCCGCGGTGATGCGCGAGCTCCAGCCTCGGCTCGGGCGCCTCGTGATCGCGGTGCAAGCCGACAACGAGATCGACCCGATGCCGCACTTCCACGGCGAGGATCAGGGTTTCGCCGCGTGGCTCGCGCGGCGCTTCGCGAGCGTCGCCGAGCTCAACGCCGCCTGGGGCACCGACTATCGCGGCTTCGACGAAGCGCTTCCGACGCTGTACCCGTTCCGCGAGGACGCGCGCTACCGCGACTCGCAGCAGTACCGCTTCGATCTCGCGACCGACTACGCGCGCTTCGTCGTCGGCGAGTACCGCAAGCACTGCGGCGCGACGCCGATCGTGCTCAACACCTGGCCGTACGTGAACGCGCAGAACTGGCGCGACCTCGCCGAGCTCGCCGACGTGTACGGCATCGATCCGTACCCCGATGCCGAGTGCAACGGCGACGCGAGCGAGCTCCTCGAGCAACTGCGCACGCTGCGCATGGTCGCCCGCGAACCGTTCGTCGCCGAGTTCGGCGCCGGCGTCTGGCGGGGCGCCACGTGCGATTACGGGCCCGACCACTATCGGTTGCTCGCGCACGCCGCGCTCGCCGCCGGAGTGCGCGGGTGGAACTGGTACATGCTGGTCGAGCGCGACAACTGGCAGGGCTCGCCGATCAACGAGCGCGGTGACGTCGATCCGCGGCTCGGACCGGCGTTCCGCGACGCCGTCGTCGCGTTCGAGCGGCTCGAGCACGCGCCCGCGCCGGAGACCAGCTTCGCAGTGACGTGGTCGTGGCGCTGGCAGCAGACCGCCGCTACGCGCCGCGAGCGGCCGCGCGATCCGCTGTTCGCCGCGCTCGCCGCGTGCGGTTGCGAGTGGGACTTCGTCGACGTCGAGCGCGAGCTCGGCGCCCCGCGCGTGCTCTTCGTCGCCGGTGAGATCGACGAGCCGCGGCCGCTGTTCGACTACGTCGAGCGCGGAGGCACGCTGGTGTGCTTCCAGACGCTGATCGCGGGCGTGCCCCGTCCCGACGGGACCAGCCACCACGCGCCGGACGCGCTCGAGAGCTCGCTCGGCTTCGTCACGCGTCGGCCGGTGTTCGCGTACCGCCGGGTGCCCGGCGAGCCGATCGTCGCCGTGCAGCGCGCGTGGACCGAGGATCCCGATCAGCGGTTGCTCCAGGCGCTCGCGGTCGGCCGCGAGTACGTCACCGGGTTCATCGAGCCGCGCGGGGCGGGCCGCTTGGTCGTCGTCGGCTGCGAGCCCAGTCGGGAAGCCGTGCTCGCGGTGCTCGCGCGCTTGCGAGCGATGCCGCCGGCCTGGTCTGCGACTCCGGGCGTGCACGTCGCGAAGCGCGGGGACGAGCTCGTCCTGGTCAACGCCGGTCGCGCGTGCACCGCGCGCGTCCGGGTGGGCGAGCGAGAGCTCGTCGTCGACCTGCCGCGGGCCGGCGGGGCGATCACGAAGCTTTGATGCGGATCGGATCGCAACCGCGGCGAGCTCGCGCGGTCTGAATCCCTGCCGCGAACGAACGCGGAGGAAAGGGAGCAATCGGATGCAATTCGACTTCAGCCAGATCGAGGACTTCGAATCGTACGTGTCGGTGCCCGAGGGCACGTACCTGTGCCGCGTCGCCGAGGTGCGCGAGGGGATCGCGCGCGACGGCAGCGTCAGGTGGGGCTACCGCTTGGAGGTCGCCGAGGGCGAGTACGCAGGGCGCACCGCCGCGTGGGACGCGATCACGTGGAGCGACCGCGGTGTCCACCGCGTCAAGCGCGTGCTCGCGTCGTTCGGCATCGACACGCGCGGCTCGGTCGAGCTCGAGGCCTCGGACCTGATCGGACTGCGAGCGTTCGCGACGCTCGAGCCCGAGGAACGCGAGGATCCGGTGACCGGCCGTCGCCAGGTGCGCTTGCGAGTGCCGTACGCCGGCTACGCACCGGCGGAGACGTCGGCCGAGCGCGTGCGCGAACGTCCGCCCGGCGAGCGTTGACCGGCCCCGAGCGTTGACGCAGGGCTCGGCCGCTGAGATCGTGAGCGCATGGCCGACGCAAAGAAACCCGCCCGCAACTCCGGCGGAGGCGCCGACGACGAGATCCAGGATCTGATGCGCGTGGCACACGCTGCCGCGGTGCTCGCGCACAGTCCGTACTCGAAGATCCAGGTGGGGGCCGCGTTGGTATCGACCAGCGGCGAGATCTTCACCGGCTGCAACGTCGAGAACGCGAGCTTCGGCCTGACGATCTGCGCGGAACGCGCGGCAGTCGCCAAGGCCGTGGCGGCGGGGGTGACGACGTTCCGCACGCTGGCGATCGCGAGCTCGCAGCCGCATCCGCTGATGCCCTGCGGCGCCTGTCGGCAGGTCCTGCGCGAGTTCGCGACGGACCTGGTGATCCACGTGCAAGGCAGGGAGGGCCCGCGGGTCGACACGACCCTGGCCGAGCTCCTGCCTCGCTCCTTCGGGCCCTCCGACCTGGGTTGACCGTGCCATGTCCGCGCCGAAGAGCGCCGTCCAGCGGGTGAAAGCGCTGCGCGAGGAGATCGCGCGTCACGACCGCCTCTACTACGTCGAGGCACGGCCGGTGATCAGCGACGCGGAGTACGACAAGCTCTTCCGCGAGCTGAAGGAGCTCGAGACGCGCCATCCCGAGCTCGTCACGCCGGACAGCCCGACCCAACGCGTCGGTGAGCCGCTCTCGGAGGGCCAGGGCTTCGAGAAGGTCCGCCACGACGTTCCGATGCTCTCGATCGACAGCCTGTTCGACGAGGACGAAGTCAGCGACTTCGAGGCGCGCATCGTGCGTTTCCTCGGCCTCGAGTCGGGCGCGGAGCTCGACTGGGTGGTCGAGCCGAAGTTCGACGGCGCGAGCGCGTCGCTGCTCTACGTCGACGGTGTCTTCGTGCGCGGCCTGACCCGCGGCGACGGCGAGGTCGGCGAGGACATCACGCGCAACCTGCGCACGGTGCGCAATCTGCCGCTGCGGCTCGCGGCGTCCGCGCGCCCGGTGCCCAAGCGCCTCGAGGTCCGCGGCGAGATCCTGATCGGCCGCGCGGCGTTCGAACGCTTCAACCGCGAGCGCGAGGCCGAGGGCAAGCCCGTGCTCGCCAATCCGCGCAACGCCGCCGCCGGTGCGCTGCGTCGCAACGATCCGTCGGAGGTCGCGCGCTATCCGCTGCAGTTCTTCGCGTGGGCGGCGCCGCAGAGCGAAGGCACCGGGCTCGCGACGCAGACCGAGCTCGCGGCGGCGCTGTCCGCGTGGGGATTCAGCGATTCGGGGCTCGCGCGCAAGGTGCGCGGCATCGCCGGGTGCATCGAGTACCGCAACGACTTGCTCGCGAAGCGCGCGGAGCTCGCGTACGAAGTCGACGGCGTGGTCGCGAAGCTCGACCGCCTCGATCTGCGGGCTCGCCTCGGCGAGACGGCGCGCTCGACGCGCTGGCAGTTCGCGTACAAGTTCCCGGCGAGCGAAGCGAGCTCGCTGCTGCGCGCGATCGAGGTCCAGGTCGGCGCGAACGGCCGGCTGACGCCGCGCGCGCACGTCGATCCGGTCGAGATCGGCGGCGTGGTGGTGCGGCACACCACGCTGCACAACGCGGAGCACGTCCAGGCGCTCGGCCTGCACGTCGGCGACCGCGTGTTCCTCTACCGAGCGGGCGACGTGATCCCGCAGGTGATGGGCGTCGCCGAGGCGGCGAGCGGAGACGCGCCAAAGGATTGGCGCGAGCGGGTGCCCGACGAGCTCCTGGAGACCGAGGCGCAAGGCCAGGAGCCGCCCGCGGACTCGGATCCCGGCGCGGGGGCGATCGAGCAGCTCGGCCGGACCGACGGCCGCGAGCGTGGCGACGAATCGAACGGCGAGCCGAGCGCCACGGCGAACGGCAAGTCGCGTCGGAAGTCCGGCCAGAAGCCCGGCCCGAAGTCGAGCGAGGCGCTGACCGACCCACCGAGCGACGAGTCGAACGACACGACGCCGGGCCGGTCGAGCGGGCAACCGAGCGACGGACCGAGCGACAGACCGAGCGACGAACGGAGCGAGCCATCGAGCGGGAAGACGGCCGCGCCGCGCCCGATCCGCCCCGGCGTCACGTGGCAATGGCGCGCGGAGTTCGCGATGCCGGCGAAGTGCCCGGCCTGCGGCGCGGACGTCGTGCAGGAAGGCAAGTACTACCGTTGCCCGAACCTGCACGCCTGCAAACCGCAGGTGGTCGGTCGCACGATCGCGTTGACGGTCGGCTTCGAGATCGATCGCCTCGGCGAGAAGCTGATCGAGCAGCTCGTCGATCACGGTCACATCGCGACGCCCGCGGACATCTTCCACCTCGACCGCGAGAAGCTGCTCGAGCTCGAGCGCTGGGGCGAGAAGAGCGTCTCGAACCTCTTCGCGCAGATCCAAGAGAAGAAGCGCGTGTCGTTCGAGCGCTTCCTGCTGGCGCTCTCGATCCCCGACGTCGGCCCGGCGACCGCGCGGTTGTTCGCGCAACACTTCGCGAGCCTCGAGGCGCTCGAAGCGGCGACGGTCGACGAGCTCCAGCTCGTCCACGGCGTCGGCCCCGAGCTCGCCGCGTCGGTGCGCGCGTGGTTCGAGGAGCCGAGATCCCGCGCCTTGCTCGAGCGCCTCTTCGCCGGCGGTGTCGAGCTGCTCTACCCGGCGTCGACGTCGGCGACGGGCCCGCTCGCGGGCAAGACGCTGGTCTTCACCGGCACGCTGACCGGGCTCTCGCGCGCGGAGGCGAAGCGGCTCGCGGAGAGCGCGGGCGCGAAGGTCGCGTCGGCGGTCAGCGCGAAGACCGACTACCTGGTCGCGGGCGCCGACGCCGGCTCGAAGGCGAAGAAGGCGGCGGCTCTCGGCACCGAGGTGATCGACGAGGCGCGTTTCGTCGCTCTCGCGAGAGGCGAGAGCGCCTGAGCGAAGCGAACCCGCCGGCGCAGCGTCCGTTCGACGCTCCGCGCGCGGCGTCGCGCCGATCGACGCGCTCCCGCGCGGCGTCCGCCTGGCGTCTGACGGCGCGCCGGGCTAGCCTACGTCCCTCCGAGGGCGACGCCTCGCGACGGAGTGCGATGAGCCACGAATCGGAAAAGCGCGACCCCAACACCCCCGAGCCCAAGCCCTTCGACCTGCCGGAGGGCTTTCGCTCGAACGAAACCGAAGAGCTCGTGCGCCGCGCGCAGTCCGGCGACGCGGAGGCGCTGAACCAGCTCTTCCTGCGCTACCACGGGATCATGCTCGAGGTCGCGCGCCGCAAGCTCGGCGCGAAACTGCGACGCAAGGAAGAGCCCGACGATCTCGCGCAGACGACGTTCCGCGAGGCGACGCGCGACTTCAAGAACTACGAGTACCGCGGCGAGGACTCGCTGCTGCGCTGGTTGATCCAGATCCTGCAGAACAAGATCCGCGACAAGGCCGAGTTCTACTCCGCGTCGAAGCGCGACTCGAGCCACGAGATCGCGCTCGAAGGCCCGGCCGATGCCGAGCACGACGCGCCGCGGCAGATCGAGCCGCCGAGCCACGATCTCTCGGTCACGCGCCAAGTCCAACGCGGCGAGAGCTTCCAGCTCCTGCGCGAAGCGGTCGAGAAGCTCTCCGACGAACACCGTCAGGCGATCACGCTGGTCTTCTTCCAAGGCTTGCAGTTGCGCGACGCCGGCGAGCGCATGGGCGGCAAGAGCGAGGACGCCGTGCGGATGATGCTCCGGCGCGCGGAGGGCAAGCTGAACGAGATCCTGCGCCACAAGCTCGGCAAGGATCCGGACGCCTGAGCCGTCGGCGCGCGTAGCGCTCGGCGCGAACCTCCGTGCGCGGCGCGCGGAACTCGGTTCGGTGCGCGCGGAGCTGGCTGCGGTCCGTGCTGAGCTCGCTGCGGTCCGCGCGAAGCTCGCTGCGGTCCGCGCGGAGCTGGCTGCGGTCCTCGCGGAGCTGGCTGCGGTCCTCGCTGAACTCGATGCGGACCGTGCTGAGCTCGATTCGGTGCGCGCGAAGCTCTCGACGCGGCGCGCGCGAAGCTCGGAGCTCGGTGCGCCGCGCATGCTGCTGGGCGCTTCTCTTGCGAGCGCGTGGAGCCGCCGAACGACGCGCTCGGGCCGCGTGGTCGATGCCTGGGCGGCTCGCGGCGATCCGCTGCGGCTCGCCGGCCCGCGCGGGGCGCCTCTGGGACCGCCGGAGGGTCGCGCGCGACGGAGCCCTTGCCAGACCGACCCGACGGCGATAAAGTCCCGCCCCCTTCGGGCCATTAACTCAACTGGTTAGAGTGCCATGTTCACAGCGTGGAAGTTTCAGGTTCGAATCCTGAATGGCCCACCAGCCCACCGCGGAGTCGCCTGTCTGCGCTCCCGCGAAGGCGCGCTGAGATGATCCTCGCGCGCGCGGCGCGTTCGCTCGTCCGCCTCGCTCCGCGTCTGTCGCGCCGTCGCGGGGTACCGAGCCGCGGGACCTGGAGTTCGGCAGCGTCGAGCCTCGCGGTCTTCGCCGCAGGCGTGGCGCTGTTGCTCGCGAGTGCCTGCTCGCTGGTCGAGCGCCCGAACGCGCGCCGCGCGAGTTGTTTGCTCGAAGGTCGCGCGCTCGTCGAGCTCTCCGGGCTCGCCGAGTTCGTCGAGGTCTCCGGCGGCGTGCGCGCGTTCATCAGCGTGCAGAACGCACCGCCCGGCGCGCACGGCGTCTTCGTGGTCGAGGGCAAGAGCTGCAACGACACCGGCGTGCACTTCAATCCTCACCGCCAAGCGCACGGAGCTCCGCAAGCCGACACGCATCACGCGGGAGACCTCGGCAACTTGATCGTCGACGAGCAAGGCGTCGGGACGCTCGAGATCGTCTGCGACGGGCTGTCGGTCAACGACCCCGAGACGACGGTGATCGGCAAGTTCCTGGTGATCACCGAGCGCCCCGACGACTACGTGACGCAGCCAGCGGGCGGCTCGGGCGCGAAGCTGGCGTGCGGCGAGATCCTGCCGAACCGCCGCTGAGCCGCGCCGAGCGACTCTCGAGCGCCGCCAAGGGATGCCAGACGCCGCTAAGGAGCGCTGGGGGACACCGCGGGCGGGGGAGCGACGCCCGGGCTGCCGCCGCGCCCGGTTCGAACCGCTCAACTCTCCACGGACCTGTTTCGACGTGTTCTCGGCCGCGTGGCCCAGCCATGCGAGGCAGTCTGACGGCGGGCAAGCCCGGATCGAGCTCGCCCCCGCGCAGCGCGGTGTCGACGATGTGTCCCAGCCATGCGAGGCAGTCGGACCGCGCTCGGAGACGGACGATGCTCGGACCGCGGCGAGGCGGCGGCCAGCGCGTGGCCCAGCCATGCGAGGCAGTCTGACGGCGAGAAGCCCGGATCGTGCTCGGCACTCGCCGCCGTGGCGCGAACGACGCGGCTCAGAAGCTGACGAAGAAGCTCAGCGCGACGTGCTCGTCGACCTCGGTCGGCGCCCAGCCCCACGCGACGTCGCCGCTCGTGCCGCCGAAGATCGACGCGCCGCGGCCGTCGCCGAAGTGCGCGTCGTAGACCGTGTTCGCGACGAAGAAGCCGAGCAGCGCGCCGGCGACGACGTCGGACGGGTAGTGCACCTCGCTCGACACGCGGTGCGCCGCGACGAAGCCCGCGGGCACGTAGGCGAGGTAGCCGAGCTTGCCCCACGGGCTCTCGAACGCGTCGTCGACGCTGCGCGCGAGGAACGTCGCGAGCGAGAACGCGGTCGACGCGTGGCCCGACGGGAAGGAGCCGTCGTCGGAGCCGTTCGGGCGCTCGCGGCCGACCACCGACTTCAACCCGCGCGTCAGCACCGTGTTGAGCGCCCAGATCTCGATGCCGATCTCCGCCGCGCACGCCTCGTCGCCGCGCAGCAGGCTGACCGCGCTCCAGCCGACTGCGGTCCAGCGCAGCGCGTCGCGGACCTCGTCCGCGCGGCTAGTGTCGCCGCTGTCGGCTTCGTGGTCGAGCGCGTCGTCGGTCGCGAGCCCGGCTTCGTCGGTGGCGAGCAGTAGCACGGTCGCGCTCGCCGCCGCGAGCTCGGGCACGAAGCGCTCCGGACGCTCGAACTGCTCCGCCAAGCCTGCGCGCCACGGCCCGGCGTCGAAGTGACGCGAGAGCCGCGAGTCGGCGCAGCTCGAAGCGAGCATGCACGCGAGCGCGGCGAGGACGGCGATCTTCACGTCGCCCAGGTTCGCCGCGCGCGCCTCGCGCCGCAAGCTCAGCGCTGCGAACGCACCGCTTTGACCGCGGCGGTCAACGCGGGCAGCACCTCGAACGCGTCGCCGACGATGCCGTAGTCCGCGACCTTGAAGATCGGCGCGTCGGCGTCCTTGTTGATCGCGACGATGACCTTCGAGGTGCGCATGCCGGCGAGGTGTTGGATCGCGCCGGAGATGCCGACCGCGACGTAGAGCTGCGGCGAGACCGTCTTGCCGGTCTGGCCGACCTGCTCCGAGTGCGGACGCCAGCCCGCATCGACGACCGCGCGCGACGCACCGACCGCGGCGTTGCCGAACGCGGCGGCGAGCTCCTCGAGCAACGCGAAGTGCTCGGGGCCCTTCATGCCGCGACCGCCGGAGACGACCACCGGCGCTTCCTTGACGTCGAGCTTGCCGCCACCCTTCGCGTCGATCGAGGCGACCAAGGCCCTGAGCGCGGCCGACGAGGGCTTGGTGACCAGCTCTCCCGCCGCCGGAGCTTCGCGCGGCGCGAACGTGTTCGGGCGCAGCGTCGCGCAGAACACCGGCGCGTTCGATTCGAGCGTCGCGATCAGCTTGCCCGCGAGCCACGGACGGACCGCTTTCGGCGTCGCGCCCGAGAGATCGAGGCCGGTGCAGTCGCTGAAGACCGTCGAGTCGAGCTCGGCGGCGATCCGCGGCATCAGTTGCTTGCCGTTCGAGCTCGCGGCGGCGAGACACGCCTTCGCGCCCTCCTCGCGCACCACCGCGGCGATGTCGTGCGCGCTGCGGTCCGGGCTCGAGCGTCCGTCGCCCTTCAGGACGACGACGCGATCGGCGCCGTGCTTGGCGAGCACCGGCGCGGTGCCCTCTCCGCCTTCGACGACGGCGACGACGCGCGCGCCGGAGCTCTTCGCTGCGCCGAGCGCTTCGAGGCTCGCGCGGCGGACGTTGCCTTGGGACTGTTCGACGAGGACGACGATCGTGGTCATGGCTGCGTTCTTTCTCGGCTCGGCGGAATCAGAGGACCTTGGCTTCGTTGCGCAACGCCTCGATCAATGCCGGCACCGCTGCCGCGCCTTGACCGACCACGCGGCCTTCCTTGCGAGCCGGCGGCGGCTCGAGCTTGGCGACCGCTTGCTGGTTCGGCACGTCCTCGAACGCGAGCTCGTCGATCGTCTTCTTCTTCGCGGCCATGATGCCCTTGAGCCCGGAGTAACGCGGCTCGTTGAGACCCTTGTCGCACGTGATCACCGCCGGAAGCGCGAACTCGACGGTCTCGACGCCGTCTTCGGTCTCGCGGCACGCCTTGCCTTTGTCGGCGGCGAGCTCGAGCTTCACGACGTCGGTGACGCACGACCAACCGAGCAGCGTCGCGACGTACGCGCCGACCGCCGAGTTGTCGCGATCGGTCGCGACGCGGCCGAAGAAGACGACCTGCGCGCCGAGCTCCTGCAGCTTCTTCGCGAGCACCTTCGCCGTCGAGCGCGCGTCGCGCGCGGCCCAATTCGCGTCCTTCAGGATCGACGCCTTGTCCGCACCCTTGGCGAGCGCGTCACGCAGCTCCTTCGATGCCTCCGCGGGGCCGAGCGTCAGCACCGTGACCTCGCCGCCGAGCTTCTCCTTGGTACGAATCGCTTCTTCGATCGCGAGGTCGTCGTAGAACGAGAGCATGTACTCGATGCCGGTCGCGTCGACGGACTTGCCGTCGGCGGCGATCTTCGGCTGCGCTTCGGTGACGGGCACGCGCTTGACGCAGGCGACGATGTTCATGGGGAGCCTCGCGGGAGAAATCGACGGCCGGAGCGAAGGGCTACCGCCGTGCAAAGGGGCGGGGATGATATCGGCGCTCTTCGAACACGGTCAAGCCGAGCGAGCCTCCGGCGCGTCGATCGACGCAGGTTCGTCCTACGGAAACGAGCGCATGCGGCTGCTGCCATCGGCTCGCGTGCGACCGCGCGAGCGACGGACTAGTTTCGCCGGTATGGCTGCGAGCGCGTGGAGCCTGGCGCTTTGCATCGGCGCCGCGTCGGCGTGCTCGGGCGTCGTGCTCGAAGAGCAAGATCACGGCGAGTGGATGCCGACGTTGCGCATCGAGCTGCCGATCGAGGGCGGCACCGACGGCGCACCGGAGCTTTCGCAGCACGTCGAGCTCGCGGCGAGCGCCGTCAGCGGATCGATCGACGCGCTCGAGTACGAATTCGGCGAGCTCCAGGCCAGTTGGTCGTGGTGCCGCGTGTTCGAGAACGGCGCGCGCGGCGTCGGACGTTTCGGCGTCGGCTATGCGACGTACGACTTCGAATGGAGCGGCTCGCGGCCGACTGAGTTCGACATCCGCGGCCTCTCGTTGCCCATCGGTGCCGCAGCCGAGTTCCCGTTCGGCGGCGCATTCGAGTTCGAGCTGCGCGGCCAGCTCGCGCTCGTCCTCGGCGAGGACATCGCGCAGTCGCGCCACCTCGAAGCCGGCGTTGGTTGGAACGTCGCCGACGGCGTCACGGTGCTGCTCGGTTGGCGATGGTGGATGCTCGAAGCGAGCGCGCTCGACGATCCGGTGTTCACCTCGGTCGACCTCGACGTCGACGGGCCGGTGCTGACGCTCCGCTGGCGTCGCTGAGCGTCACGCGCGCCGAAGCATCGTGCCGAAGCGGCGTGCCGAAGCATCGTGCCGAAGCGGCGTGCCGAAGCGGCGTGACGAAGCGGCGTGACGAAGCGGCGTCGGCGGGCGCGCGCCGGCGTTCAGGGCTTCAGCAGATCCTTCTCCTCGGCCGCGGTCACGCCGAAAACCGGCGCGTCGAACGAGTGGCCGAGGTAGATCTCGCGGACGCGCGGATCCGCGACGATCTCGCGCGGCGTGCCGTCACGGAAGATCTGACCGTGGCTGATGATGTACGCGCGATCGGTGAGCTGCAGCGTCTCGCGCACGTTGTGGTCGGTGATCAACACGCCGATGCCCTTCGCTCGCATCCGCTGCACGAGCGATTGGATCTCCTGCACCGCGATCGGGTCGACGCCGGCGAACGGCTCGTCGAGCAGCAGGATTACCGGCTTCGTCGCGAGCGACCGCGCGAGCTCGAGTCGGCGTTGCTCGCCGCCGGAGAGCGTCTCGGCCAAGCTCTTGACGAGGTGCGAGAGCTCGAGCTCCGCGAGCAGGCGCTCGGCCTCTTCGTGCCGCTCCTTCCGCGAGTACGGCATCGTCTCGAGCACGGCGAGCAGGTTTTCGAGCACGGTCATGCGCCGGAAGATGCTGCGCTCTTGCGGCAGGTAGCCCATGCCGATCCGCGCGCGTTGGTACATCGGCATCTTCGAGCAATCGCGACCGCGCAACAGCACCGCACCCGCGTCCGGTTTCGTCAAACCGACCGTCATCCGGAAGCTCGTCGTCTTGCCCGCGCCGTTCGGTCCGAGCAGCCCGACGATCTCGCCGGCGTCGACGTGGAACGAGACGCCGTCGACCACGCGGCGGCCTTTGAACGACTTGACCAGACCCTTGGCTTCGAGCAGGCGCTCGCTCCGCTGCGCATCGGCGTTCATCGCCGCAGTGTAGAGCCCGCGGGCTCGGATCCAGCCGCACGGGCGGCCTGCGGGCGCGAACCGCGGCTCGGGCGTCGGGTTCGGCTCGGACCCGCGCTTCGGGGCGCCCGCCGGCCTCGGGGAGGGAGGGCGCCGTGCGCAGCGCGCCGGACCGCGGCGGACCGGAGCCGCGGAGCGCAGCCCTCGCTCGGAGGCTCCGGCGAGCGCGACCGGGCGCGCGGTTGCGAGTTCGTGGCGACCGTTTTGCGACTTGGTTGCAAGCGGATCGCACCGAAAAGGTGCATGTGGATAACTCGTGGAGAGGTGAAAACGCTCACCCGCGAGCTGATGCGGTGCTCTCCCGCTCGTCCGAGCGTTGGATGCTGCATCTTGATCGGGCCTCGACAGTGCCGATGCTGCCCATCGCGCAAATCAGTGATTTGCAAGGGCTTGTGGCCTTGGCAGCGTGCGGGACCGCACTCTCCGAGCGCCGGGAAACGGGCCGATTTTGGGCCGCTCGGCCGCCGCTTGGGCGTCATCCGGGCGGTCGCGGCGCTGTGGATAACCCGCCCGGTACCTACCGCGCCCTACGGCCTAGTGGACCCAGCGCAAGCGGTAGGCGTCGTACGACGGCGAGATCGGCCAGAACACGAACACGGCCCGGCCGCAGATCAGCTCGCGCGCGACCAACGGCGCCGCCTCCGGCATTGCCTTGGTCGCCGACTGCGACGGGAAGCTCCAGAGCTCGCCCCACTCGTCCCTGAAGAAGGTCGTCATGCCCTCGTCGGTCATCACCTGGACGGGGTTCTCGGTGATGCGCTTGTTGCCGCGCACGATCTGGCCTTCGGAGCCCTCGCCCGGCCACGACAAACGCTCGAAGGTCCACTCGCGGCCGTCGCTCGAGTTCTGCGTGTTGTCGCCGAGCATGAAGTAGTGACCGGCTGGGATCGTCAGCTCGGTCGTCTTCGCTTCCGACGTGTAGTAGATGTCGCGCAGCGTCTGCAGCTCGGCGAAGTCCGCGCCTTCGCCGGCGATCGTCAGGTTCGCGGAGCTGCCCCACGCGTTGGCCGCGTTGTCGGCGGCGCCGGCGATCTCGAGCTCGCACACGAGCTCGCCGTCGACCTCGAGCGAGAGCAAGTCGTCGATGTTCTGTGCCGCGAACGAGATCGCCGCGCCGGCGGGCAGCCGATACGCGTTCGCGACCGCTTCGGTCGCGAGCTTCGAAGCCGAACCGACGTCCGGCGACCCGTAGCGCACGCGGATGCGCGGCGCGGCGTTCGCATCGGCGGCGGGGCCGGGGATCTCGAGCACGTAAGCGCGCGGTCCTTCGATGAACTCGACCGCGATCGACTTGCAACCCGCGAGCGCGGTGACTTCGCCCTCGACGCGCAGGTCGCCGACGTTGTGGCGCGTCAGTCCGCCCGGCGCGCGCTGCAGCGGCGCGATCTTCGCGTTGTACCCGTGCGAGAAGTCGTCGACGACGTTCGCTGAGCCGCTGACCTTGAACTGCGCTCGTCCGTCGCCGCGCGCCGACACTTCGTGACCGCGCGCGCTCCAGCCCTTCGTGTCGCTCGTCCAACCCGTGCGCGGGTCGTCGGAGAGGTGCATCGGCTTCCACGTCTCGCCTTGGACGCTGCGCGGCCGGCGCAGGACCTTCCACGGCTCGGTGGCGTCCTTGCGGGTCCAGAGGTCGCCGTTGAAGATCCGGAAGTCCTCGCCGGGCATGCCGACGATGCGCTTGATGAAGTTCTTCGAGCGATCGAGCGGGTACTTGAAGACCGCGACCTCGTAGCGCTCGGGCTCTCGGAAGTGGAAGGAGAGCTTGTCGACCAGGATGCGATCGAAGAGCCCGGTCGCTTCGTCGCCCATCAGCGTCGGCTGCATCGACGGCGTCGGGATCTTGTACGCCTCGACGATGAAGTACTTGAGCATCACGGCCATGATGATGGCGACCGTGAAGGCCTCGATGTTGTCGCGCCACGGCGTCTTGCGCGCGGCCTTCTTGGAGGTCTTGGAGCTCAAGGGGCTGAGACTCTAGCGACTCGCGGCGCGCGGCGGCAGGGCGTTGCGAGCGCACGTCGCGGCGCGGCATTGCTCCGCGACGCACCCGACGGTCGAATGGCGCGCCCATGAGCTCGAAATCGCTGTTCGTCGCCGCCGACCGCCAGGAGATGCTCGCCCGTCTCAGCCGGCTCTCGGCGTCGACGAAGCCGCAGTGGGGGAAGATGGACGCGGCGCAGATGTGCGCGCACTGTCAGGTCGCGCTGAAGGTCGCGCTCGGCGAGCTCGAGCTGAAGCGCGGGCTGCTCGGCATCCTGTTCGGTGGCTTCGCGCGCAGGCAGCTCCTGTCGGACAAGCCCTGGGGCCGCAACCTGCCGACCGCGCCGGAGTTTCGCGTCACCGACCGGCGCGACTTCGCGCGGGAGCACGCGGCGTTGGCCGAGCTCGCGCGTCGCTTCGGCGAAGGCGGACCGGCCAAACTGACGCAGAAGCCGCACCCGTTCTTCGGGAAGCTCTCGGCGGACGAGTGGAGCACGCTGCAGTGGCGACACCTCGATCACCATTTTCGACAGTTCGGCGTCTGATACAGTCGCCGCCCGAACGGAGCCACGATGCAGAAGGGACACAGCGATACCGAGACCCAGGGGATCAGGGTGCGCGTCGGCGCGCAGTACCTGCCGGATCAGTCGGATCCCGAGCGCTCGGTCTACCTCTACGCGTACCGCGTCGTGATCCAGAACGAGGGCGAGCTCCCGGCGCAGTTGCTCTCGCGCCACTGGATCATCTCCGACGCGATCGGCGAGCGCCGCGAGGTGCGCGGCCCCGGCGTCGTCGGAGAGCAACCGCTGCTCGCGCCCGGCGAGAAGTTCGAATACACGAGCAGCAGTCGTCTCGCGACCGAGTGGGGCTCGATGGAGGGCTCGTATCAGATGAAGCGCGCGGACGGCACGCTGTTCGACGCGCGCATCGGTCGCTTCTTCCTCGCGCGCAACCTCGCGCCGATCCTGCCGGCTTCGTCGGACGAGTGAGCGGCGCGCCGAGCGATCGGCGCCGAACTCAGCTCGACTTCTTCGCCTTCTTCGCGGCGGGCTTCGTCGCCGGCGCGGTTTCGCCTCGCACCGCCGCGAGCACCTTCTCGACGTGACCGTCGACCTTCACCGGCGCCCAGATCGCCGCGAGCTTGCCGCTCTCGTCGATCAGGAACGTCGAACGGATCGTCCCGGTCACTTCCTTGCCGTACATGATCTTCTTGCCGAAAGCGCCGTAGGTCTTGGCGAGCGCGTTGTCGGGATCGGCGAGCAGCTCGAACGGCAGCTCGTACTTCGCGCGGAACTTGGCGTGGCTCGCGAGCGAGTCCTTCGACACCCCGAGCACCACCGCTCCCGCCTTCTTCACCGCCGCGAACTCGTCGCGAAATCCGCACGCCTCGCGCGTGCAGCCGGGCGTGTCGTCTTTCGGATAGAAGTAGAGCACGACCTTCTTGCCCTTGAGGCTCGCGAGCGAGACCTTCTTGCCGCTGGTCGACTCGAGTTCGAACGCAGGCGCCGCAGCGCCGACCGTGAGCTTGTGTTCCTTCGCCATGGTGCGCGCAGTCTAGCG
>JADLBP010000205.1 GCA_020847695.1 Planctomycetota bacterium
CGCTGGAAGCGGGTGACGCGAAGCGCGCGCTCGATTGGCTCGCGCTGGAGGCGCTGTCGGGCCGTCGCGAGACGCTGCCGGTCGCCGAGGTGCTCGCCGAGTACGTCGACGCCGAGGCGGAGGAGCTCGCGGCCGGCCGCGTGCCGACGCTCGCGCCGCTCGCACCCGAGTGCGAACGCCTGCCGGAGCCCTGGCTCGCCGCCGCGCGCGCGCACGACGCGACGCTGGCGAGGCCGCGATAGTCCGAGAGCTCGCTGCGGAGCGAGAAGCCCGGTCACACGCTGTCGCGGACGCCGTCTGGCCGAGCTGCGGCGCCGCCGCGGGGTCTCGAAGGGCCGGTTTCCGCGCGCGGCCCCGTCGATTTCGACCCCGGAGCAGCGGGGTGAGTTCGGGGTGTTCTCGGGCCAAGACGGCGACCGACCGATCGGCCGAAATCGTGCGCCCGAGGAGCCCGCGAAGCGCGATCCTTCGATGGGTCGAAAGCCGGCGCCCGCGGGCTGCCGCAAACGCGCTTGGAAGCTGGAATCCGGGGTCGCCGGAGGGGATAATCCGGCGGCCTTCCGAAGCTCGCCAAATCCGTATCCGGTAGGGACTTGGGACGAAAACCCAGGGTCGCCGGGGCGGTGTGCGCGGAGGGGCTTCGCCGGTCGGGCAGCGAGGGCGCGGAACGACGCGCTTCGAGACCTGCAACCGGCGTCGAAACCGACGGTCACTCCAGACGATGACGACTACCGAACAGCCGAAACCGACCGCCCCCGGATACCCCGTCGAGCCGCGTCCGATCGAGCGCGAGATGCGCGAGTCGTATCTGACGTACGCGATGAGCGTGATCCACTCGCGCGCGCTCCCCGACGTGCGCGATGGGCTCAAGCCTTCGCAGCGGCGGATCCTGGTCGCGATGAACGACCTGAACCTCGGGCCGCGCGCGAAGTACCGCAAGTGCGCGAAGATCGCGGGCGACACGTCGGGCAACTACCACCCGCACGGCGAGTCGGTGATCTACCCGACGCTCGTCCGTCTCGCGCAGCCGTTCTCGACGCGTTATCCGCTGATCGACGGGCAGGGCAACTTCGGTTCGATCGACGGCGACCCCCCCGCCGCGATGCGTTACACGGAAGCGCGCATGGAGTCGTCGGCCGTCGAGATGATGGACGACCTCGACCGCGACACGGTCGACATGCAGCCGAACTACGACGACTCGCGCCTCGAGCCGACCGTCCTGCCCGGCCGCTTCCCGAACCTGCTGTGCAACGGCTCCGACGGCATCGCGGTCGGCATGGCGACCAGTCTGTTGCCGCACAACCTCGGCGAGATCGTGTCGGCGCTGCGCGTCGTGCTCGATCGGCCGGACGTGTCGGGGCAGGAGCTCTGCGAGCTCGTCCAAGGCCCCGACTTCCCGACCGGCGGCATCATCATGGGCCGGCGCGGGTTCCTGCAGGCCTACGCGACCGGCCGCGGCATCGTCCGCGTGCGCGCGCGTTGCCACGTCGAGACCTTCAAGAACCGCGAGGTGATCGTCGTCACCGAGGTTCCGTTCCAGGTCCGCAAGACCGCGATCATCGAGAAGATCGTCGAGGTCGTCAAAGACGAGCGCATCACCGGCATCTCCGACGTGCGCGACGAGTCGGACCGCTCGGGCATCCGCCTGGTGATCGAGCTGAAGAAGGGTGAGGACGCACAGGTCGTCATCAACCAGCTCTACGAGTACACGCCGATGCAGGCGACGCACTCGATCATCAACCTGGTGATCGATCGCGGCCAGCCTCGCACGCTGCCGTTGCGCGGCCTGCTCGACGCGTACATCGCGCACCGCAAGGAGATCATCCGCAGGCGCTCGCGCTTCCTCTTGGCGAAGGCCGAGGAGCGCAAGCACATCGTCGAAGGTCTGCGCATCGCGGTCGACAACATCGATCGCGTGATCGCGATCATCCGCGCCAGCAAGGCGGTCGAGGACGCGCGCAACAACCTGTCGAAGGAGTTCGGGCTCTCCGAGCGCCAAGCGCAGGCGATCGTCGAGATGCGCCTCGGCCGGTTGACCGGTCTCGGCCGCGAAGAGCTCGAAGCCGAGTTCGCGAAGCTGCTCGCCGAGATCACCGACCTCAAGGACATCCTCGGCCGCGAAGCGCGCGTGATCGAGATCATCAAGGCGGACCTCGACGACCTCGAGAAGAAGTACGCCGACAAGCGGCGCACCGAGATCTCCAACGAAGAGATCGACGGCGGCTTCGACATCGAAGAGCTGATCAACGAAGAGATGGTCGTCGTCACCGTTTCGCGCGACGGCTACGTCAAGCGCGTCTCGCTCGAGACCTACAAGGCTCAAGGACGCGGCGGGCGCGGCATCCGCGGCTCGGACACGAAGGAAGGCGATGTGATCCAGTCGCTCTTCGTCGCCGGGACGCACGACTACCTGCTCTGCTTCTCGAACCGCGGGCAGGTCTACTGGCTCAAGGTCTACACGGTGCCCGAGGCCTCGCGCACGTCGGCGGGCCGCGCGATCTCGAACCTGATCGAGATGCAGCCCGGCGAGAAGATCACCAACGTGCTGCGCGTGCCCGCGTTCGATTCGGAGAGCTCGGTGTTCTTCGCGACGACGCGCGGGACGGTCAAGAAGACCGCGCTCGAAGCGTTCTCGCGCCCGAAGAAGGGCGGCATCCGCGCGATCCTGCTCGAGGAGAACGACGAGGTCGTCGGCGTCGGCGTCTGCAAGCCCGGCGACACGATCGTGCTCGGCACCGCGAACGGGCAGGCGATCCGCTTCGACGAGAAGGCCGCTCGTCAGATGGGCCGGACATCGTTCGGCGTGCGCGGCATCCGCTTGCTCGACGACGACCGAGTCGTCGGCATGATCGTGATCGGCGGCGAGGATCGTTTCATCCTCACCGCGTGCGAGCACGGCCACGGCAAGCGCACGCCGATCGCCGACTACCCGGTCAAGGGCCGCGGCGGTCAGGGCGTGATCAACATCCGCACCGAGGGCCGCAACGGTCACGTGATCGGGCTCGTGCTCTGCAAGGAAGAGGACGAGGTCATGTTCATCACCCAGCAGGGGATGATCGTGCGCTCGCCGATCGCCGACGCGCGACCGATGGGGCGCAACACGCAGGGCGTAATCCTCGTCAACCTCAAGGACGGCGACCGATTGGTCAGCGTCGAGCTCGTCTCGGCGGAAGACCTCGAGGCCTACGGCCACGTCGAGCCGCAGCAGCGCATCGCGCCGCCCTCCGCGCTCGAGGCCGCCGACGAGCCGTCCGACGAACCGACGGACGATGTCGGCGACGATGACGCAGCCGACGAACCCGAAACGGGCGACGACGAAGGCGAGGAGGAGTGACCATGACGCTGCGCCTACAGCTCGAGAACGACGTCAAGAGCGCGATGAAGTCGGGTGACAACCTGACCCGCGACACGCTCCGGATGATCCTCGGGCACCTGAAGAAGCTCGACGTCGACCTCGGCCGCGCTCTGACCGACGAGGACGTGCTCGGCGTGCTCGCGAGCGGCGTCAAGACGCGCCAACAGAGCGTCGCCGAGTTCGCGAAGGCCGGACGCGAGGAGCTCGCGGCCAAGGAACGCGCCGAGATCGAGATCCTGCGCCGTTACCTGCCGAAGCAGCTCGGCGAGGACGAGACGCGAGCGGTCGTGCAGAAACTGATCGCCGAGCTCGCGCTGACGTCGAAGGCCGACGTCGGTCGTTTGATGAAGGAAGCGATGGCGCGGCACAAGGGATCGGTCGACGGCAAGCTCGTGCAGAAGCTCGCCGCCGAGCTCCTGCCGTGAGCCGAGCTCCGTCGCGCGCCGCGGCGAACGCCGTGCGACCTTCGCCGCGCGCCGCATCGCCGTTCGCACTCGCCGAAGTGGTGTGAACGCGCCGAACCGACAGCCCACGAGGAGGATCGCGTGAAGCTCGCTCGCGGCCTCGAACGTCGAATCCCGAGCTCGCGCCTCGCGCGGGCTCACGTCCTCCGCACCTCCTGATCGCCTGCGAGTCCGAGTCCGTCGCGCGCCGATGCCCCAAGTCGAGAAGCCCCCGCAAGCAGACGGCGCGAGCGACATCGTCGGCCGTCACCGCCGGCTCGTCGCGCGCACGCTGCTGATCTCGACGCTGACGTTGTGCTCGCGCATCCTCGGCTACGCGCGCGAGTCGATGACGGCGTTCCTGTTCGGCGATCGCTCGGCGATCTACGACGCGTTCGTCACCGCGTGGCGCGTGCCGAACTTGTTCCGGCGCTTGATGGGCGAAGGCGCGCTCTCGACGTCGCTCCAGAACGCGGTCACCGCCGCCGATCACGATCGCGGCAACGCCGCGGGCCGACGCGTGTTCCTCGACACGATCTGGCTCGCGACGTGGATCCTGATCGGCATCAGCGCGGTCGTGATGGCGAGCGTGTACGTGCTCGGCGACACGTTTCCGATGACCGACTGGCGTTGGCTCGGCGCCGATCCGGAGCCGGTGCGCGAGCTCACGCTGCGCCTCACGCCGTTCCTGATCTTCGCGTGCCTCGCGGGGCTGTGCGCCGGCGCGCTCGGAGTGCGCGGACACTTCGCGGCACCGACGTGGGGGCCCGCGGTGATGAACGTCATCGTGATCGCGACGCTCGGGGCGATCTGGTGGGAGTTCGGATCGACCGATCAAGCGCTCGCCGATCCGGTGCTCGAGCGCGCGCGCGAGTACGACATGGCTCGCTGGCTCGCGTGGGGCACGTTGGTGTCCGGCGTCGCGTTGCTCGCGATCCAGATCCCGGCGTTGAAGAGCAACGAGCTCTGGTCTCACGCCGACGGCACGAAGCGCGATCTGCGCGCGGCGTGGGAGATCCTGAAGAAGAGCGCGCCGCTCGCGCTCGGCGCCGCCGTCTATCAGGTCAACGTGATGATCGACGGCCTGATGGCGCAGAGCATGCTCGACGTCGGCGGGCCGTCGGCGCTCTGGTACGCGAACCGCATCCAGCAGTTCCCGCTCGCGTTGGTCGCGACCGCGGCGACCGCCGCGGTGTACCCGGCGCTCAACGCGTTCGGGCACCGGCGCGAGCTCGGTCCGCTGCGCACGCTGCACGATCGGACCCAGCTCGCGATCGTCTTCTTCGCGCTGCCGGCGAGCGTCGGGCTCTTCGTCCTGGCGCGGCCGGTGGTGTCGGTGCTGCTGGAGCACGGCGAGTTCGGTCCGGAGGGCGCCGCGCGGACCGCGGCCTGCATGCGCTGGCTCTGCGTCTCGCTGATCCCGGCCGGCGCGGTCGGGCTGGTCGGCCGGACGTACTACGCGATCGGCGACCTGCGGACCCCGGTGCGGCTCTCGATCGCGATGCTGTTCGTCAACATCGGGCTGAACTGGACCTTCGTCCGGGTGCTCGGAATGGACTGCGACGGTCTGACCGCGGCGACCGCGATCACCAATTGGGCGAACCTATTCCTCCTACTGCCGCCGCTGTTGTCGCGGCTTCCGCGGCAGGCGGACGGACCGCCGGTCGCGAGCTCGCTGACGCGCATCACCCTGGCGGGAGCGATGTCCGGTTTGGCCGCTTGGGGCACGCACACGGCGCTCGCGGACGGCCCGCGCTCGATCGTCGCGCTCGGAGCCGCGATCGCGGCAGGAGGGGCAGCTTATGCCCTGGCTTGCCACGCGCTGGGGGTCTCCGAGTGGCAGCAATTGCTCGGGAAGCTGCGGTCGCGCGCTCGCCTGTGAACGCGCGGATCGCGCTCCGTGCCGTTCGCTGGAGAGTAAGTCGTTGCGCCACAATAGCTGGTAGCAAGCGACCGGAAAATTCCTTGCGACCCCAACATCCTGAGATAACTTGCGGCCCACCCCTCAACGCGGATCGTTGGACTTTCGAGTGGCCTGGGGAGGCGCCCGATCGACCCCGCCCGCGCGTCGTTGTTTGACCCGATCGCGCCGCTGTAGGAGAAGGAGGAGGGCGTCTCAGTTGGCCGCGCCGGGATGTCGTTGTTTCAGGTACGGAATAGCAGTCAGAGAGGCCGGTCCATGCCCTGCCCAGATGGACCACGGAGAAGAACAAGCGTGAACACTGCCAGCGTTCAAGCGGAGAAGAAGGTCACCCCGATGGCGAGCTCGAAGGTCGGTCCGGAAGCGATGGTCCAGCTCGAAGCCATCGAACCGCCCACGGACCTGATCGACCCGCAGCTCACCCCGAACGCGCTCAAGGTGCTCGAGCGCCGCTACCTCAAGAAGGACCCGGAGAACGGCTCGGTGATCGAGACTCCGCGCCAGCTCTTCTGGCGCGTCGCAGCTCACATCGCGAAGGGCGAGCTCTGCTTCGGCGGCGGCACGCCCGAGAAGGCGGTCGCGGTCGCACGCGAGTTCTACGACCTGATGGCGCGCCGCTTCTTCATGCCGAACAGCCCGACGCTGATGAACGCGGGTCGTGAGATGGGGATGCTCTCCGCGTGCTTCGTGCTGCCGGTCGAGGACTCGATCGAGGGCATCTTCGACTCGATCAAGGCGACCGCGCTGATCCAGAAGGCCGGTGGCGGCACGGGCTTCAGCTTCTCGCGCCTGCGCCCGCAAGGCGACATCGTCAAGAGCTCGGGCGGCACCACCGAAGGCCCGCTCTCGTTCATCCAGGTCTTCTCGAAGGCCACCGATGCGATCCAGCAGGGCGCGTTCCGCCGCGGAGCCAACATGGGCATCCTGCGGATCGACCACCCGGACATCATGTCGTTCATCACGTTCAAGGACGACCTGAGCCGCCTGCAGAACTACAACATCTCGGTCTCGGTCACCGATCGCTTCCTGAACGAGCTCCGCGCGGATCCGGCGACGATCCACCAGGTGATGAACCCGCGCAGCAAGCAGTGGAAGGCTCTCGCCAAGCGCGATGCGCAGGGCAACGACACCAACGAGTTCTGGACGGTCGGCGAGCTCTGGAACCTGATCGTCGAGCACGCGTGGCGCACCGGCGAGCCCGGGGTCGTGTTCATCGACCGCATCAACGAGAAGAACCCGATCAAGAACGTCGGCCTGATCGAAGCGACCAACCCGTGCGGCGAGCAACCGCTCCACCCGTACGACTCCTGCAACCTCGGCTCGATCAACCTCGGGTTGCTCGTCAAGGGCGAGGGCAAGGACGTGCGCTTCGACTGGGACGAGTACAAGCAGATCATCCACACGACGACGCGCTTCCTCGACAACGTGATCGAGGTCAACAAGTACCCGTTGCCCGAGATCGACGCGATGTCCAAGACGACGCGCCGCATCGGGCTCGGCGTGATGGGCTTCGCCGACGCGCTCTACAAGCTCGGCATCGCCTACAACTCCGAGGAGGGCTGCGAGTTCGGCGAGAAGATCATGCAGGTGCTGAACGACGAGTCGCACCTCGCGAGCGAGTTCCTCGCCGAAGAGCGCGGCGTCTTCCCGGCGTGGGAGGGCTCCGATTGGCAGAAGCTCGGCCGTCGTCTGCGCAACAGCTACACGACGACCGTCGCGCCGACCGGCACGATCTCGATCATCGCCGACTGCTCGGGCGGCATCGAGCCGATGTTCAGCCTCGCGTTCATCCGCCAAGTGATGAAGGACACCAAGGGGCGTCCGACGATCATGCGCGAGGTGAACTACGTCTTCGAGAACCTCGCGAAGGAGCGCGGCTTCTACTCCGACGAGATGATCGACAAGATCATCGAGGAAGGGTCGATCGCGCACCGTCCGGAGATCCCGGAGGAGATCAAGAAGGTCTTCGTCACCGCGCACGACATCACGCCGTACTGGCACATGCGCATGCAGGGCGCGTTCCAGCGTCACTGCGACTCGTCGATCTCCAAGACGATCAACTTCCCGCACGACGCGACCGCCGAGGACGTGCGCAAGATCTACGACCTCGCCGTCGAGCTCGACGTCAAGGGCGTGACGGTCTACCGCGACGGTTGCCGTGACGTGCAGCCGATGGCGCTCAAGAAGTCGGGCGACGCGCACGCGAAGCCGCAAGAGGACGCAAAGTCCGAGGCGGCGGCCGTCGAGGCGATCGTCGCCGCGCCGGTGATCTCCGACCTGCAGCCGATCCGCTTGCCGGAGATCATGCCGAGCCTGCGCATCCGCCAGATCACGCCGTTCGGCAACATGCACGTGAAGGTGTCGGTCGATCCGCTGCAGAACCGCGAGCGCGAGGTCTTCGCGCAGCTCGGCAAGGGCGGCGACGTCGCGAACTCCGACCTCGAGGCGATCTGTCGCATCCTGTCGCTCTGGTTGCGTTGCAACGGAACGCTGGAGCTCGCGCTGAAGCAGCTCGAAGGCATCGGCAGCTCGCTCTCGGTGCCGACCAAGGACGGGCGGATCATGTCGCTCGCCGACGGTCTCGCGAAGGCGCTGCTGCGCTACCTCGATGCGAAGCGTCGCTTCGGTCTGCACGCGCTGCTGCTCGGCACGGCGAACCTCGAGAGCCGCACCGCGGACGCGGCGGCGATCGAAGCGCAACAAGCGGCGGCCCAGGCGCCGCGCGCTCGCAACAACCTCTCGGGCTTCAAGATCAAGTGCCCGGCCTGCCAAGGCGAGCTCGCCTTCCAAGAAGGTTGCGTGAAGTGCCACGGGTGCGGCTTCAGCCAATGCTGAGCGCGCCGCTCACGCGGTGAGAACGACGCGGGCCGCTCGATCGAGCGGCCCGCGGTCTTTTCGGGTCACTGTTGCTTGCCGCCGGGCGGCGCGACGACGTCGGTCGCGGATTTCACCGGCCGACCGAACGCGTCGACTTGCTCGACCGCGCCGGGGAAGGGCAGCTTGCCGAGCTTCTTGAACACCAACCGGAGTCCGTCGCTGCGCTCGAGGGTCAAGCGCTCGTTCAGACACGTCACTTTGAACTTCCGGCGATCGCCCGCCGGCAGGAAGAGCACGTCCTCGTCCTCGGTCAGGTTGCTGACGCCGATCATCGAGTACGTCTCCATCCCGCCGCGGCCGTCGAACGAGTAGCGATGGAAGCCGGTCTGGAAGAACTCGCCGTCGCTGTCATCGAGCCCGACCTGGCTGACGCCGTGGATCTCGAGCGACATGTAGCCGTCGTGGAAGAGCGCGTAGCCGATCAGGTCGCCGGGGAAGAGCGGGATCGCGGTCGACTCGATGTTCTGGAGCTGCCAAGCGCCGGTGATCGCGACGTCGAGCCCGCTCGCGACCGCCGAATCGGATAGCGGGAAGGGTTGCGGCGTCTGTTCCTGCCCGGCGGGGGTCTGCAGAGTCCAGGGGGCGAGCGCGAAGGCGAGGAGGACGAGTTCGAGGCGCATGAGGGTTCCTTGCGTTCCGGCGGAGAAAGCCGCGAGATCGATCGGCATCTTAGCCCGCGACCCGAAGTTCCCGGCCCGCAGGCCGTCCCACGCGAGCTCGGCGCCGTCGCAGCGCCGGCCGCGCTCGGGCGGTAAGCTCCTGGTTCGACCACGAGCGCCCGCCAACCGAGCCGATCGGCCGGCGTAGCCCGCCTCGTCCGTCCGCCGTCCGTATGAACGCTCCTTCTCCTCGTGCTCGTCGGCCGCTCTGGCGGTCGCTCCTCGTCCTCGCCGCGTTGCTGTGCGTCGTCGCGACCGCGCGCGCGCAGGGCGAAGCCCACGCCGAGCTCTTCGCGCGCCGCGACGGCAACGACGTGCGCGCCGCGATCCGCGTCGAGATCACCAGCGGCTGGCACCTCTATCACTCGGAGCTCGGACCGCCCGATGCGGTCGGCAAGGCGACGACGTGGCGCTTCGCCGGCGACGGCTTCGCCTGGAGCGCGGTGCGGTTCCCCGAGCCGCTGCGACTCGAACAGCCGGGTCTCGGCGCCAAGGGCGGCGACACGTGGATCTGGGGGCACGAAGGCACGATCGTGCTCTACGCGCGCGGCTCGGCGAACAGCGCGGCGAAGCTCGAGGACCTCGAGCTGACGCTCAAGGGCCTGACGTGCGAGGACGCCGGCTCGTGCATCCCGTACCAAGAGGTGCTCGAGGTCTCCGGCAAGGGCGACGATGCGCTGTTCGCGAGCTTCCCGAGCGATCTCGTCGCGCCGCCAGCACCGGGCGAGCCCGTGGCAGCACCGGGCGAGCCGGTGGCGTCGCCCGCGAGTCCGGCGCCGACCGCCAAAACGCAGGAGCGCCCGACGCTCCCGACGAATCCGTTCGCGAAGGGACCGGGCGCGGCGCAGCCGAGTCCCAGCGGAGGCGGCGGAGGCGATCAGCGCGCGAGCTCGAAGCTCTACGTCCGCGCCGCGGACGGCGACGTCAAGACCGCGATCGAGGTCGCGATCGACCCGGGCTACCACCTCTACCACTCGGAGCTCGGCCAACCCGACTCCGTCGGCAAGCCGACGGTGGTCGTGCTCTCCGGCGACGGCTTCGAGTGGAGCCCGACGCGCTTCCCGACGCCTGAGAAGCTCGCGCAGCCCGGCATCGGCGACGACGGACGCGACACGTGGATCTGGGGGCACGAAGGCAAGATCGTGCTCTTCACGCGGGGACGCGCGGAGGCGACGGCGAAGCTCGACGAGCTCGGCGCGACGATCAAGGGCCTGACGTGCACCGACGGCGGCGAGTGCGTGCCGTACTTCGAGGAGCTCGAATCGTCCGGCGCGGGCAGCGACGAGCTCTTCGCCGCGTTCCCGAGCGATCTCGTCGTGCCCGCGGGCGGCGTGAAGCCGCCGACGCGGACCGCCGAGGCGATCGGCGACGACGGCAGCGGCATCGACTGGGCGACCGTGGAGTACCGCGACTACGCGCCGCGCAGCAACTTCGCCGCAGGCGCGACGAACGAAGAGACCGAGCGTGGGCTCGCGCTCTGGTTGGTGCTCGCGTTCATCGCCGGCGCGCTGCTGAACGTGATGCCGTGCGTGTTGCCGGTGGTGTCGATCAAGGTGCTGTCGTTCGTCCAACAAGCCGGCGAGAGCCGCTCGCGCGTGTTCGCGCTCGGGCTCGCTTTCGCGGCGGGCATCCTGGTCGTCTTCGTCGCGCTGGCGTCGCTCGCGGCGTTCGCCGGACAAGGTTGGGGCCAGCAGTTCCAGAACGAGCAGTTCAAGATCGTGATGATCGCGATCGTGTTCGGCTTCGCGCTCTCCTTGTTCGACGTCTACGAGCTCGGCGTGCCTTCGAAGGTCGGCGAGATCGCCGCGATCAAGCGCGAGGGACTCGCCGATGCGTTCTTCAAGGGCATCATGGCGACGTTGCTCGCGACGCCGTGCAGCGGACCGTTCCTCGGCAGCACGCTCGCGTGGGCGCTCGCGCAGAAGCCGCTGGTCGTCTTCGCGATCTTCACGTCGGTCGGCGTCGGCATGGCGGCGCCGTACGTGCTGCTGACGTCGAATCCCGCGCTGCTGAAGTTCCTGCCGCGGCCGGGCGCTTGGATGAAGACCTTCAAGCACCTGATGGGCTTCTTGCTGATGGCGACCGCGGTGTACCTGATGCTCAGCGTGCGCCAGGAGCTCGTCGTCTACACCGTCGCGCTGCTGGTCTTCGTCGCGCTCGGTTGCTGGTGGTGGGGGAACTTCGCGACGTTCGATCAGTCGGCTGCGAAGAAGCTCGGCACGTTCGTCGTAGCGAGCGCCATCGTCGCGGGCGGCGCGTGGTTCTCGTTCCAGACGCTGCGCGGATGGCTCGCCGAGGACGAGTTCTGGGAGCCCTTCGACCCGGTGAAGCTCGAGCAGTACCACGCCGAGGGCCGCAACGTCTTCATCGACTTCACGGCGAACTGGTGCCCGAACTGCAAGACCAACGAAGCGCTTGTCTACACCAACGACGAGATCAAGAAGCTCCTCGAGGCCAAGGACTTCGCCGTCGTGAAGGCCGACGAGACCTTCGAGGGTCCGCGCACCGACGCGATCACGCGCCTGCGAGAGAAGCTCGGCGCCCAGTCGATCCCCTTCATGGCGATCTTCCCGGGCGACGATCCGTCGCGCC
Source organism: Planctomycetota bacterium (assembly GCA_020847695.1). GTDB lineage: Bacteria > Planctomycetota > UBA1135 > UBA1135 > JACRIN01. The sequence goes on from JADLBP010000205.1 coordinate 11,848, forward strand.
CGATGACGCTGCGGGACATCGTCACGCGCGGCGAGATGCGCGCGCTGATCGACGCCTGCCCGACTCCGAAGGCCGACTAGGAAAAGAATTCGCGGGCGGCGATCCAGTCGCTCATGTCGTGCCTCCGAAGAGGAAAAGCCTGCGTCCGGAGCGGACGCACCTTCCCTCTGGAGCGACCGCTGTGAGCAAGGCTCTGCCCGTCATCCTGAACGAGATCAAGAGTCTCGAGCCCCTGCCGCGGGTCGCGCTGCAGGTCATGGCGCTCTCCGAGAAGGAGGACGTCACGCCGCGCGAGCTGATCGCGATCATCCAGACCGACGGCGGCATGACCGCGAAGGTGCTGAAGCTCTCGAACTCGGCGTACTACGGGTTCGCGCGCGAGATCGCGTCGCTAGAGGAAGCCGGCAACATGCTCGGCACGCGAGCGCTGTTCAATCTGGTGCTGACGTCGTGCACCGGCCGCTACTTCCGCGACTACGGCGGCTGCAACAAGGACGCGATGGAGCGTGTGTGGGAGACGTCGGTGATGACGGCGATCACGGCGAGCACGCTGTCGCGCTTGCACGGCCGGGTCGATCGCCACCGCGCGTACACCGCGGGGCTCTTGCTGAACATCGGTCGCATCGTGCTCGAACGGTTCGTGATCCCGTACCGCGGCGCGATCGACGCGCAGATGCGGCTCGGCGCGGAGTTGACGACGATCGAGCAGCGTCTCTTCGGCATGCACCACGCCGAGATCGGCGCGCAGCTCGCAGAGCGTTGGGCGTTCCCCGACGTGCTGATCGACACGATCCGGCATCACCACTCGCCGGAGAGCGCGCGCGTCGATCCGCTGATGACGAGCTTCTGCCATCTCGCTGAAACGATCACGTCCGCGCTGGAGCTCGACGGCGGCCCCGACGACATCCATCTCGACCTCTCCGATCGCGCGCTCACGACCGCGGGGCTCGACAAGAGCGCACTCGCGGAAGTCGAGAGCCTGCTCGTCGGCGAGCTCAAGAAGGCTCGCGAGATGGTGGACAGCCAGTGAATCGGATGGATCGTTCGCCCTGCGAGCCACCCGATCCAGTGTTGCAGCGCGCGCCACGCGAGGCGCCTCGTTCGGCAGATGAAGCTCTGAAGCCCCTGAGAGCGAGGAGCGGACCCTAATGGGTCCCAAACAGAAACTGGTTAGGGAATCGAGGCCATTTCCGCGAGTTTGGGCGCCACGAAACGTCCCTCGATACCGAAGCTCACTGGCGGAGACAGAAAGGGCCGCATCCCGCGGCGTCACGCCATGCACGAGCTCGCGCGATTCGTGGTCTTGGTCGTCATTTCCCTGGTTCTCGGCAGTCAAGCAAACGCCCGGTGGGTCGACGGTGGCGACATGAAGGTCGGCGGAAAGACCACTGGCCCAATGGACGCCGGACAGCTCGCAGACCTGATCGACGAGATCGGAAAAGTCGATCCCGCGCTCGCGGCGGACATGCTCTGGGCGAGCACGCACGGCACCGTCGGATTTGCGACGCTCACTCCTGGAGTCGCGACGCTCGAGGGCGTCGCCGATCACAACACGGTGGCGATCGTGGATGGGCTCAGTGACGCGCGCGCCGCTGCGGTGCTCGCGCACGAGTGGCACCACGTCCTGTACCGCAACGGCCAGGTCAGTGGAACGACAGCCAACGACCGCACGTGTGACGAAGCATCGGGATACGCAGCCGAGCTAGGGATGCTCGAGAAGCTCGCGCAGTGGTACGTCGAAGAGGGAGAGAAGTCGCCCGTGAAGTGCGCCGACTTCTACGCCAAGGCGAAGTGGTACTCGATCTACGCGAGTCTCTGCGAGCTGGGAGGCGGATCCTGGGAGTTCCACGATGGCAGCATTCCGACGGGTCACTGCGAATGAGCACTCACGAAATGGAAGCCATGTCGGATACGGCTGCAGCGTGCGCGGTAGCAAGCGAACGAGACGAAGCGGAAGCTCGCTCGCGATCGCGGTTGCGACGCAGGCTTCTCGGACTTCTGACGGTACTGTTGCTCGGCGGCGCGCCAGCGACGGCGCAAACACCTGGAACGCAGACGGCGCTGGCGATCGGCGAACCAAGCGAGGAATTCGAGTCGCCGCCGTCGTACGACGACTGCATGCTGTTCGCATCCTCCGACAAGACGCTCTACTCGACAGGTGCGTATTCGAAGCACGATCGGTCGGTGCAGGTGCGCGCTCGGTACTTCATAGGCGGCGATCGAAGCAAGGAAGTCGAATCGACGCGCGAATGGCGAACGGCGTACTTCCCGACGTGGATCGCAACCGTCTCTGAGAACGTGATGTGCGTCGCGGGAAAGCGTCCGACCGGGAACACCGTCTTGGAACTCTGGACGTTCACGCCACCGCAGCACTCGATCGAGTACTCGCAACAGGGTGCGCCCCCCAAGCACGTGGTGAGCATTGGAGAGCGCACCGTGACAACGCTCTACGACGCTGACGTCGCCGGGAGAAAGTCCGTTCGCACGTGCTCTCCAGTGTTCGGCGCGGCGTCCCAGCGGATTCTCGTGCAGTTCGCGGACAGCAACGAACTCTCCGTCTTCGATGTCGCGACGTCCGCGTGGACTCTTGTTGCGACGCCGGACAGTCAGCATGCGGTCGGAAGCACGTTCCATCTGCCGCTACTCACGCAGAAGTTCCGGTATGTCCGCGTGTTCGAGCACGCGACCTACGGATGGTGTTACTTCCTCTCGGATCTCTCCGACGCTCCGCCCGACGACTTGGACGCCGCGACGACGTTGTTCTTGTACGATCAGGACAAGAACGGCGTGATCGAGCACGCACTGCAACTGAGCGCCAATCAGTTCGACGCGCTCGGCTTCTGCAGCGCGAGCAGCTTTCTCACGAACTGGAAGTACTGAGATTCGCGTCAGGTAGCGCCGAGCAATCGGCCGCCCTGGTACACGACGAAGCTCGCGACGTACGCGAGCACGGTCATGTACGCGAAGAGGAACAGCGGCCAGCGCCACGTGTGCGTCTCGCGTTTGACGGCGGCCAGCGTCGACATGCACTGGCACGCGAGCGCGAAGAACACCATCACCGACAACCCGACCAGAGGCGTGTAAGCCGGCGAGCCGTCGGGGCGTTTCTCCGCGCGCATCCGATCGCGTAACGCGGTCGACTCCTCGTCCGCGTCCGAACCGATGCCGTAGACCGCGCCCATCGTGCCGATGAAGACCTCGCGCGCGACGAACGCGCCCATCACGCCGATGCCGAGCTTCCAGTCGAAGCCCAGCGGCGCGAGCACGGGCTCGATCGCGCGCCCGACGGTCGCGGCGAGGCTCTGCTCGAGTCGCGCGGCTTCCTCGCGGCGTCCGACGACGGCGAGCGCATCCTCGCGCTGGTCCGCGTCGGCGACCGTCGCGACGATCTGCGTGCGCTCGATCTCGAAAGGCTGCGCATCGTCCGCGCTCCACGGGAAGCGCAGGAAGAACCACATCGCGATCGAGCAGACGACGATCACCTTGCCGGCTTCGGTGACGAAGCTCTGGCTCTTCGTCCACATCATGCGCAGCACGCTCGGCCAGTGCGGCACCCGGTACGGCGGCATCTCGAGGATCAGCGGCACGTTCTCGGCGCGCAAGAGCGTCCGTCCGAGCACCGCCGCGGCGACCAGCGCGATCACGGTGCTGAACACGTACATCGCGACCATCATCAGACCCGGTACCGGCAGGAAGCCGAGCACCGTGGTGTCGGTGGCGAATAGCGCCGCGATGATCAACGTGTACACCGGCAGCCGCGCCGAGCACGTCATCAGCGGCACGACCAGCATCGTCAGCAGGCGGTCGCGCTGCCGCTCCATCGTCCGAGTCGCGAGGATCGCCGGCACCGCGCACGCGAAGCCCGAGATCATCGGCACGAACGCGCGTCCGTGCAGACCGATCGACTTCATCAAGCGATCCATCATGAAGGCGACGCGGGCCATGTACCCGGTGTCCTCCATCAGGCCGAGGAAGAAGAAGAGCAGCAGGATCTGCGGCAGGAAGACGAACACGACGCCGATGCCGCGCACCAACCCGCGCGCGGTGAGGTCGCCGAACCATCCGTGGCCGAGCGCCGACAGCGTCCCCGCTTCCAACGTCGCGAAGATCCCGTCGATCGCGCCCATCACCGGCTCGGCCCACGTGAACAGCGACTGGAAGACGATCCCCATCGCGAGCAGGAAGAGCGTGAACCCGATGATCGGGTGCAGCAACACACGATCGATGCGGTCGGTGACCGACAGCTTGCCGTTCGTGCGTTCCTTGACGAACGACGGAGCGCGCGCGTCGATCCAGCCGTAGCGTCCGCGGATGATCTCTCCGTCGATCTCGCGACCCGCCGCGGCAGCGAGCTTGCGGCGAGAGAGCACGGCGGCGCGCAGCTCGGGCGAGGCGTCCGCGAGCTCGTCGCGCTCGTCGATCGACAGCAGCGCCCACGCGGCCAACGCGCGCGCACGCGACTCGTTGCCGTGGTGCCACGACGCGGGGACGTGCTTCGCGACCGCGTTCAGGTCGGATTGGAGGATCGGATCCTCGGTGCGCCAGCGCGCGCCCGGGCGGCCGAGGTTCGGCTGGTCGAGCACGCGAGCGAGCGCCGCGCGGAGCTCGTCGAAGCCCTCGCCGGTCTTGCCGGAGACCGTGACGACCGGGACGCCGAGCTCTCGCTCCAACGCCGCGCGATCGAGCACGAGGCCGTTCGCCTCCAAGGCGTCGCTCATGTTGAGCGCGAGCAGCACCGGCATCTCGGTCTCGATCACCTGCAGCGCGAGGTAGAGATTGCGGACGAGCTGCGTCGAGTCGATCACGAGCAGCACCGCATCGGGCGCGTCGAGCGGCGGCAGGCCGCAGATCGCTTGGATCGCGATCTGTTCCTCGCGGCTGCGCGCCGACAGGCTGTACGTGCCCGGCACGTCGATCATCTCGATCTTGCGGCCGTCGGCGAGCGCGAGCGTGCCGACTTCCCGATCGACGGTGACGCCGGGGTAGTTGCCGACCTTCGCGCGCGAGCCGGTCAGTCGGTTGAAGACCGTCGTCTTGCCGGTGTTCGGGTTGCCCGCGATCGCGACACGCGCCAGGCGTCCGGCGGCGGCGGTGCGAGAGTCCCCGACGGGCACGGGTAGGGACACGGGAGGTTCAGAGCGGCTCGACGACGAGCTCGCGGGCTTCGCCGTGCCGCACCGAGAGCCGCGCGCCGCGCACTTCGAGCTCGAGCACGCCGCCGAGGTCGACGCGCCGCACCATGCGCACCGACGTGCCGGGCAGCAGCCCGAGCTCCATCAGTCGGCAGCGGAACCCGCGCTCCCCGCCGATGCGCACGAGGCGCACGGACGTGCCGGGGAGGACGGTGTCGAGGCTGTGGCGCATGTTCAGGCTTATCGGCAGTTGAGATCCAATCTCAGCATACGCCGCTCCGGGGAAATTGCCAGGCCGCCCAGGTCGGGTCTTGTGCGTAGGCAACGCACGCCGAGGAGCGCGCGCGGCGCCACGGCGAGCGGGAGCGCGCGTCGGGCCGCTGCTAGCATCCGCGCACGGCGCCGAGCGCGCCGAGGAAGCGAACGTGAGCGTGACGAATCCCAAGGAACTGGCCGGACGCGCGGCGGCGGAGCTCGTGCGCGACGGCATGCGCGTCGGGTTGGGCACGGGCTCGACCGTCCACTTCACCCTGTTGCGACTCGCGGAGCGGATCCGCGCCGAGCGACTGCGCATCACGGGCGTGCCGACGTCGGACGACACGGAACGCAAGGCGCGCGAGCTCGGGATCCCGCTCGTCGAGCTCGGCTCGGTCGAGCGCCTCGACCTGACGATCGACGGCGCGGACGAGATCGACGGGCGCTTCGACATGATCAAAGGCGGCGGCGGCGCGCTGTTGCGCGAAAAGGTCGTCGCTTCGATCAGCGCGCGCGAGGCGATCGTCGTCGGCGAGGACAAGGTCGTCGAACGTCTCGGCGTGCGCTTCAAGCTGCCGGTCGAGGTCGTGCCGTTCGCCGCGCCGGTCGTCGAGCGCGCGTTGACGTCGCTCGGCGCGAAGCCCGCGCTGCGCAAGCGCGCGGACGGTGCGACCTTCGTCAGCGACAACCACAACTGGATCCTCGACTGCGCCTTCGCCGAAGGCATCGCCGACGCCGAGCGCCTCGATCGTGCGTTGAAGTCCGTGCCCGGCGTCGTCGAGACCGGGCTCTTCCTCGGACTCGCGCACGTGCTGTTCGTCGGCTGCAACGACGGCCGCGTCGTCGTGCGCGAGAAGTAGGAGCCGCGCCGGAAAGCGCGAGGCCCCCCGCAGCGGCGAGCTGCGAGGGGCCTCGATCGTTCTAGGAGCTCTCGTTCAGAGCGAGGTGATGTAGGAGAGCAGGGCCTCGATGTCCGCTTGGACGTTCGTGCTCTGCAGGTTGACCTGCACCTTCGACGCGCCTTGGACGAACTGCTCGTGGCCGCGGACGTCGTGGAACTCGTTGTAGAACTTCAGGACGCCCGGGAACGCCGGACCGCTCGGGTACGCCGGCGAGCCGTAGACCGGGTCGAACATCTGAGCTTCCGGGTCGAGCAGGCTGCGCAGCGAGTACGCAACGTGGTCGTGGAAGTACGGGCCGCTCGAGAAGACGCCGAGCTTGGTCGGCACCGAGAAGAGCTTCATGTTGCGCTGGAACACCTTCAGCGGGCTGAACGGATCGAACGGATCCGACGGGCACATGTAGCTGTTGGAGTCGTCGCGCGTGAAGTTGTCGTTCTTGTCCGTGTTCATCACCACGTACGTCTCGGTGTCCAGGTAACCGTCGGCGTTGCGATCGGTGTCCGGGATCAGGTCGAGGTCCTGGTCGATGTCGCAGCCGGAGTTCACGTTGCGGATGTTCGCCGCGACGATGTTCTCCTGCAGCTGGATGCAGAACGGATCGAGACCTTGCAGGTTCTCGCCCATCGCGAGTTGCGGGTCGATGAAGTCGGTCGTGTAACCGCGCTTCGTCTGGGTCGCGACGTCGAAGTCGGTGTGGCACTGCGCGCAGCCCGCGTTGCGGCCGGTCGGGTTGAGACCGGTCGTATCGGTGCCGAAGAACAGGTCCTTGCCGAGCGCCGCTTGCGCGCTGTAGGTGCTGCCGGGCCCGAGGTTCGGGTTGAGCGGCACCGGGATCGACTCGTGGAAGTCGACCAGGCCTTGTTGCTCGGCGTTCGAGAAGGCGCCCGTGCCGCCGTTCTCGCCGCCGAACATCGGACCGGTTTCGCCGACGTTGAGGCGCACGCCCTTCCAGAGGACGAGGCCGGTCAGCAGCGTGCCGCCGTACATCGGCATCGTTGCGCGCGGACCGTTGCCGCGTTGCCACACGTTGCCGTCCTCGCCGCCTTCGAAGTGGCAGGAGGTGCAGCTGTTGTTGAAGTTGCCGGCCGTCTGCGGGCGCGAGGCATCTTCGAACGCTTCTTCACCGAGGCGCACCGAGGTCGAGAGCACGTCGGGCGTCATCAGCGTCGGGATCTGTCCGCCCACCGGGTGGATCGTGCAGGTCTTGAAGTCGATGCGCAGGTTCGAAACCGTGCGGGTCGCTTCGTTCATGATGACGATGCGCGCGTCGTCGTTCGACGTCGTCGCATCCGGGATCATCGTGAAGCCGAGCGGGAAGTCGCCCATCGTCGTCGACGTGTCGAGCGGCTGGCGCGGCTGGAAGTTGTGGCGCGGCGGGTAGACCGACGCGAGCTCCATCGTGCTGCCGTTGACCTTGTAGACGAACAGGTCTTCCGAACCGCGGTTCATCATCACCGCGACCGTGCCCGAGGCGTCGTACTGGACGCGCGACGGTTGACCGGCGCGGTGGCCCATCTTGCCGACGCCGTAGCCTTGCGTACCGAGGAAGAGCTCGACGCCGTTCGACAGGCGCTCGAGGACGCCGGTCGTCGAGTTGAAGAACGCCGCTTGCGCGTAGGCGGACACGCCGACGAGCTGCGGGACGTTCGGGACGTTCATCGTCGCTTCGCCGAGTCCGTTGACGTTGTAGACGAAGCGCGTGCGGACGTACTGCTCACCGACCGAGCCGAGGTTGACGAAGGTCAGGCGACCAACCCAGATCTTCGCGGTCTGGTTCGGTTGCAGGCCGTCGACGACGAACTTGATCTGCTGGCCGAGCACCGGCGAGCCCTTGACGCCGAGCGTGGCGATTCCGCCGCCGTTCGGGGTCGCGGTGCCGAACGGGATCGACGCCGCGGGATCGAGCGGATCGGCGAGCTCGTTGTGCAGGCGCGTCGAGTTGTCACCCGACTGGCCGAAGCTGAGGTTCGTCGTGTCGACCATCGTCAGCGCCGGGTAGACGCGGTTCGCGAACGCGCCGGCGAGGCTCGGGCCGAAGTTGAAGTTCACGTCGTGGTTGACGTTGGTCAACACCGACGGAACCAGCGCGCGCGTGCCGTCCGGCGACAGCGCGATGTCTTCGCCGAAGCGCGGGGCGCCTTGGCTCTTGAGCACCTGGACCGGCGTCGGGTTGTAGATCGGGTCGAACGGGTAGTCGTTCGTGTCGATCTTCGACGTCATGGTCGCCGCGGTCGGCAATCCGTTGCCGTCGAGGGTCAGGTCGAGCACCGAGACGTACGGCGAGCGGAAGTGCGTGACGTAGAGGCGCGAGCTGTCGCCGCGGATCGTGAAGCCACGCGGCTCGCCCACGTCGGCCATCGAGTCACGGTTGGCGTCGACATCGGCGATCGTGAACGGCGGCGGGATGAAGTTGATGTCCGCGAGGTACTGGAACGAGAGCACCTGCGAGAACGTCTGCGCGTCGTAGAACTTGACGGTGGCCGAGCGGAAGCCCGTCACCGCGAAGTACTTGCCGTTCGGCGCCAGCGCGATGCCGTAGGGCTCGCAACCGACGTCGTTCAAGGTCGTCAGCACCGTGCGCGTCGCCGCGTCGATGACCGTGACCTGGCCGCGGATCTCGGAGCCGTCGAACGGCGTGATGAAGGTCTTGTCCAACGCGACGTTGCCGCGTTGGCACGCGACGAAGACCTTCGAACCGTCGGCGCTGAAGGTCAGCGACCGCGGCCAGTTGCCGGTCGGGACCTGGGCGACGGTTCCGTACAGCGCGAGGTCGACGACCGAGACGCTGTTGTTGTCGCGGTTGCACGTCCAAACCTCGGTGGGGTTACCGGGGCGGGCGGCGACACACGTGACTTGGGCATGCTGAGCGACCGCAGCGCTGGAGACGACGGCTGCGGCGACGGCGCCTGACAAGAGCTTGAGCAAGTTCATGGGTGATGGGCGAGTCGACGGGGCAACGGAGCCCCCGGGAAGAAGGACGGAGGGGAGGATCCTGAGAACTAGGTAGGACGAGAGACGCGAGTCCGAGGATCCTCAGGAAGGACCGCTCGGGACGGGCTGAGTACCTCAGGATAACCGGCCGGAAACCGGCGGGTTGGCGCCGCAGGCAAAGAGGCCGCAAGAACTTGCGAATGCTCGCGCGAGCGTCGTCCGCACCTCGGCGTAGGCGGGCGAAGAGGCGCTCCGAGAAACGTTTTCCGCTGCACGACCGCGAACTTCCGGAGGCGGAACGAGATGCCTGCCGTCGCCGGGGTGCGTGGCGAGGGCCAAACGGACGCTAACTCACGTGGTGTCATGGGTTTGGGGCTCGAGCCGGCACTTGGCCGCGGCGTTGCGATCCGGGCCTTCGCAATGGAGCACTGTCCCAGTCTCCGTTCCTTGGAAGCAGTAGCAGGTCGGCCGTCCGGCACGGGGCGGCCGACCTCACCTTCCGATCGCGAACCGGAGCAGAACTTCGAACAAGTCTTGGCGAACCGCGAGGAGCGCCGGACCGAGGCCCAAGAACGCCGCGAGGAGCGCATCGAGCGCTCGCGCGACCGGCGCTCCGAAGCCAACCGCCGCGAGCCGCGCGCCGAGGACGACGAGCGAGTCGTCGACGAACGCGAGGAGGCGCGACGCGCGGACTCCGACGAAGCGACCACGAACGAGCCCGAGTCGAAGCCGGCCGACGCCGCCGCGAGCGACGCCCCCGAGGTCGCAGCGCAACCGGAGTCGGAGCGCGCGGACCCGCGCAAGTCCGGCAGCGCCGCGCCCGGAACGCCCGCGCCCGAGCTCGTGAAGGCGAGCGTCGAGCCCGAGATCGCCGAAGCGCCGGCGCCTGCGGTCGCCGCGCATCCCGAAGCGCCGAAGGCTCCTTCCGATACACCGCTCGTGCGCGCGCTCGCCGCTGCGCACGCGGATCCCAACCAAGCCCAACTCGACCTCCCCGTTGCAGCGACCGGCGAGTCGAGCGATGTCGTGCCGACGCTTCGTCCGGATGGAGACCCGACGCACCTCGCGGCGGGTCCGGACGAAGCGCGCGGCCGTCCGGCAGCGGAACCCGCGACGCTCGAGGCGCAGGCGCAACCCGCGCAGCGCTTCGAGGTCGCGGCCCGCGCGGACGACGTGCGCGCCGCCGAGGCGCCTCGCTCGCAGCCGGCTCCGACGCCGGCCGAGCAGCACGCGGTCGACATCCTGCGCCAACTGCGGCTCGAGCTCGCGCTCGGCCGTCGCGAGGCGCACATCAACCTGGAGCCCGCCGAGCTCGGCCGCATCTCGGTCAAGCTCGCACTCGATCGCGGGCTCCTGCGCGCCGAGGTGCGCGCGGAGTCGAGCGACACGCTCGCGGTGCTCCAGCGGCACGTTCCCGAGCTACGAGCGATGCTCGAAGCGCGCGGCGTGACGCCCGAGAGCTTCGACTTCCAGCTCGGATTCCAAGACGGCCGCCGCGGCGGCGCGCAGGACGGCGACAGCCGTCGTGGCGCGCAGAGCGGCACGCAAGAGCCGACGAACGTGTTCACGCGCGCCGCACGCGAAGTGCGCTCGCTCGTGCGCGGGGTCTGGGGCATCGACACCTACGCCTGAGAGAAACCAAGAGGAACCCATGACGATCAGCGGCATCAGCGCGAGCGACCCGGTCAGCCTTTCCGCCGGCACGGACGCGACGTCCAAGCTCGACAAGGACTCGTTCATGAAGCTCCTGGTGAACCAGATGAAGAACCAGGACCCGATGCAGCCCGCGGACAACACGCAGATGATCGCGCAGCTCGCTCAGTTCTCGTCGCTCGAGCAGATGCAGTCGCTCAACGACAACATCGTCGGCCTCGCCGTGCTGCAGCAGCAGAACGCGTTGCTCAATCAGCTGACGAGCTCCAGCGGCTTGATCGGCAAGACCGTCAAGTACATCGATCCGAGCACCGAGACCGAGCAGTGGGGCAACGTCGAGTCCGTCAAGATCGTCGACGGCCTCGCGTCGCTCTCGATCGACGGCAAGGACGTTCCGCTCGCCAACGTCGCCGAGATCGGCACGCCGCCGACCACCGAAGGCGACACGACGTCGGACACCGGATCCGGAAGCGAAGACGACGGCTCGAACGCCTGATCCACACCACCACCGAGAAACCACCGAGACATGTCAAGCGCACTCTTCTCCGCTCTCTCCGGGCTCCAAGCGCACGAGTCCTGGATCACCGTGATCGGCAACAACCTCGCGAACGCGAGCACGCCCGGCTTCAAGTCGTCGCGCGCGCTGTTCAGCGACCAATTCAGCCAAACGCTGCGCTACGCGTCGTTGCCGTCGGGTTCGCTCGGTGGACGCAACCCGATGCAGGTCGGTCTCGGCGTGCAGCTCGCCGACATCGGCCGCAACATGGATCAAGGCGTGCTCGCGAGCACCGGCCGCACGTTCGACCTCGCGCTCAACGGGCGCGGCTTCTTCCAGGTCACCGACGGCATCAACACGCTCTACACGCGCGTCGGTACGTTCGGGCTCGACGCGACCAGCCGACTCGTCGACCAACGCACGGGCTTCCGCGTGATCGGTCTCGACGGTCAGCCGATCGACCTCGACACGACCTCGTTGTTCCCGCCCGCCGAGACCGACGCGGTGTCGTTCGCCGGCAACTTGCCCGCGGTGGTCGAAGGACCGCTCGCGCAGGTGATGACGACGTCGTCGGGCCTGAAGGACGGCACTCCCGCGACGATCTCGAGCGCCGCCGGCCCGTACGCGGTGCCGGTCGGATCGACGTACACGTTCGAGCTCGTCGTCAACGGCGGCGCGCCGCAGACGGTGAGCGTGACCAACACCGGCGCCGGCGTCGACGCGACCGACGTCGTCGCGGCGATCAACGCGCTCTCCAACAGCGGCGTCGTCGCATCGGTCACCGGCTCGAACGAAGTGCAGATCGACACGCTGAAGACCGGCGCGGCGAGCACGATCAAGATCCTGCCCGGCTCGACCGGCAGCGACCTCGCGTCGACGATCGGCATCGCGACTTCGCTGGTCAAGGGCACGGAAACGGTCGCGACCGCGACGACCGACCTGAACTCGCTGACGTCGAACCAGACCGACTACGTGTCCGGCGACACCATCGACATCTCGGGTCTCGACTCCGACGGCACGCCGGTCAGCGCGACGTTCACCTACGGCGCCGGTTCCGACGGCACGACGGTCGCGGACCTGCTCGCGTTCATCGACAACCTGTACCCGAACTCGACGGCGACGCTCGACGCGACGACCGGCCAGATCCAGCTCACGTCCGACACCACCGGTCAGACGAGCATGTCGATCACGATCAACGACAACGCGGGCAGCGGTTCGACCAACTGGTCGACGCACGCGTTCACGGTGACGACACCGGGCACGGGGCCGGACACGGCGACGACGTCGATCGAAGTGTTCGACCAGGCCGGCGTCGCGCACACGGTCAGCTTCGCCTACCAGCGCCAGGACGACGGCAGTTGGGACGTCACCGCGTCGATCCCGTCGAGCGAAGGCACGGTGCTCTCGGGCACGGTGTCCGGCCTCGTGTTCAACGACGACGGCTCGATCGCTTCGCTGCCGTCCTCGTCGTCGATCTCGATCCAATTCAACGGCCAGAGCTCGCCGCAATCGCTGACGCTCGACTTCGGCACGCCCGGTCTGTTCGACGGCGTGACGCAGCTCGGCGGCGCGGCGAGCGTCTTCGCCGACAACCAGGACGGGTTCGGCGTCGGCGAGCTCTCGAACATGTCGGTCAACTCGAACGGCGACATCCAGGGCTTCTACACCAACGGCCAGATCCGCGTGCTCGGCTCGATCGGCGTCGCGAGCTTCGTCAACGACTCCGGCTTGCGCGAGATCGGCAACAACCTGTGGGCGGAGACGCCGAACTCCGGCATCCGCACGGTGAGCCAGGGCTCGCAAGGCAAGGCCGGCGCGGTGGTCGGCGGCGCGCTCGAGAGCTCGAACGTCGCGATCGCCGAGGAGTTCGTGCGCTTGATCGAAGCGCAGCGCGGCTTCCAAGCCAACGCGCGCGTCATCAGCACGACCAACGACGTGCTCGCCGAGCTGAACAACCTGCTGTAAGCCCGCGTTCGTTCGCTCCCCGTCCAGCGACCGGTATCAGGGAGCCGAGCGAGCAACGGATTCCAAGTCGGGGCCGAGCGCCGCGCGCGCTCGGCCCCGGCGTTCGTTCGAGGGGCGGGTCGAGCGGCGGCGCGAAAGGACTTCCGGGGTCGGCAAGCGTTTCGGCGTTCCGTGCCGACCGCGCGCGCGCGGAGCGCCCGCACGGGGTCGCCGAGGCCGATCGCGACTTGGCCGAGCGATTGCTCCACGGCGGGCGACATGGACCGCGGACTCTACTGGGGAATCAACTCGATGACGGCGTCCGAGCACGGGCTCGACACGATCGCATCGAACCTCGCGAACCTCTCGGTGACCGGCTACAAGCGCCAGGGCTCGGCGACGCAGTCCTTCGACGTCGTCATGCGCCATCACCTCGAGCGCCAAGTCTCGTCGCAGACCACGACCGACTTCGCGCAGGGCGAGCTGGTGCCGACCGGCAACCCGTACGACCTCGCGATGAGCGGGCCGGGCTTCTTCGCGATCGAGACCGACAACGGCGAGCGCTACACGCGCAACGGTCGGTTCCGCGTCGACGAGAGCGGCACGTTGCAGACGCTCGACGGCCGCGCGGTCGCGTGGATGGACGCGCGCGGCACGATCGACCTCGCCGGCCCCGAAGCCAAGGTCGACCGCGAAGGCGTCGTGTGGCAGGGCACCAACCGCGTCGGACAGCTCAAGGTCGTCGACTTCGGGGACGCGTCGCGTCTCGTCGCCGACGGCGCCAGCAGCTATCGCCCGATCGGCAACGCTCGTCCTTCCGCGCGTCGCGGCGAGGTCGTGCAAGCCACGCTCGAGAGCTCCAACGTCTCCGCCGTCGACGAGATGGTCGCGATGGTCGCGCTCCAACGCGGCTACGAGTCCTCGTCGCGGCTGCTGAGCGCGATCGACGCCACGTACCGCCGTCTCACCTCTCCTCGCTGAACCTAGAGAGCAACTGAACCGATGATCCGAGCACTGATGACCGCCGCGTCGGGCATGAAAGCCCAGCAGATGCAGGTCGACACGATCGCGAACAACATCGCGAACGTGAACACCGTCGCGTTCAAGAAGAACGAGCTCGCCTTCCGCGACATGTTCTATCAGACGTATCGCGAGCCGGGCGCGCCGACGGGCCAGCAGCGGATGTCGCCGACCGGTCTGCAGATCGGTTCGGGCGCGGAGATCGCGAGCTCGCTGAAGATCTTCCACCAAGGCGAGATCCAACCGACCGCCGCGCCGTTCGACATGGCGATCGTCGGCCAGGGCTTCTTCCGCGTGCTGCAGAACTCGGGCGAGACGCGCTACACGCGCGACGGCTCGTTCCGGCCCGACGGCAACGGCACGTTGGTGACCGCGGAGGGCTATCAGCTCGATCCCCCGGTGCGCATCCCGACCGACGCGATCGAAGTGACGATCAGCGACGACGGCACGGTCTCCGTGCGCAAGACCGAAGGCGGATCCGCGGAGACGATCTCGAACATCTCGCTCTACCGCTTCGCGAACCCGACCGGCCTGAAGGCGATCGGCGGCAACCTCTACTCGGAAACCGAGAGCTCGGGCAAGGCGCAACAACAGTCGCCCGGCACCACCGGCACCGGAACGATCAAGCAGAACGCGATCGAGCGCTCGAACGTGACCGTCGTCGACGAGCTCGTCGGGCTGATCATGGCGCAGCGCAACTACGAAGTGAACAGCCGCGCCATCCGCGTGTCGGACGAGATGCTGCAGCAAGTCAACAACCTGATCCGCTGAGGCCCAACTGATGTTCCTCGCTTCGATGCTCCTCGCGGCCGGCGTGACGATCGCCTTGCCGACCGACGTGCGGGTGCGCGGCACCGAGCTCCGGCTCGGCGACGTGCTCACCGTGCAGTGCGAAGACGCGGCGCTGCTCGAGCGCGTCAAGGGTTACTCGCTCGGCTACGCGCCGGCGCCGGGCTACAGCCGATTGCTGATGGCGGCCAACATCGAGCGAGAGCTCGAGAGCTTCCTCGGACAGGACGTCGTCGTCCGCGGCGAGCAGGCGTGCCGAGTGTTCCCGGAGATCGAGCGCATCCCCGGCGCGACGATCGAGCAAGCGGCGCGCAAGGAGCTCGAGCAGACGCTGCTCGGCCGCGACGCGAAGGTGACGCTGGTCGAGTCGGTCGGCGGCATCGACGTGCCTGCGGGCAGCGCGCCCGCGACGTTCGCCCCGCGCATCACCGCCGACGCTCTGCGCTCGGGCGCGTTCTCGGTGCCGGTCGAGGTGCGCGTCGACGGCAGCGCGTATCGCACCGTCTGGACGAACTGGCGCCTCGACCTGTGGGAGCTGCGTCCGGTGCTCGTCCGCCCGGTGAAGACCGGCGACACGATCACGGGCGACATGCTCGTCGAGAAGCGCGTCGCGCTCGACGGCTCGAACGCGAAGCGTCTCGACGCTCGTCAGATCATCGGTGCGGTCGCGTCGCGCAACCTCGCCGCGCAGTCGGCGGTGGTCGAGGCCGACCTGATCCGCCCCTCGGTCGTGCGCAAGGGCGACGCGCTCTTCCTCTCGATCCGCAAGGGAGCGATCAACGCGCGCGTCGCGGCGATCGCCCAGGAGAACGGCGCGCTCGGGGACCGCATCCGACTCGAGCTCGTCGACACGAAACGCGTTCTGACCGCCGTCGTGATGGCGCGCGACACGGCCGAGATCGATCTCGCACCCAAGCTCTGAGGAACGACCCATGCTCCACCACCTGCCGTTCGTCTTCCTGATGCTCTGCGCGCCGCAAGATCGCCCGGGCTCGATCTACAAGCCCGATCGCGGACCCGCCTCGATGATCCAGGACAAGATCGCGACGCGCCCCGGCGACATCGTCACCGTCGTGATCAACGAGTCGCAAGCGCTGAAGAACGAGGAATCGACCGACCTCTCGCGCGCGACGAACCTCAACTACAAGCTCAACCTCTTCGACATCAAGCCGAACGCGTTCACGACCCTTCCGAAGGTCGACGCGGACTCCACCGACGGTTTCGTCGGCAGCGGCAGCTATCAGAAGACCGGCGAATTCACCGCGCGGCTCGCCGCGGTCGTCGTCGACGTGCTGCCGAACGGGAACATGGTCCTCTCGGGCCGTCGCGAGATCCACATCGAGGACGACACCAAGCTGATCGAGTTCACCGGCATCGTCCGTCGCTACGACATCCGCGCGGACAACACGGTGGCGAGCGAGCTCGTCGCGAACGCGCAGGTCACGTACCGCGGTTCGGGCCCGTTGACCGAGCACACCAAGCGCTACGGCGTCGGCGGGATGATCCACCGCGCGATCGGCTGGCTGTGGCCGTTCTGATCGGAACACGGGAAAGCACCTCATGATCCTCGCCCTCCTGCTCGCCCTCGCCGTCCAAGCGCCGGTGCCCCAGACTCCGCCGAAGAGCGACGTGCTCGTCGCTCCGCGCGGCGGGATCGAAGCTCCGACGCAACCGCGCCGCAAGTCTGGCGCGTCGGTCACGACGCTTCCGCGCGTCGAGCGCACGCCCGGTCGCGGCGCGGCGGGTCGCGTGCTCGCGACCGTCGAGAGCCTGGTCGAAGTGCGCGGTCAGGAAGACAACGCGCTGGTCGGGCTCGGGCTCGTCACCGGCCTCGCCGGCACCGGCGACTCGGCGAACATGGTCCGCGGCGTGCTCGACAACATGCTGCGCACGCACAACATCAAGATCGACGTCCAGCAGCTCTCGCCGAAGAACGTCGCACTGGTGCGCGTCGAAGCGGTGCTGCCGCCGGGGATCAAGCCGGGTCAGCGCATCGACGTCCGCGTCTCGACGCTCGGCGACGCGAAGAGCATCGAGAACGGCACGCTCGCGCTGACCGAGCTCACCGACATCACCGGTCAGATCGTCTTCGCGACCGCGCAGGGTCCGGTGACCGTCGGCGGCTTCTCCGTGCAAGGCGAAGGCGCGAGCGCGCAGAAGAACTCGGTCACCGTCGGCGTCCTGCCGCTCGGGGGAAAGGTCGAACGCGCGGTCGAGTCGCAGCTCGTCAGCGAGAACGGCTTCATCTACCTCGACGCGCGCGCCGCGCACGGCTCGTTCGGCAACATGGTGCGCATCACGGAGACGGTCAACGCGCTCTTCCCCGGCGCCGCGACGCCGGAGGCCGACGGGCGCGCGGTGCGCATCGAAGTTCCGAGCGATCTGCCGGAGTCCGAGCACGTCGCCTACCTCGCCGCGATCCTGAAGCGCGAGATCGAGGCCGACAGCGTTCCGCGCGTCGTCATCAACGAGCGCACCGGCGTGATTGTGATGGGTGAGGGCGTCCGGCTGCGTCCGGGCGCGGTGACGCACGGCGCGCTGACGGTCACCGTCGCGGAATCGCCCGAGGTCAGCCAGCCGGGCCCGCTCTCGGCCGGTCAGACCAAGGAAACGCCGCGCACCGACCTCAACGTCACCGAGGAGAACAACGGGCTGACGCTGATCAACGGCGCGGTGACGCTGCAGGAAGTCGTCGAGGTGCTCAACGTGCTCGGCACGACGCCGCGCGACCTGATCAGCATCCTCGAAGCGATGTCCCAAGCGGGCCTGCTGCTCGCGAACGTGGAGCGCATGTGATGCAAGACGTCGGCAATCTCCAGACCGCGCACGTGCTCGATCTCTTCTCGCCGCAGAAGCTGCGCGCGGCGGAAGCGCTGGAGCACGACGGCGCGGAGACCGCGGCGAAGCGCTTCGAGTCGTTGCTCGCGACGCAGCTCGTCAAGGAGATGCGCCGTTCGCTCGACGAGGGCTTCTTCGGCAGCGGTCCGGGCTCGGAAGTGTTCGACGGCTGGCTCGACGAGCATCTCGGCGAAGCCCTGGCGAAGGGCCGCGGGCTCGGTCTGCGCGACTCGATCGCGCACAACCTCGGCGAACTCGCCGCGGGCGAGGAGAAGAAGCCGTGAAGGAGCTCAAGACGCTGCTTCGACACCTCGAAGCGCACTTGCAGGACGAGATCGCGGCGCAGGAGCGCACGCTCGCGTTGCTCGCCGACGAGGAGACCGCGTTGCGCGGCCGCGATCCGGCGCTCGTCCTCGAACGGACGACGGCGCTCGAGCGCGAGCTCCAGGGCGGCGTCGCGCGCGCGCGGCGCCGCGACGAGCTGCTGACGGCGCTCGGGAACCTCTGGGGCGTGCCGGCGGCGACGCTGACGCTGACGAGCATCGCGGAACGCGCGGGCTCGGAAGGCGAGCGCGTGCTCCGGATGCGCGGTGAGCTGCGCGAACGCAGCGCGAAGAGCGTCAAGCTCGCGCGTCGCGTCGGAGCGCTCGCTCGCACGCACCAACGCTTCTTCTCGGACGTGCTTCAGACGCTCTTCGGTGAGCTCGGTGCGACCGACGCGCGCGTCGGCGGCCGTTTGGTGGACGCGGAGGCCTGACCATGTCGAACATCGGACTCAACATCGGCCTCCAAGGCCTGCTCTCGTCGCAGGCGTCGTTGGACACGATCGGTCACAACATCACCAACGCGAACACGCCGGGCTACTCCAGGCAGTCGCTCGAGATCGGCACCGCGACGACGGTGCGCGTTCGCAACCTGCTGATGGGCAACGGGGTGCAGGCGTCGGTCGTGCGTCGCACGGTCGATCAGCTCCTGAACGCGCGCCTGGTGGTCCAGCAATCGGGCGTTTCGCGCCTCGACGCGCGGCTGTCGGTGCTCGGCGAAGCGGAAGGCTTGCTCGGCAACACCAGCGAGAGCGGTCTCGGCAAGTCGATGCAGTCGTTCTTCACGGCGCTCTCGAACCTCTCGGCGACGCCTGAAGACCCGGTGCTGCGCAGCGGCGCGGTGCAGAGCGCGTCGCAGCTCACTTCGCAGTTCAACCAGCTCGCGACCAACGTCGACGTGCTGCGCGACGACACGATCGAGCGCCTGCAGGCCCACGTCGACGCCGTCAACGAGCTCGCCGAGCAGATCTCCGGCCTCAACAAGCAGATCTCCGCGACCGAGAGCTCCGGCGTGACGGCGAACGACCTGCGCGACCGTCGCGAGAACATGCTGCGCGAGCTCGCGAAGCTCGTCGACGCCAAGGCGATCGAAGACTCGCGCGGCGCGGTGCGCGTCCTGGTCGGCGGCAGCATGCTCGTCAGCCCGACCACCTTCAACCAGATGCAGCTCTCGGCTGACAGCGACGGGACGCTGGAGCTCGAGATCGAAGGTCAATCCGGCGTCGTGACGGTCACCAGCGGCGCGATCGGCGGCCTGCTGCAAGTCTACGAGGACACGCTGCCGCAGATCTCCGCGCAGCTCGACTCGATCGCGCACAACTGGATCCTCGAGCTCAACCGAGTGCACACGACCGGCCTCGGCGGCGACGGTCCGTTCAAGGCGTTGGTCGCGGCGAACCCGTTCGAGGACGTCGACGGTGACGGCGCGGTCGACGACGAGCTGCTCGCGAACTCCGGCTTGCCCTTCGACGTCGTCGACGGCGAGCTCGTCGTCAACGTCACCAACACCGCGACCGGCGCCCTCGACAAGCACGTCGTCTCGATCGACGCGACGCGCGCGACGGTCGCGGACCTCGTCGCCGAGCTCAACACGATCGGGCACTTGACCGCGAACATCGACGGACAAGGGCGACTGCACGTGTTCGCCGAGCCCGGGTACGGCTTCGACTTCAGCTCGCGGCTCGACACCAACCCGGACGCGGTCGGCAGCTTCGGCGGCGGACAAGCTTCGATCACGAGCGCGTCCAATGGACCTTTCGCGCTCGCCGACGGCGACACGCTGCAGCTCACCGGACCCGCGGGCTCGTTCACGGTCACGTTCGACGCCGCGGACTTCGCGCAGATCGGCGCGGCGACTTCCGAGGAGCTCGCCGCGGCGATCAACGCCGATCCGACCGCGCAGGCGAACGGTCTCGTCGCGTCGGTGGTCGGCGAGCGCTTGGTGCTGCAGACCGCGGGCAGCGGCGCGACCGAGAGTTTCTCGATCGACGGCGGCACCGCGCTCGCGTCGTTCGGTTGGAACGCGGCGACGACCGTCACCGGCCACGACAGCGCGGTGTCGGTGACGATCGGCGGCATCTACTCGGGCTCGAACAACGACGCGTACCAGTTCGTTCCGAACATGGACGGCGTCATCGGCACGACCGCGGGCTTGAAGGTGCTCGTGTACGACCAAGCCGGCCAGCAGGTCGCGGCGCTCGACGTCGGTGCGGGCTACAACCCGGGCGACGAGCTCGAGATCCTGAACGGCGTCACGCTGAAGCTCGGCTACGGAACGCTCTCGGCGACCGACAACGACACGTTCCGCCTCGACGTCACCGCGGACTCGGACACGTCGGACATCCTGCCGGCGCTCGGGCTCAACGTGCTGTTCACCGGCGAGGACGCGCGGTCGATCGGCGTGCGCGCGGATCTCGAGGCGTCGCCAAGCCTGCTCGCGAGCTCGATCAGCGGTGCGCCGGGCGACGGCTCGAATCTGCTCGCGTTGATGGCGTTCGACGAGAGCGAGATCTCGGGCCTGTCGAACGTCTCGTTCGCGGCGAGCTGGGCCGACATCGTCTCCAGCGTCGGCCTCGACATCGATTCGTCGCGCAGCGCCTACGACGCGGAGGAGTTCCTGATGCAGAGCCTCGACGCGCGACGCGACCAGGTCAGCGGCGTCAACGTCGACGAGGAGCTCGTCAACATGATGACCTCCGAGCAAGCCTACAACGCGGCCGCGCAGTTCATTCGCGTCAGCGCGGACCTCTCCGACGAACTGATGCGACTCCTCTGAGCCATGTCGATCCGACCCACGCAATCCTCGACGTTCGCGATGGTCCGATTGGGCCTGATGAACAACTTCTCCAAGCTCGCGTCGGCGCAGGAGCAAGTCGCGTCGGGCAAGCGCATCCTGCGCCCGTCCGACGATCCGGTCGGCGCGAGCCAAGCGCTCGGCTACCGCAACCGCCTGTCCGCGCACGAGCGCTTCCTCGCCGCGTCGGAGAACGGACGGACGCTGCTCGACACCGCGGCGAGCAACCTGCAGGACGCCGGCGGACTGCTGTCGGACGCGCGCGCGACGATGCTGCAGGCGATGAACGGCACGCAGACGCCGAACGACCGACAGCTCTACGCGAACGAGCTCCGACTGATCCGCGATCGATTGCTCGCGATCGGCAATGCGAAGACCGGCGACCGCTACTTGTTCGGCGGAACGGCGACCGGCACCAAGCCGTTCGAGGTATCGAGCACCGGCTCGCGCGAGTCGGTCACGTACCTCGGCAACGACGAGGAACAGCAGCTCCTGGTCGGCTTCGGCGAGACGATCGGCGTCGGCGTGTCCGGCGGCAGCGTCTTCGATCGCCAGGAGCGCACCGGCACGAACTACGCGGGCCTGACCGGCGCCGCCCGCGGCGCGAGCGCCGACCAAGGCACCGGCTACGACTTCCTGGTCGTGCGCCACGACGCGACCAACGCGGCGTTCACCAACGGGATCGCGCTCGCCGGCGGCGGCAGCTCCGACACGATCGTCGGCACGCACACGCTGACGATCGACGCGGTCGCGGGCACGGCGACGCTCGACAACGGCGTCGCGATCGCGTTGCCGGGCGCCGGCGCGGCCAACCTCTCGGATTTCACCGTCACGAACGAGCACGGCGCGGTGGTGCACCTCGACATGACCGGGTGGGACGGCTCGTCGAGCACCGACACGCTGGTCGGCGACGGCTCGATCTCGATCGACGGCACCAACTGGACGGCGCTCGACTTCGCGAACACCGATCTCGAGCTCGTCGACTCGCAGACGGGCTCGGTGCTGCACGTCGACACCACCGGCATCCATCGCGCGGGCGACGAGCTCGTCGTGTTCGGCGGCGCCGTCAACCTCTTCGACGTGATGCAGGGCATCGTCGACGACCTCGAGAACGTGCACGGCCTCGATGCCGATCAACAGCTCGCGCGCCTCAACATGTGGCTCGACGAGCTCGACCGGCACAGCTCGAACGTGCTCGCCGCGACCGGAGACCTCGGCTCGCGCAGCCAGCACCTGCAGGGCGTCGGCACGCGCCTCGAGGACGCGTCCGCCGAAGTGAAGGGCCTGCTCTCGCAAGTCGAGGACGCGGACTTCAGCCAGGTCGTGCTCGAGATGTCGCGCGCGGAGCAAACGCTCCAACTGACGCAGGCGACCAGCGTGCGCCTGATCCAGAACACTCTGTTGAACTACTTGGGATAGGACGATGGCCAACGAACTCCCGATCCAGGGGCTCCCGAAGACCGGAGCGGTCCAACCGGGCGGCACGACGAACGCGAAGAGCGCGTCGAGCGACGGCGGCGTCGCGTTCCGCGCGCTGCTCGACGACCTCGAGGCGAAGGCGCGCGACCTGCAAGCGCAGTCCAAGGCGCTGGAAAAGCCCGAGGACTTGGCGGGCGCGGTGCAAGGAGCCAAGGCTTCGCTGGACGACGCGCTCTCGATCCGCGATCGTCTGCTCGAGGCCTTCCGGGAGGCGCGGATGCAAGAGACCGCGCCGCCGGAGCCCAAGCGCAAGATCTGAGGACATGAACACCCGCACCGGCACCACCGACCGACGCGCGTTGCGCCTGATGGAGCGCGTGCTCCGCGGCGGCGGCGAGCTCGCGGCGGAGTACCCGCTGGTGTTCGCGCCCGACGCGCCGGGTTCGCTGACGACGCTCGGCGCCGACGGCATCGTGCACTCGGCGTGCGCGACGCTGGTGCGCGACCTGGCGATCGGCTCCGAGCGTCTGCGCGTCGGCTTGATCGGTTCGGTCGCGACCGACCCGTCCGAGCGAGGCCGCGGACTCGCGACGCGGGTGCTGGAGCTCGCCGAACGCGAGCTCGCGCGCGACGGCGCCGTCATCGCGTTGCTGTGGGCCGACGACGCCGAGTTCTACCGTCGCCGCGGTTGGCGCGAGTTCGGTTGCGAGCTCGACTTCGCGTTCGACGCGGCCGCGGTCGCGCGCTTGCCGGTGCGAGGCACGATCCGCCGCGCCGCGCCGGACGACCTCGGCGCCGTGCATCGGCTCTACCTCCGCCAGAAGAACCGCGTCGAGCGCACCGAGGCCGAGACCCGCGCGTTGCTCGCGGTGCCGGGCATGGAGACGCTCGTGTTGCACGAGGATCGCGACGTGCGCGCCTACGCGTGCCTGGGTCGCGGCGCGGACTTCGCGAACACGATCCACGAGTGGTCCGGCGGACCGGACGACGTGCTCGCGCTGGTGCGCGCGCACTTCGAGCGCCTCCAAGGCGCGAGCGCCGAGGTCTTCCTGCTCGCGCCCGGCGACGCGAACGAGCTCGCGAGCGAAGCCCGCGCGTGCGGCGCGCGCGACTGGCGCGGCGTGCTGGCGCTCGGCAAGGTCATCGATCCGGTCGCTGCCGCCGAGCGACTCTCCGACTGGACGCGCAACGAAGTGCGAGTCGACGTCGATTCGACGAGCGGCGGCGAGCCGCGGATCACGCTCGCGAGCGCCTCCGGTTCCGTCGCGTTGCGCCCGAACGACCTGCTCGAGCTACTCGCTCCCGCGCGTGGCGAATGCGCGCGCGTCGGCGAGCTCGAGCGCGCGCTCGACGTCTCCTTCGCGCGCCTGCCCTTGACGCCGTTCCTCTGGGGTCTCGACTCGATCTGAGCGTGCGCCGCGAGCGCGTGCCGCTAGTCTAGCCGGCCGCCGTGGAGACCTCTTCGCCCAAGACGCGCTCGCTCGCCGCGTTGCTCGCGGTCGCGTGCCTGCTCGCCTTCGCGCAGGTCTTCGTCAACGGCTTCGTCGCGTACGACGACGATCTCTACGTCTACGCCAATCCGCAGGTGCTCGCCGGCTTGAGCGCCGACGGAGTGCGCTGGGCGTTCACCACGCAGCACGCCGCGAACTGGCATCCGCTGACGTGGCTCTCGCACATGCTCGACGTGCAGCTCTACGGCGTCTCGCCCGCGGGCCACCACGCGACCAGCCTGATCCTGCACGTGCTCGCGACGTGGATCTTGCTCGCGACGCTCGTGCGCGCGGGGCTCGCGCTCGGCGCGAGCGCGTTCGTCGCCGGCGTCTTCGCGCTGCACCCGACGCGCGTCGAATCGGTCGCGTGGGTCGCCGAGCGCAAGGACGTGCTCTGCGCGCTGTTCTGGTTCCTAGCGCTGTACGCCTGGGTCGGCTGGAGCCGGCGGCGCAGCGTCGGGTGGTACGCGCTCGCGCTCGGGTGCCAGGCGCTCGCGCTGCTCTCGAAGCCGATGGCGGTGACGCTGCCGCTGACGCTGCTGCTGTTCGACGTGTGGCCGCTCGGTCGCGCGCGCGAACGCGGTTGGGCCGCCTTGGTCGTCGAGAAGCTGCCGTTCTTCGCACTGGTCGGGCTGGCGAGCTTCATGACGCTCGACGCGCAACGCGCCGGCGGTGCGGTCAGCGGGCTCGACGTCATCCCGCTCGCCGGACGCCTGTCGAATGCGTTCGCGAGCTTCGCGATCTACCTCGGACGCTTCGCGTGGCCGTTCGATCTCGCGGTGCTGTATCCGCTGCCGCACGGTGGTCGCGAGCCGTTCGAGATCGTCGTCGGCGTAGCGGTGTTCTCGGCGTGCGCGCTCGGTGCGTGGTACTTCCGCGCGCGCCGTCCGGCGATCACGATCGGCGTCGTGTGGTTCGCAATCACGCTGGTGCCGGTGATCGGGCTCGTGCAGGTCGGGTTGCAAGCGAATGCGGACCGCTACACCTACGTGCCGTACGTCGGGGTCGCGTTGGCGGTCGTCGGGGCGCTCGAGGGCGCGCTTGTGGCCGGGGCGCGGCGCGCGCGGCTCGTGCACGTCGCGTGGACGCTCGTGTGCGTCGTGTGGGCCGGCCTCTGCTTCGTGCAGACCGCGACGTGGCGCGACTCGACGACGCTCTTCCGCCGCGCGCTCGCGGTGACCGAGGACAATTTCATCGCGCACCTCAACTACGGGCTCGCGCTGCTCCAGGCGGGCGGGACGCCGGAGGCGATCGCGGAGTTCGAGGCGAGCGTGCGCATCCGTCCCGACTACTACCTCGCGCAGTCGGCGCTCGCGTCGGCGTACTTCGAGGCCGGGCGCTTCGCCGACGCCGAGCGCACGTATCGCGCGTGGCTCGCCGCGCACGGCGACGACGCGGCGATGCTCGCGAACCTCGCGACCGTCGAGATGCAGCTCGGCGACTTCGCGGCGGCGCGGCGGACCGCGGAGCGGGCTTCTGAGCTCGACACCGAACGCCGCACGGCCGCAGTCGCGCGCGCCATCGACCTCGCTCTGCTCGCCGGCGACTACGCGGGCGCCGCGCAGGCGCTCGAGCGCGAGCTCGCGGCCGCGCCGGGCGATCCCGCGGTCTCCTTGCGGCTCGCGGGGGCGCGCAAGCTCGCGCTCGACCCCGGGTGCGCCGACGCGGATTGTTCGGCGCTGCGCGCGGACCTCGCCGCGCTCGAGCGCGAGGTCGCCGGCGCGCTCGCGACGCTCGAACGCGGTGCCGCGGCGCTCGAGCACGCGCGCCACGCGACCGAGCTCACGCCCGCCGACGCCGACGCGCACGCCGACCTCGGCGTCCACGCGGTCCGCGCGAACGACCTGGCCGTGGCCGAGAGCGCGTTCGAGCGCGCGGTCGAGCTCGCTCCCGCGCGGGCGGAGCTCCACAACAACCTCGGCTTCGTCCGCTATCGGCGCGGCGAGCTCGAGTCGGCGCGCGACGCGTTCCGCGAAGCGCTGCGGCTCGCGCCCGGCTACGGCGAGGCGCGCAAGAACCTGGACGCGGTCGAGCAAGAGCTCGCGCGCCGCTGAAGCTCAGCCCTTGGCGTAGTTCTCGGGGAAGAGCCGGCGCTCGACCGCCTCGATCACGATGTGGAGCACCTTGATGTGCACCTCTTGGATGCGGTCGGAGCTCTCCGCGAGCGGCACGACGATCGGGATGTCGACCTCGCTCTTCAGCTTTCCGCCGCCCTTGCCCAACAAGCCGACCACGGTGATGCCGCGCCGCTTGGCGGCGGCGACCGCCTTCAGCACGTTGGGAGAATTCCCGCTGGTCGAGATCGCGACCAGCAGATCGCCGGGTTTGCCGAGCGCCTCGACCTGGCGCGCGAAGATCTCGTCGAAGCCGAAGTCGTTGGCGATGCACGTGATCTGGCTCGGATCGGCGAACGCGACCGCCGGCAGCGCCTTGCGATTGCCGCGGAAGCGCCCGGTCCACTCCTCCGCGAAGTGCATCGCGTCGCACATCGAGCCGCCGTTGCCGCACGACATCAGCAGGCCGCCCTTCGCGAGCGTCGCCGCGGCGGTATCGGCGAATCGTCGAACCGCCGGCAGTCCGTCCGGCGACTCCATGAAGGCCTGGAGCACGGCGGCTGCCTCGACGAACGAATGTTGAACCGGATCGGGGTGCTGGGTCATGGCGGGGATTCTGGAGTGAGCGTCGTACCCGCACCACTCCGCGCGGGGGTTCGAGGGCTTGCTCGACCGCTTTCCGACCTCGACCTGAGCTCGGACCCGCCCGTCGAAACACCCCGTCCTGGTTCCGCACTCTCCCGATTGGGCTAGAACTGCGTGAAACGGGCGGCCACAAAGCTCTTTTCTGTAGTGACTTACGTTGGGCCGCTTGATCTGCGCACACTTCCCCAGCGCAATGAGGTGCAGCTCGGCGGTTAAGTGCGTCGACGACGTTTCAGCACTGGAACACCCCGCAGCCGCTTCCCGGCCGCCCAACCGCTTCCCCGAAAGCTCGATCCCGTGAACCGACTTGGAACCCGACTCAAATCCCTGCGTGGCGCCCGCTCCCTGGTCGCCTTCGCGAAAGCCTTGGGCCTCTCTTACACGTTCGTGCGCGAAATGGAGCGCGGCAACCGCCTCCCGTCCGACGACGTGATCGTGCAGCTCGCCGAGCGCCTCGGCGTCGACGCGGGCGAGCTCGCCCTGCTGACCTACTGCGATCGTTCGCAGATGCTGGCCGAGCACCTGAGGGCGATCGGCGTCGATACGCACCTCCCCGAGTTGACGTCGGTGCCGGCGGCAGCTCTCCCGACTCGGTCCGCCGCGCCGGTCAGCGCGTCGCTCGGCAGCGCGACGACCACCGGTTGACGCAGCGAATCGCGGACGCGGCTTGCCGAACCCGGTGAGTGCGCGGAACCTCTGGGCCGGCCCCGGAGACACCTCGCGATGTTCGAAGCACTCTTGGCAGGCGGTGCGCTCTGCGCGCTGATCGCCGTCGTCCTCCTGATCGTGCTCACGAGGCGCGACACGAAGGTCGACTTCTCGCCGCTCGCCGCCCGATTGGAAGCCCTGGAGCGCGCGAACGAGCGCACCGAGCGCGGACTCAGGGAAGAGCTCGCGCAGGCGCGCGTCGAGGAGCAAGCGCTCGCCAAGCAGTTGCGCGACGAGCTCGCCGCGCGCGGCAAGGAAGCCAATGACGGGCTGAGCCTGTCGATCGGCCGTCACTCGGAGGCGCAGAAGCACCAGCTCGAGCTCTTCGGCAAGCGCCTCGACGAGCTCAGCACCTCGAACGAGCGCCGCTTCGAGACGTTGCGAGCCTCGGTCGAGAAGAAGCTCGGCGACATCCAGCACGACAACACGCAGAAGCTCGAGCAGATGCGCGTCACGGTCGACGAGAAGCTCCAGAGCGTGCTCGACAAGCGGTTGACCGACAGCTTCAAGTCGGTGCGCGAGATGCTCGAGAACGTGCAGACCGGCGTCGGCGAGATGAAGGCGCTCGCGTCGGGGGTCGGCGACCTCAAGCGTGTGCTTGCGAACGTCAAGACACGCGGCAACTGGGGCGAGGTGCAGCTCGGGGCGTTGCTCGAGCAGATGCTCACGACCGAGCAATTCGCTCGCAACGTCATCACGCGACCCGGCACGAACGAGGTGGTCGAGTTCGCGATCAAGCTGCCCGGCCGCGGGGATGACGCGGAGAAGCCCGTTTGGCTGCCGATCGACGCGAAGTTCCCGCAGGAGGACTACCTGCGGCTCGTCGAAGCGAGCGAGCGCGGCGATGTCGAAGCGGTCGAGTACGCGGTCAAGCAGCTCGAACTGCGCATCCGCGGCTTCGCGAAGGACATCAGCAAGAAGTACATCGAGCCCCCGTACACGACGGACTTCGCGTTGATGTTCCTGCCGACCGAAGGTCTCTACGCGGAGATCGTGCGTCGCACCGAGCTCGTCGAGGTCCTGCAGCGGGACCACCGCGTCGTGATCGCCGGCCCGACGACGCTCGCGGCGCTCTTGAACTCACTGCAGATGGGCTTCCGCACGCTCGCGATCGAGAAACGCTCCAGCGAGATCGCCAAGGTGCTCGGCGAAGTGAAGACCGAGTTCGGCCGCTTCGGCGAGGTCATCGCGAAGGTGAAGGACAAGCTCGACCAGGCGTCGCACCAGCTCGAGGACGACGTCGGCGTGCGCACCCGCCAGATCGGCCGCAGGCTCAAGCACATCGAAGCCCTGCCGATCACCGGCACGCCGCCGTTGTTGGTCGAGCCGGAAGAGGACGAACCCGCCGCGAAGTGACGGGCGCTGCGGTCAGTCGCCGACGTCGAGTTTCTCGGCGAGCTTGGCGAGCGCGCGATGCAGCAGGACGCGCGTCGCGCCCTCGGTCCTGCCCATCGCCTCGGCGATCTCCTTGTGCGGCAGCCCGACCACGCGCGCGAGCGTGATCACCTCGCGCTCGTCGTCGCCGAGCTCGTCGAACGCCTTCTCGATGCGCGCGAGCTCTTCCTTCGTCATCGCGCGGCGACTGGGCGACGACACGTTGCGGTACGCGTCGAGCAGCGCTTGCTCGTCTCCGACGACGCGCGCGGCCTCGCGCTTCTGCGCGCGCCAATGCTCGTCGCGCTTCTGCAGCTTGCGCAGCGCAGTGGCGTACAGCCAGTGCTTGAACCCTGTCTCGCCGCCGTACTTGAACGTCGAGAGGTTCTGGAGCACTTCGCGGCAGACCGACTGCGCGATGTCCGAGGCCGATTCGTGCGCGCGCACCGTCGGACCGGCGCGTAGCCGCACGAACGCGCGCAGCCCGGGCAGGTAGCGGCCGAGCAACGCGTCGAGGGCTGTCGCGTCGCCGCGCTGCGCGGACTCGATCAGGCGGCTGACGTCCTCGGCCATCCCTCGAATTCTAGCCCGGTCCCGCGGCGGCTTGCCTTGCCCCGGTCGGCGCGCGGGCGTGAAATGAACTGCCCGATCGATGACCGACAGCGCGCCCAAGCCCGAAGATGCTCGGCTCAACGAGCTCGTGATGACCGCCTTGGACGCGCTCGAGCGCGGCGAGCCCGCGGCGGTCGAAGCGCTGTTGCGCGAGCACCCGGCGCACGCGAACGCACTGAAGCGTCGGCTCGCGCTGCTGCAAGACATCGGAGTGCTCGACGGAGGCACATCCGCGCGTCCGCCGGAGCGTCTCGGCGATTTCCAGATCCTGGAGCAGCTCGGCGCCGGCGGCATGGGCGTCGTGTATCGAGCGCGCGAGCTGCGGCTCGATCGCGAGGTCGCGCTGAAGGTCGTGCGGCCGGAGCGGCTGTTCTTCGAGGGCACGCGCGAGCGCTTCAAGCGCGAGGTCGAGACCGTCGCGCGCCTGCAGCACCCCGGCATCGTGCCCGTCTACAGCGTCGGCGAGGAGCAAGGCGTCCCGTACTTCGCGATGGAACTCGTCGCGGGGAAGACGGTCGATCAGGTGCTCGCGACGCTGCAAGGTCGCGACGCAGCGACGCTTACCGGCCGCGACCTCGCGCCGGATCCCGCTCGCGCCGGCTATCTGTTCGAGGGCTCGTGGGAAGCCGCGTGCGTGCGCGTGATCAAGCAGGTCGCCGAAGCGGTCGAGCACGCGCACCAACGCGGCGTGATCCACCGAGACATCAAGCCATCGAACGTGATGTTGACCGCGGGCGACGTGTCGCGCGCGATGGTGTTCGACTTCGGGCTCGCGGCGGCGAGCGGCAACGCGCTCGGCGGCGCTCGGTTGACGCACACCGGCGCGCGGCTCGGCACGCTGAGCTACATGGCGCCCGAGCAGGTGCGCGGCGACGTGAATACCATCGACGCGCGCACCGACGTGTACGCGCTCGGCGTGACGCTCTACCAGATGTTGACGTTGCGACCCGCTTTCGGCGGTCGCTCCGACGCCGACGTGATCGTCGCGATCGAGCGCGGCGAGACGCGTGCGGTGCGCAGCGCCAACGCGAGCATCTCCTGGGAAGCCGAGACCGTCTGCGCGACCGCGATGGAGCGCGACTCGGCCCGCCGCTACGCGACCGCGGCCGACTTCGCGCGCGATCTCGGCAACGTGCTCGAGAAGCGCCCGATCGAGGCGCGCCGCGCCGGTGTCGGCTTGCGCGCGCGGCGGTGGATCGAGCGCCATCCGGCGCTGACTGCGGCGTACGCGCTCGCGGGTCTGCTGGTGATCGGCGGCCCGACGCTCTGGGCGTGGCAGGAGCGTCAAGCGGGTCTCGCGATCCGCGCGCAGCGCGACCGCGCCGAGCGCAACTTCGCCCACGCGATGGAGGCGGTCGACCAGATGCTCTCTCGCGTCGGCGAAGTCGACCTGCGCTTCGTGCCGCAGATGGAGCCCGTGCGCAAGGCGTTGCTCGAGGACGCGGTCGCGCTGCTCCAACGCTTCGTCGAGGAGAACGCCGACGACAGCCGCGCGCGGAACGAGCTCGCGAAGGGGCAAGCGCGCCTGGCGAGCCTCTTCGAGGAGCTAGGCCGCAACGACGACTCGGCGCGTGCGCGAGCGAGGGAGATCGAGACGTACGACGCGCTGCTCGCGGAGACGCCGGACGATCTCGGGCTCGTCGTCGCGCGTGAGCTCGCGCGGGTCGCGCGTGCGACCGCATACGTCAACGCCGAGTCCGTCGCCGTCGCCGGTCCGTTGCTCGACGACAACGCACGCGAGATCGAGCGATTGCTCGCCGAGCATCCGGCGAACATCGAGCTCGAGCGCGCGTGGATCAACAACAACGCGAGCACCGGCAAGGTCCAGCGGATCGCCGACGAGCTCGAGGAAGCGCGCGAAACCTTGCTGCACGGCGTCGAGCGCGTCGAGCGCGTGCTCGCGGCGCATCCCGACGATCGAAGGATCCTGGAGAGCGCCTACGGAGCCTGGAACGAGTACGGCTACCTCGTCATGGAGCACTTCACCAAGCCGGACGAGCTCAACGAGGAAGCCGCGCGAGCGCTGACGCGCGCGGTCGAGCTCACCGAACGCTTGGTGAGCGCCGCGCCGGACGACGGGCAGCGTCGCACGGCGCTCGCCGAGGCGCGAATCAACCTCGGCGGCGTTTGGCTGCGCGCCGGTGAGTATGCGAAGGCGAGCGAGTTCTACGTCGCGGCGCGCGACGATCTCGTGCCGTTCGTCGAGCGCTTTCCGAACACGCTGAGCTTCAAGTTCATGCTGGCGACCGCCCACAATCAGATCGGGCTCGCCGCGGACTGGCTGCGCGACCTGCCGGTCGCCGAGGAGAACTACGCGAGGACGCTCGAGCTGTTGCAGGACATCACGCGCACGGCGAGCGAGCCCAACTTGATCCACCGGCTCGGGCTGGTCGCGTACAACCTGAGCTCGGTCAAACGCGGACTGCAGAAGCTCGACGAAGCCGAAGCATTGACGCTCGCCGCGATCGAGACGCTGAAGCGCGCGGTGACGCTCGTGCCGGAGAACCAGGACGTCGCGCGCGACCTGTCCGCGGCGTACTCGGCGCTCTGCACGGTGCGCTGCGACAAAGGCGACTGGCGCGGTACGATCGTGAACGTCGATCAGATCGTCGCCACGGCGCCGATGGA
The DNA here is from genome assembly GCA_020847695.1 of Planctomycetota bacterium. Classification (GTDB taxonomy): domain Bacteria; phylum Planctomycetota; class UBA1135; order UBA1135; genus JACRIN01. The sequence continues at coordinate 43,855 of JADLBP010000205.1, forward strand.
GCCGCGGAATCTCTGGCGCGCGATGCTCGTGTGGACGCGTTGCGTCGAGCTCGTCCGCGCGGACCCGGCGGTCGCCGGCGCCGAGCGCGCGACGCGGATCGAGGAGTTCGCCGTCCACGCGGTCGACGCGATGCGCGCGTCGTTCGAGCGCGGCGATCCGCGAGCGGCGCGCGACATCGAGACGCTCAACGATCCGAAGCCGCTGCACGGGACCGCCGCGTGGAAGGCGTTCGTCGAGGAGCGACGCGCGGTACAAGCCGGCGCGTCGAAGTGAGTCCCGCGCGTCAAGGCGGGCGAGTCAGCGACAGGTGTGTCGAGCCGGACGGAGCTCGGCGGTGGCGCGAGCTCGATGCTCCGCAGCTCGCGGGTCGAGCGGCACGACGAGCGCCGGAGCGAAGCGCCGACCGCTCGCGCGACGGCTCAGAACGGATCCCAGCTCGCGCCGTGCGGCGGCGGCGGAACCGAGTCTTCCAGGCCTTCGCTCGGCACGACGATCTCGTGGTCGAGCGGGGCCTGGATGCGCACGGAGAGCTCGTAGAGGTCGTCGAGGCTCCACAGGTCGCGATCGTCGTCGTCGAGCAGGTCGCCGCGCGGGAACTCGACACGAGCAAGGCTCTGGGTTTGCTTCATGGCCTGGTTCTCGGCCGTCGACGCCAAGGCCGGGTCAACCGGGCGAGAAGCCGCTGAGGCAGCCGTAACTCCTTGATCGGAGACGTGTTGCGAGAGCTCGTGCTAGCCTCGCTGCACGATTTCGCGCGCGAGCGGTGACGCGAGCGCGCGCTCCGACGAGTAGCGCCGATGAGAGATCGAACCGTCGACCGCCAGTTCGAGAGGTTCCGCACGCGCGGCGATGTCCGCGCGCTCGGTGACGTCTTCGACGCGACCTCGGACGAGCTGTTGCGCGTGGCGACCAGCCTGACGCGCGACTTGGTGGAAGCCGAGGACTTGCTGCAGGCGACGTTCGTCACCGCGATCGAGCGCGCGAAGCACTGGGACAGCGAGCAGCGGCTGGTGCCGTGGCTCTGCGGGATCCTGGTGCGTCACGCGCACGCGCGGCGACGCGAGCGCGCACGCGTGCTCGACGTCGAGCGCCTGGAGCGAGAGCCCGAGCGCGAGCCGAACGTCGCCGCCGAGCACGTGGAACTCGAGCGTGAGCTCGACCGCGCGCTCGCCGGCCTGTCGGACGACGACCGCGAGGTGCTGGTGAAGTACCTGCGCGAGGGCAAGGAGCCGATCGAGATCGCGCGAGAAGCGCACATCGCGCCGGGCACGGCGAGGATGCGCGTGCATCGCGGCCTCGAACGACTGCGCAAGCTCCTTCCCGCGAGCTTCGCGCTCGGCGCGAGCGCGTTGCTCGGCGGCCGTGGCCTCGCGGCGGTGCGCTCGGAAGTCGTGCGCGAAGCGACCGCAGCTTCCGCGCGCCTCGCGACCGGCGCTTCGATCTCTTCGACACCCATTCTCGGAGGGATCCTCGTGGCCAAGAAACTCGTTGCAGCGCTCGTCGTCTTCGCTCTCTTGCTTGTGGTCGTGTGGTGGCGCGGTTCGTCGCCCGCGGAACCGCACTCCGTCCCCGGTGCCGAGACACTCGCGGCGGCGAGCACGGTCGAGCCCGATCGAACGCCGATCGAGGCGCCGAGCGTCGCCGCGGAGACGCGGGAGCCGACGGAACGGCGAACCGAGGACGACGGCGACGCCGCGTATCGTCGAGCGCTCTCCGGGCTCCGCGGCCGCGTGCTGGGCGACGATCGCACTCCGCGCGCGGGCGTCGAGGTCGCGTTGCTCGAAACGCGCGCCGTCGATTGGTTCCGCGACGAGTTCGGCGACTCGTCGCTGTCGCAGGCGGCCGACGCGCCGCGGCCCGAGCTCGCTCGCACGCACACCGACGCCGAGGGCCGCTTCTCGTTCGCGGGCGCTCGGCCCGAGGCGTTCCACGCGCTCGGCATCGCGCTCGGCCGCGGCAATGGAGCGGTGCATCTGCTTCGCGATGCGCTTCGGTCGGGCGAGACGCTCGACCTCGGCGACTTCGTGTTGCCGGCGGGCGGGACGGTGCGCGGACGGATCGTCGACGACGAAGGCAAGCCGCTTGCCGGCGTGCGCGTGCGCGCCGGCGAGATCGCGCAGCCGTTCGTCGAGCTCGGCGCGGCCTACCTGCGCGAGGGCTCGCTCGTCCTCGTGCGCTCGGAGCAGGGGCCCAAGGCGGTCGAGTTGCCGGCGTGGGTCGCGGCGTACTCCGACCGTCTTCCGCTGGCGACCGCGCGCACCGACGAGCGCGGCGAGTTCCGCCTCGACGACGTCGTGCTCGGTCCGGTGACGTTGCTCGCGGACGCGCCGTCTCGGGTAGCGACGGTCGTCGACAACGTCTCGGTGTCGGGCGCCGGCGACACCGATGCGGGCGAGCTCGTGCTCTCGCGCGGCGATCGGATCGCGACTCGCGTGCTCGATGCCGCAGGCGCGCCGGTTCTCGGCGCCGATGTGCGCATCGGCGTCCTGCACGAGTCGATGTTCGGACGGTTGGGGATCCTGGAGACGGCGCGCGCGGCGAGCGACGGGGCCTACGAGGCCGAGGGGCTCGACCGCACGGGCGAGGTTTGGATCGCGGCGCGGCGCGACGATCAGGAACCCTGGACGTTGCGCGCCGTCGAGCGCGACGACGCGAGTTCCTCGGTGACGCTTCCCGCGCTCCGCGCTCGCGAGTTCGTCGTCCGCGATGCGACCGGCGTCGGCGTCCGCGGAGCCGAGCTCGCGCTCGTGCCGACGGTCAGCGCGCTCGATCCGGAGCTGCGGTGGCTCGTCGTCGCGGGCCCGAAGCGCGCGTCGACCGACCAGGACGGCCGAGCGACCTTCGCCGCGGTCCCCGACGGCGCGTTCACGCTCGCGATCACCGCGCCGAGCGGTGTGCGCACGCGCCAAGAGCTCGTGTTCGACGCCGAGCTCGCGCCGCGGATCGTGACTCTGGCCGACGGCAGAGCGCTCGAGTTCGTCGTCACCGACGCGACGACCGGGGCGCCGGTCGCCAAGGCCGAGGTCTCCGTCGCGAGCTCGGACCGCAAGCAGCCGTTCCCGCAGCGTGCGACGACCGATGGCGCGGGCCGGGCGAGCCTCGCGGGCGTCGATCACGGCGACCCGAAGCTCGCATGGAGCGCTCGGATCGACCACCCGGCGTACGGGACGACGTTCGTGGCGCTCGACTTCGAACGCGACGTGCAAGAGTGCCGACTCGACCCGTCGGGCACCGTCGTCGCGCGGCTGGTGAGCGAAGCACGCGGTCTCGCCGATGCGGTGCTCGTGCTGGCGCCGCAACCGCGACCGCGCGCGAACCCCGCGCTCGGCACCGACTTCCGCATCGTGCGTTTCGACGGCGAAGGCGTCGCGCGTTGCGACGGGCTCGCTCCCGGCGCGTACCGCTACGAGCTCGTCGAAGGCTTGCCGTCGGAGATCGGAGCCAGTGTCCTCGCGCGCATCGAGCTCCCGGTGGACACGCTCGCAGCCGGTGGGTTCGCCGTCGAATCGGGTCGCGAGGTCGAGCTCGAGATCACACCCCGCGGCGAGGTGCGTCCGGCGGTGCAGCCTCGCGGCGCGACGTTGACGGGAACCGTGACCCTCGACGGACGCCCCGGCGTCGGACTCGAGGTCGTCGTGTACTCGCAGGGCGCCGATCCGAGCAGCACGACGACCGACGGCAACGGGCGCTTTCGGGTCGACGGGCTCGCGGGCGCTCGCGTCGGTGTGATGGTGTCGCGCCCCAACCGGCTGCGCGAGCCCGAGACCATCGGTGCCAAGGAGTTCGATCTCTCTCGCGAAGGCGTGACCGACGTCGAGTTGAAGTGGCAGACGCGGGTGCTCGTGGTGACCGTTCGCGACGACGTCACGAACGAGCCCGTCGGCGACGCGGAAGTCATCTGCGTCGGCGAAGGCGAAGCCGGCTTCGCTCGGCAGACGACGAATCGCGATGGACGTGCGACCTTCCGTGTCATCCCGTCGGGAGCCGCGCGCCTGCGGTGCACGAAATCGGGCGTCGGAACGGCGCTCGGGATCGTCGCGCTCGAGCCGATCGCGAGCGCTTACGAAGCCGAGCTTCGACTCGAGTTCGCTCCGCGTTTCGCGTTCCGCATCTCGTTTCCCGCGGGTGTCGCGATCCCGGAGTCGCTGTGGTTCTGGATCGTCGATGCGAGCGGCGTCTCCCGCGAGAATCTGTCGTACGACCCCCCGCGCTCCCGCGAGGGCAAGTTCGCCTTCGAGACGCTTCCGCCGGGCCGCTACGAGCTGCGTGCGAGAGGCACGCACGGCGAGTTCGAGCCGATCCCGTTCGACCTGCCGGCCACGGGGGCGACCGACTTCGAGTTCGTCCTGCAACCGAGCGTCACACCCGCCGCGCAGCGATGAGCGTGTCGAGCTCCTGCTTCAGCCGCGGCAGGATCGCGTCGTAGGGGAAGGCGCCGAGCTCTTCCTCGCCGCGCTTCAGGTTGACGAAGTTCGGGCCGCACCAGAGGCCGAGGTCGGCGTCGTCGGTTTCGCCCGGGCCGTTCACGCGGCAGCCCATCACCGCGATAGTCAGCTTGTGCGCGCGTGCGTACTCGGACATGCGCTTCACGTCCTCGGCGAGCTCGATGAACTTCTCGTTCTCGACGCGCGAGCACGACGGGCACGCGATGATGTTGAGGCCGTCGAAGAAGTTCGGCGGCACCGAGCGGAAGCGGCCCGCTTCGATGTCGCGCACGAGCTCGCGACCGACCGCGATCTCGCGGCCTTTGTCGTCGAACGGGAGCGTCAGCGAGACGCGCAACGTGTCGCCGATGCCGCGCGAAAGGAGCTGCTCGAACGCGATGCGCGTCTTGATGATGCCCTCGGGCGGCATGCCGGCTTCGGTGACGCCGAGGTGGATCGGCACGTCCGGGCGCACGGCGACGAAGCGTTGGTTCGCGTCGATCACGAAGCGCGGATCGGAGTCCTTGATCGACACGCAGTAGTCGACGAAGCCGAGCTCGTCGACCAGCGCGCAGTGCTCGATCGCACACTGCGCGATCGCGCCGACGTGATCGTCGCCGAAGCGCAGGTCGTACTCGGGCGCGATCGAGCCCGCGTTGACGCCGATGCGGAGCGCGAGCCCGTGCTGCTTCGCCACGCCGACCAGGTACGCGACCTTCTCGCGGACCGGCTTCTCCTTCTCGTGGTGGTGGAGGTGGCCGGGGTTGTACCGGAGCTTGTCGACGAACGGCGCGACCTTCTCGGCGAGCCGGTAGTTCTCTTGCAGGTCGACCGAGAGGCGAGCCTTGGTCTGGCGGCGGATCTCGGAGAGCGCGTCGACGTCCGCCTGGCTGTCGACCGCGATCCGGACCAGGTCGGCGCCGGCGTCCTCGAGGATCCGCACCTGGCGCAGGGTCGCGGGGATGTCGCGGGTGCGGGTCGCGGCCATGCTCTGGACAGCGATCGGGGCGGAACCGCCGATCGCGAGGTCGCGGACGCGGATCGTGCGGGTCTTGCGCTCGGGGATCATGGTGCCGAAGGGGGGCGAGAGGGCCGCGCATCCTAATCCACCGGCGTCGGCCGACGGCTCCACCGCGATCGCTCCGGGAGCGCGGTCGGCGGGGAGCTCAAAAAAACTCCAGGTTTCCTGCCCCGCTCCGGGGCGGGCTTGCGGACTCGCACAGGGAGAATCTTTGGGGCCTATCGCCCGATCCGGACACGCCGATCCCCTCGCGTGATCCAGGCTCTCGGGCGGAGAGTGCCTTGTACCTTCCGTGGGCCGCCCCAACCGTGCGCGAGAACGGCTGGGGTGGCCCCTTTTCATGCCCGAGGCGCGTTCGGGGCCCTTCAGGCGCCCTTTGCTCGGCCTTCGGGGTGCCTTTGCCGGCCACGGCGATCTGACGAGCGCGGGGCAGACCGGTCGCCGCGGCGTGCGCCCGGTGGCGGGAACGGGTCGTTCGCGGGCCCGGACCGCCGGCGCTCCGGGACGCGGACCGGGAAGCCCGGTGCGGCGGGCCGCCGGAGTCGGGCGGCGCACCGCCCGCACCCTTATAGAAGGAGCACGCCGTCCCTACGGCACCGCGTCGCGCATCGGTTGGCCGGAGCGGTAGAGCTCGCGCTCGCGCTCGAGCTCGGCGACCAGCGGCGGCGGGCCGTTCGGACCGACCAGGCGCAGCGCGCGCTCGACCTCGGCGATCGCCTCGTCGAACCGGCCGCACTCGGCGAGCGCCGCGCCGCGCAGGCGTGCGGTCGCGGTCTGGAAGCTGGTCAACGCCGGCCCGGCGGCGTCGACCAAGCGCAGCGCCTCCGCTCCGTCGCGGACCGACGCGTCGGACGAAGTCGCGCGCAGCATCACCAGGCATTCGAACACGCCCGGATCGTCCGGCGCGGCGGCGTGCGCGCGGGTGAAGGCGTCGAGCGCTTCGCCCGAGCGGCCGAGGCGGACCAACGCGCGCCCGCGGCCGAGCTGGAACACCGCGGAGGTCGGGTCGACGGCGACCAGGCGCTCGTAGTGCTCGAGCGCGCCGGCGAAATCGCCGCGCATCGCGAGGGCGCGCGCGAGGTTGTCGCGTTCGAGCGTCGCGCCGGGCAGGAGCTCGACCGCGCGCTTCCAGTGCGCGACCGCGTCGTCGAGGCGGCCGAGCTGGGCTTCGAAGCGCGCGAGGTTGTTGTACCAGAGCGGATACTCGGGGTGCAGGTCGACCGCGCGTTGGTAGGCGGCGCGTGCGTCCTCGATCTGTTGGCGAGCTTCGAGCGCGTCGCCGAGGTGCGCCCACGCGCGATCGTTGTCGGGCAAGTGCTCGAGCGTCGCGCGCCACATGCGCTCTTCGCTCGCGAAGTTCGCGTTGGCGCGCTGCGTCATCCAACCGCTCGCGAGCGCTGCGACGACGAGCACGCCGAGCGCGAGCGCGCGACGTTCGCCGCTCGCGCGCAGCAGCGCCGCGACGAGCAGTCCAGTGATGCACGCGAGCGGCAGGTACATCCGGTGCAGCGCGTAGAGCTCGAACGGGATCGGCACCAGGCTCGAAGCGGGCGCGAGCAGCAAGAAGAAGCTCGCCGCGAGCACGCCGACGCGCGGGAAGCGCACGCAAGCCCACGCGGTCGCGCCGAGCAACGCGGCGAGCACGCCGGCGTGCGGCAACCACGCGCCGAGCGACCGGGGGATCGGCCAGCCGTAGTCGACCAGGATCGGCGTCGGCACGAACACCAAGCGCAGGTACTCGAGGATCGCCGGCGGTTGCGCGGTGATCCAGACCCACCACGTGACCTCCTGCACGACGCCTTCGCCGGTGACGCGGTGGATGCCTCCGAACACGACCGACAGCGCGACCAACGGGAAGACCAGCGCGAGCGCGAGGTAGAGGCCGCGGTGCGCGCGCCACGCGGCGCCGGGCGAGCCGCTCGCGAACGCCCAGTCGAGCACGAACGCGACGATCGGCAGCATCGCGATCGATTCCTTGGTGCCCGCGCCGAGCGCCGCGCACGCGACGGCGAACGCGATCCAACCGCGCGAGCTCGTCGCGCGCAAGCTCCTCAGCGCCGCCCACAGGCCGGCGAGGAAGAAGAGGCCCATCAGCGACTCGCAGCGCTGGATCACGAGCGTCACCGCGCTGACTTGCAGCGGATGCACGGCCCACAGCAGCGCGGTGCCGAACGCGAGCACGTCGCGACGCTCGCGCATCCACGCTGTCGCGCGCGGCAGGTCGCAGAGCGCGCGCACCGACGCGAACAAGAACAGCGTCGCCGCGGCGTGGATTGCGAGGTTGGTCGCGTGGTAGCTCCACGTGCCGAGCTCGGAGACCGCGTAGTTCAGCGCGAAGCTGAACGCGACGACCGGCCTGCCGGTCAGGCCGCAGCCCGGCACGGCCCAGAGATCCGAAGTGGGGGGCCAGAGCTGGCGCAGCGCGGGATTGAGGACGATGTCGGGGACGTCGTCGAACAGCAGCACGCCGGCGAACGAGTTCGCGAACGCGACGCAGACCGCGACGAGCAACGCGAACGCGTAGAGCTTGCTGCGAGCGCTCGAACCGTCGGTCATGGCGCTCATCCTCCGGCGCCGACGGATGCGGTCAAGCGGGAAGCGAAGAGCTCAGTCCTGGTTCTTCACGCTCGTGATGCGCACGCCGTACGTCTTGTCGATCGTGACGACCTCGCCGCGCGCGACGACCTTGCCGTTGACCAGGATGTCGGCGGGCTCGTGCGCTTCGCGATCGAGCGTCACCAGCGATCCGGGCGTCAGTTGGATCAGCTCGGCGAGCGTCATGCGCGTGCGGCCGACCTCGACGGTCAGGCGCACCGGGACGTCGAGGATCTGCGCGAGGCCGAGCGGATCACCGCTCTTCGGCGAAGGCTGGAGCTCCGGGAGCTCGTTCGTCTGCACCGACACACCGCCGGCGGATTGAGTGGGCTCTTGGTTGGCTTCGTTCGGCATGGCTGGTGCTCTCGTTCATTCCTCGCGTCCACGCGGACGCGCTCGTTCGACTTTGGCGGCCAGGTTCCCGTCGCGCGTTCCGAGGCGCACGTCGGCGCACACGCGGTCTTCGACGATCAGCCGCAGGGGCTCGTCGGTGCGCGAGCCCAACGGGATCACGTCGCCGATCTCGAGATGGAGGAGGTCGGCGAGCACGATCTCCGCCGCGCCGAGGCGCACGGAGACGTCGAAGGGCACGCCGGACAGGTGTTCGGGCGTCTGCACCGCCGCTTGCGGCTTCTTCGCCGCGGGCGCCGGCTGAGGCGCGACGCTGACGCCCGGCAGGAAGATGCGCAGGTTGCTCGCGCCGCCGGGACCCTTGAAGCCGAAGTGCACCGCGATGCGTTGCGCGTCCGCGGTCGGACCGGCGTCGCGCCACGAGCCGAGCTCTTCGGGGATGTCGACGACGCGGAGGTCCTTGACGTCGAGCTTCCACAGCTTGGCGAGCCGCTGCAGCGGATACGCGATCAGCCGCTTCAGCATCGTCTTCTCGACCGAAGCGAGCTTGCGCGGCTTGCCTTCCTTGACCTCGGGCATGCCGAGCGACGTCTCGATCGCCGCGACCGCGCCCGGCAGGTCCCACGTCGCCCAACCGAGCTCGCCCTTGACCTCGAAGCGGACGATCGCGAACGGCGGTTGGAGGTCGGCGAAGAGGCCTTCGGAGTTGATCTCGTCGAGATCGGCGAGGTCGAACGCCAACGGGCCGCGCAGCGCGCCTTGGAGCTCGCGCTCGAGCTCCGGTGCGATGCGGGCGACTTGCTCGACGAGCGCGGCACGGTGCTCCGCGCTCAGCCGTTTGGGACGGTGGAAGTCGCGCGACGACACCTCGCCCGACGGCGCATGGTCTGCGCCTTTCGGCAGGAGCTCCAGGATCGCCTGGATCTCTTCGGGGAGGAGGTTGGAGGCCACGCGGATTCAGTTCACTGGACGAGGAAGGAGTCGCGGAAGATGCGCTTGACGCGTCCGGGCACGCCGACGGGCACCTTGCCGACGAAGCCCTCGAGGAGCTTGGTCGTGTCGAGGAATACGAACTCGCCCTTCTTGTTCACGACCTGGAGGTCGCGCGACTTCTCCAGTTTCATCGGTGGGCCGTCGTCGAGCGAGATCAGCTTCTTGACGTTGTCGATCTCGACGAAGTGCTCATGCAGCAGGCCGCGCATCGTGCCGGAGCCGTTCGACTCGCCGACGCGCAGGCCGGACTTCGTGTCCGGCGTCGCGGGCGCGAGCGAATCGCCGACGTAGATCGGGAAGAGCACCGGATCGACGACCTCGCGGAGCTCGTCGAGGAACGAATCGACCAGCACCGGATCGGTGACCTGATTGATCGTCTTGGTCGCGGCGAGCTCGATCATCGCGTCCTTGAGCTGCACGAGATAGAGCGGATCCTCGGTCGCGGGACCGTGGCCGCCGCCCGCGCCTCCGCCGAGCCGGCTGGTGACGTAGTGCTCCTCGTACGCGAAGTACTCCGCTTGCAGCGACAGCACGACGTAGCGCTTGCCGTCGGCGCCGGCGAGGTTCGCTTGGATGTCGCTCTTCGAGAGCTTGGCGACGAACGGTCCTTCGAGCTCGGGCTCCGGAACGTGCTTCGGCACCGCCATCAGCGAGGCGACGAACGCGAGCGCGAGCACCGCCACCGTTCCGCCGCCGAGGATCAGCGGCAGCTTGTTCTTCTTCGGCGCTTCGCCCTCGCCGGGCTTCTGTCCGTCTTGCGCGGGTTTCTTTTCGTCAGCCATGGCGGTTCACGTCAGTTGACGTCCTTGGGGATGGGTTGGATCAAGCGCGCGTCGACCGCCGCCGGGACGTCTCCCGAGAAGCTCGGCTCGCGCGCCCAGGCGCGGGCTTCGACGCGTTGGTTCACGAACGTGTGCGTGCCGATCAAGTAATCGCGGACCGCGGCAGCGCGGCGGAACGCGAGCTCCGGATCGTTCGCGTGCCCTTCGAGGATCAGCAGCTGCCCGAAACCCGGGCGCAGGCTCTCGGCGATCAGGTCGAGGTACTTGCGCGCCTTCTCGTCGAGCTCGGCGGCGTCGGCGGCGAAGCGCGCGATCGACGGCTGCGGCAGCGCGGAGTAGGGACGCAGCGAGGATTCGAGGACCCGTCGCACCTCGTCGATGTTGCGCGCGTCGGCCTTGCCTTCGAGTAGCTCTTCCTCGGAGATCTCGTCGAGCCCGAAGTTCTTGCGGAACGTGTTGACCGCGTTGAGGTACTGCGCGCCTGACAGCGGCGCGCCCATGCCCTTGCTCTCGAGCGCGACGACGAACGTGCCGAGTCCGCGGGCGACCAGACCCGCGTCCTGCTTCTTCGCCATCGTCACGAGGATGATGAAGAAGCAGAGGAACAGGGTCATCATGTCGCCGAACGAGATCAGCCACGGCGGAGGTCCGTGGTGCGAGTGTTCGTGGTGGCCCTTGTGACCGCCATGGCCGCCGTGACCGTGCGCACCGCCGCCGTGGCCGCCGCCGTGTTCTCCGTGCTCGCCATGCTCGCCCTGCGCGCCGTGTTCGGCGTGCTCGGCATGTTCGGCGTGGGCTGTGGCGGCGTGGGAGTCGGACATCGCGACCTCAGCGCTTCTTCTCGCCGGCGCCGGCCCAGCCGACGGCGTTGGTGCGCGTGACCGCGAGCACTCGCAGTCCGACGCGACGGTTGAGCTTGCGGCCGAGCGCCGTGCCTTCGACGGCGCGCAGCTTGTTGGCGCCGAGGCTCGCGATCTGGACTTGATCGGCGGCGAGGTTGCCGGCGTCGAGCAACGCGCTCGCCGCGGCGCGCGCGCGTTCGAGGCCGAGGCGTTCGGCGTCGTGCGACTCGGCTTCCTTCGTGTCGACGTGACCCTCGACGAGGATCAGTTGGTCGTGTTTGCCGAGGATCGGCGCGAGCTTCGCGATCTCGCCCTTCAACGCGTCGTTCAGGTCGAACGAGCCCGGCGAGAACGAGCACTCCGAGCCGAACTCGATCGCAAGCCCGTCGAGCGCCGCGTCGAGCACCATGCGACCGGCCTGGTCTTCCGAGCGGTGCGCGTCGAGGTCCTTCGAGAGGCCGGCGACCATCGAGCGGTCGATGTCGATCGGCGGCCCGTAGCCGGTGAGGTTCGGGAACACGCCGCCGCGGCCCTTCAAGAGACCGACGCCGACGGTCTTGATGTCGCCGGAGTTGGACGTCGAGAACGTCATCATCATCAAGAAGAACGTCACGAGCAGCGAGATCATGTCGCAGTAGCTGACGAGCCAGCCTTCTCCGCCGCCTTCGGGTTCCGGTGCCTTCTTGACCACGGCGACTCAGCTCTTGATCGACTCGCGATCCGCGGGGGCCAGGAAACCCTTGAGCTTCTCCTTGATCAGCTGCGGCTTCTCGCCGGACTGGATCGCGACGATGCCGGCGATCATCAGCTCGCGCAGCTGCGACTCCTGCTTGTTCCGTTGGTCGAGCTTGCCGGCCATCGGCAGGAAGAGCATGTTCGCCGCGAACGCGCCGTAGAACGTACCGACGAGCGCACCGGCCATGCCCGCGCCGATCTTCGACGGGTCGGACAAGTTGGAGAGCATCTGCACGAGACCGATCAGCGTCTCGACCATTCCGAACGCCGGCGCGAACGTACCGAACTGCTCGAGCATCTTCTTGCCGGTCGCGTGGCGCTGCTTGGCGATCTCGGCTTCGACTTCGAGGATGTCGCGCACCGTGTCGGCGGAGAAGCCGTCGATCACGAGCTGCATCCCCTTCGCCATGAACTTGTCGTCGACCTGCTTCAGCTTGCTCTCGAGCGCGAGCAGACCTTCCTTCCGCGCGAGCGTCGCGTAGTCGATGATCCGATCGATTTCCTCGCTCGGCGACGGCAGCTTGTAGAGGAACGTGCGCAGGATCACCTTCGCGAGGTGCTTCACCTCTTCGATGCGGAAGTGGATCATCACCGCCGCGAGCGCACCGCCGAACACGACGGCGAACGCGGGCGGGTGCACGAAGAGCACGAGGCCCGAGAGGCCGCCGCCGTGCATCATCGACCACGTGATCAGACCGAGGCCGAGTGCGAAGCCGAGTACTGTGGAGAGGTCCATTGGGTGCGCGAAGGGGTGCCCGGGAAGGGACTTCCCGAGGTCAGGTCTTATCGACGGGACCGGGGGAGTGCTTGACCGATGCGGCGTCGGTCGAGTCGCGCTTTCGGGGCGCCGGGACGCCCCGCCGGCTCACTTCGTCTTCAGCGCGGCGACGGTCTTCGTGTAGGCCTCGGCGAACTCGCGCCATTTGGCCTGCGGCAGCGCGTCGAGGAGCTCCTTGGCTCGCTCGGGTGACAACGTCGCGAGGATCTTCGACGCTTCCTTCGGCCCGTAGCCGATCAAGCGCGAGGCGAGCGCATCCGCTTCGCCTTCCTCGAACAAGGCGCCGAGCGCCTTGACGGTCTTCTGCTCTTCGTCGGACTTCTTCTGTCCGTCGCGTTGCACCTCTTCGGCGCGCGCGGCGAGCTCGGCCTGGAGCTCCTCGAGCTCCGACTTCATCGCGTCGAGCGCCTTCTGGCGATCCTCGATCGCTTCGAGGCGGTCGTCGACGAGCTCTTCCTTGGTCGAGAGCTCCGCCATCCGGCGATCGAGCTCCTTGTTCTTGCGTTCTACGGTCTCGACGAGCTCGCGCAGCTCGTCGGCGCTGTACGGCGACTCGAACTGGAACATGCCGAGCAAGTCGGCTTTCGACTCGCCGTGGCTCGCGCCCTTCGTCGCCGCGTGACCCTTCGGCTCGGCGCCGTGCTCCGGCGTCGCGTGCGGATCCGCGGTCGCGACCTCGCCGTGCTCGTCCTTCGGAGTGTCGGTCGAATGCTCGTCGCCGGACTCGCTCGCGTGCTCGTCGCCGGCCTGCGGCTCACCGTGCTCGTCGGTCGCCTCTTCCGGCGGCTTCGGGAAGAGCGAGCCGAACACCGGCAGCGTGTGCAGCGGCACGTGATTCATCTTCGCGAAGCCGATGTAGGCGACGGAGAAGAGCAACAGTCCGCCGGCACCGGCGAGCGAGAGCGTGGCGACCTTGTTCATGGATGTGTCACGGTCCGATCAGTGGGTCGGAAGGCTTTTCGGCCCTTCGGCCCGAAAGGTTGTGGAGGGAGCGTGCGCGTCCGGCCCGAATCAGGGCCTGCTCGTCGAGCCGCAGGTTGTCGACGCGCGCTTCCTCGGCCTGGTGGGCCGTCCGGGCCCGCTCCCGCAGGTTCTCGAGGCTCTTCAGGGCCTGTTTGCGGGCTTCCCAGGCCCGGCGCTCGCGCTCGGCGGCGTCGCGGGCGAGACGGGCGCGCTCGGCCGCGGGCGGGACCCGCAGCGAGGTCTGGTCGACCGTGAACTGCTCGAGCAGCACCGCGTCGGCATCGAGCTCGCGCGCCTCGACGACGCGCAACAGTTGGGCGAGGCTCGTCCTGACGTCCTCGCGCGCGCGATCGCGCGACGACTCCGCCTGCTTCGCGCGCGTCTCGCCTTCCATGAACGCGGCGCGAGCGATCTCCTCCTCGAGCCGGCGAATGCCGAGCACGCGCTGCAGACGGAAACGAAATCGACTCACGCGCCGCCTCCGGCCTTCTCGGCGATCGCGCCGAGCAGCGCGACGGTCTCGTCGAGCGACGACGGCTCGCGCTGACCTTGGCGCAGGAAGATCTGCAGCGCGGGCATCAGTCGCAGCGCCATGTCGAGCCGCGGGTTGGTGCCGGGCTTGTACGCGCCGATTTCCACCAGGTCGCGGCCTTCGCGGTACGCGGCGAGCAGCTCGCGCACCTTGCCCGCAGCGCGCCGGTGCTTGTCGGAGGTCAGCGCCGGCATCAGACGCGACAAGCTCGAGAGCACGTCGATCGCCGGGAAGTGACCTTGGTGCGCGAGGTCGCGCGAGAGGTAGACGTGACCGTCGAGCAAGCCGCGCAACGTGTCCGACACCGGGTCGTTCGGATCGTCCTGGTCGAGCAGGACCGTCAGGATTCCGGTGATCGAGCCCGCGTGGGTCCGGCCCATGCGCTCGACGATCTTCGGAACGGTCGCGAAGAAGCTCGGCGGATAGCCGCGGACGGTCGGCGGCTCGCCGGCGGCGAGACCGATCTCGCGCGACGCCGCCGCGAAGCGCGTCACCGAGTCCATCACGAGCAGCACGTCGAGCCCGCGATCGCGGAAGTACTCGGCGGCGGTGACCGCGACGAACGGCGCGAGGAAGCGCTCGATCGGCGGGCGGTCGCTGGTCGCGACGACGACGACCGACTTCTTGCGGCCTTCGGGGCCGAGGACCTCGTCGACGAAGCTCTTCACCTCGCGTCCGCGCTCGCCGATCAGCCCGACGACGATCACGTCGGCGTCGGTGCCGCGGGTGATCTGCGAGAGCAGCGTCGACTTGCCGACGCCCGAGCCCGCGAAGATGCCGATGCGCTGGCCGCGGCCGAGCGTGTTGAGCCCGTCGATCGCGCGCACGCCGGTTTGCAGCGGCTCGACGATCTCCGCGCGACCGAACGGATCGGGCGCCGACGAGCGCACGTTGCGCAGATCGCCTTGCTCGAGCTCTCCGCCGCCGTCGAGCGGTCGCCCGAAGCCGTCGAGCATCCGTCCGAGCAGCATGTCGCCGACCGGGACGCAGAACGGGCGGCCGAGCGCGACCACGGGCTGCATCGGCGCGACGCCGGCGAGGTCGCCGTGCGGCATCAACAACGTGCTGGAGCCGCGGAAGCCGACGACCTCGGCGTCGACCGAGCCCGCGCGACCGCGATCGATGCGACAGACTTCGCCGATCGCCGCCGGCACGCCGATCGCCTCGACCATGACGCCCGAGACGATGTCGACGCGGCCGCGGAAGATCGGTCGCGCGCCGGTCTGGATGCGCTCCTTCGCCTTCTCGAGGTCGAGCTTCACGCGGTCTCTCCGCGCAGCTCGCCGCCGATCGCGTCGAGCGCCTGCTCGAACTCGCGCACGAGCAGGCCGCGCGGCGTCGAGACCTGGACGTTGCCGCGCGCGACCGAGATGTCGGGCTCGATCACCGTGCCGTTGCGGAACGGCACCGACTCCAGAGCCTTCGCGTCGTCCGGGTTGAGGTGCACGACGCAGCGGCCGCGATCGACACCGGAGACCGCGAGCGTCTCGCGCACGATCTTCTCGAGGTCGTAGTTGCCCGCTTGCGCCTCGCGACGCAGCAGGACGCGAGCGATCTCGAGCGCCATCTCGACGGCGAGCTTCGCGGCGCGCGCGTGCTCGAGCTCGAGCGCCTCGGCCGCGCGATCGAGCGCGCCGGCGGCCTGCGCGATCGCTTCGGAACGGCCTTGAGCGAGCCCGCGCGCGAGCGCGCGACGTTCGCGCAGGTCGCCGAGGTCGCCGGGGACGATGCGCGCCGCGGTCGGCGGCGCGTGGAGTCGGGTGCGTTCAGGTGACAAGGTCTTGTCCAGCGCGTGCCGGGCGGAACTCGCCCGATTCCATCAGGGTTCGGACGGCCTTCATGATCTCGTTGCGCGCGCCCTGCACTTCCTGCATCGGCATGGCGCCGGCGAGCTCGCGCTCTTCCGACACCATCACGCGCACGCGCTCCGAGAGGTTGGCCATGATGTTGCCTTCGACCTTCGCGGAGCACGCCTTGAGCGCGATCGCGAGCGTCTTGGTGTCCACCGACGCGAGGATCTTCTGCATCGGTCGCTTCTCGACCTTGGCGAGGTCCTCCCACGTGAACATGAACTCGCGCACTTCCTTGGCCATGTCGGCGTCGTCCTTGGCCATGGACTCGAGCACGTTCTTCTCCACCTCGGCGGGCGAGAAGTTGAGCATGTCGGCGATCGACTTCTTGCGCATCGTCGGTTCGGTGACCACCGGGCCGGTCGCGATCTCCTTCAAGCGAGCGGAGAGGTCCTCGGAGATCGAGACCAGCACGTCGATCGACGGCGGCGTCACGCCGGCCATGCGGCGCACGACATCGTACGCGCGCTTCGGATCGAGCGAGCGGAGCACTTCCGCGGACAGCGACGGATCGAGGTGCGCGAGCACCAGCGCGATCACCGCCTCGCTCTGCTCGCCCAGCGCGATCGCGATGTTCTTCGCCGGCTCCTTCTCGATCGAGAGGAAGGGGCGCTCCTGCTGCAGACGGTGCTGGATCTTGTCGAACAGCTCGGCGGCCTGTTGCTTGCCCAGCGTCGACTCGATCAGCGCGTAGAGCTCGGCCTCGCTCTTGCGCCGCACGCCGCGCGGGCCGGCGAGCGACTTGATCATGTCCTTGTAGAGCTCGCGCACGCCGTCGGTGTTGGTCAGCTCGGCGGGCAGTTCGCCCATCGCTTCGACGACCTCGACGATCACCTCGGGGTCGATGTGGCGCAGGACGGTGCCCGCGTGCTCCTTCTCGAGCGCGAGCAGGAACGCGGCGGCGCGTTGCGCGCCGCTGACTTCGTCGCGGGCCATTACTTGCCGTTCCTCGCCGCCGCGCGGCTCTCACCGGCCCAGCGCGAGAGGATCTCGCCGACGCGGCGCGGATCGGTGCGCACGAGCTCGTCGATGCGCGCGCGGGCGAGCATCTCGGGGTCGGGCTCGGCTGCGCCGCCCGAACCGCCGTCGCCGCCGACGCTACTGCCTCCGCCGACGGCGCCCGCGCCCGCAGCGACCGGCAACGCGCCCGGCTTGACGCCCTTGAGCGTCTTGAAGAGCACGAAGAGGAACACGATCGCGGCGGCGATCTCGATGCCGCGCTCGAGCAGCATGCGCAGCATCGGCGACGGGCCGCTGCTCTCCTCGACCGGCGTGTTCGTGTCGACGGCGACGGCGGTCTCGGTCGTGAACGCGGTCGTGCCGACCTGGATGACGTCCTCACGCTCGCTGTCGAATCCGACCGCGGCCTGCACGATCGATTGGATCTCGGTCTTCTTCGCCGCGAGCGACTCGTCGAGCAGCAGCGAGACCGACAAGCGCTTCAGCGTCGGCGTCGAGTGCACCGTCTGAGTCTTCGAGCGCGAGACCTCGTAGCTCTTCTCGGTCTCGTTCGACGTCGACATCTGCGACGAGCCGGTCGACGACGGATTCGCGGCGATCGCCGCGCCATCGGCGCCGAAGGAGGTCTCGGACGGCACGTTCGAGGCCGTCCCCGCGGGCCCGCCGTTGGTCGGCACGGCGCCGGCGGGCGTTTCGCTCTTGATCGACTTCTCGGAGACCAGCGTGCCCTTCGGCGGGAGCGTTTCGCTGACCGTCGTGCGTTGGTCGTGATCCCATTCGGAGGTGACGGTGACCAGCGCCTTCTTCGTTCCGTAGGCGAGCGCGAGCTGCGAGTTGACCTTCTCCGCGATCTCGCGGTCGTAGCTGTGCGCGTAGTCGAGCAGGCTCGCCGGATCACCGCCGAGCCCCTGCGAGCGTGCGGGGTCGTAGAGCGCGCGACCGCTCTGGTCGGAGACGATCACGTTGTCCGACGGCACGCCGAAGCGGAAGCGGACGAGCTTGGCGACGTTCTCGGCTTGCTCGCGCGAGAGCTCGACCAGGTTCTTGAGCGTCAGCGTCACCGAAACCGTCAGCGGCTTGCGGTCGCGGATCGGCGAGTTGTCGGGCATCGAGCTCGTCACCGTCGCGTTCGCGACGAAGTCGAGCGTCTCGAGCTGACTCTCCATCTCCTGCCAGTCGCGCTTGAGCATCGACTGCGCGCGCTCGGCCGACGAGAGGAAGATCGCAGCGGCGCCGCCCGCGGTGGAATCGACGCCGCGCGGCATCTCCTTCAGCGCGCCGGAGAGCGCGACCAGGTTCTGCGCTTCGTATTGCTGCGGCTCGTCGACGTAGATGTTGTACGGGCCGGGCGGTTGGCTGACCTTGTAGCGGATCGAGCCGCCGGCGAGCGCCTTCTCGATCCCGCCGCGCGACGAGTCGTCGATGCCCGAGTACAGCATCACGAAGTTGGGTCGATCCGCGAGCATCGTGCTGATCGTCACCGCGACCGTGATCGCGACGATCGCCAGCAGCATCACCAGCTTGGTGCGCGGGTGAGCGTTCTTGAGCGAGTCGAGAAGTGTCTTGAGATCCAAGGGATGTGGCTCCTAGCTCAGACGCTCATGCGCATGGTCTCGCGGTAGGCGTCGATCAGCTTGTTGCGGACCTCCATCGCGAACTTGAAGGAGAGTTCCGCCTGCTTGATCTGCACCGCGAGCTCGTGGAAGTCGCCGACCTTGCCCGCGACCATGTCCGCGGGCAGCTCGTCGACGCGATTGATCGAGCCGTTCACCTCTCGCAGGCCCTGCGAGAGGCTGTCGCCGAACGAAGTCGACTTCGGAGCTTGACCGACCTCGAGCCCGCCGGACGCGAGCGAGTTCGCGACCTCCGAGTCGATGCGCTTCGCGCTTTCGGTCTGCGTGCGCAGCGCCGCCTCGATGGCGGCGCGGGCGAACGAGCTGGATCCGATTCCGTCGACCATGGTTCACCTCGTGGAGAGGACGATCACTGCACCAGGCGCAGCGCGCGCTCGGCCATCGCGACGAAGGACTCCTGCGCGGTCAGGTTGGCCTCGTACGCGCGTGAGGCCGAGATCAAGTCGACCATCTCGTGCGTCGTGTTGACGTTCGGCATGGTCACGTAGCCCGCGCCGTCCGCGTCCGGGTGGCCGGGGTTCAGGATGCGTTCCATCGGAGACGCGTAGTCGGGCGTGACGCCGCCGACCTTGACGCCGGTGACCTCGAGCTTGCCGCCTTCGGCGCGCTGGAGCATCGGTTCGAACCACACCGACAGCCGGCGGTACGGGACGCCTTCCGGCGTGCGCGTGGTCTCCGCGTTGGCGAGGTTCTTCGCGATGACGTCGAGGCGCGCGCGTTCCGCGGCGAGGCCGCTGGACGACGCGCGCATTCCGGAGAAGAGATGGGAGATGCCACTCATGATCAACGAGAGCCTTCCACCGAGCTGCGGATCAGCTCGAACTTCGCAGCGAGGATCGCCGCGTAGGATTCGTACAGGAGCTTGTTCTCGCGCAGAGCGTTCATCTCGAGCTCGAGGCTCGTGTTGTTGCCGTCCGCGCGAGCGGGTGTGACGAGGTCGAGCTCGACCTCGGGCGCGACCGTGGAGGGGTCGCGCCCGGATTCGAGCGCGCTCTTCATCGAGTCCTCGAAGCGCAACATCCTGCGCGTGTACCCCGGCGTGTTGACGTTCGCGATGTTGCCCATGATGACCTCCTGTCGTTGGACGGAGGCCGAGAGCAGCCGCGAGAGCAAGTCGCCGTTGTCGATGCGCAGGTCCATGGTCACGCCACCAGTCCGAGTCGACGCCAGAGCTTCATCTTGTTGGAGAGCGTGCGAGCGCTGACGCCCATGCGGCGCGCCGCTTCGGTCTTGTTGCCGCCGGTCGAGTGCAGCGTCGCGAGGATCGCTTCGCGCTCGATGTCGGCGAGCGCGCGGTTGGCGAGGCTCATGTTCAGGCCGTCGACGACCACGCCTTGCGGACCGGAGACCTTGCTCGTGCCCGACGACGGCCCGAAGACCAGATCGTCGACGTGCACCGTGTCGCCTTGCATCAGGACGACCGCGCGCTGGATTACGTTCTCGAGCTCGCGCACGTTGCCCGGCCAGGTCCAGCTCTTCAGACGCTCTTCGGCGTCGCGCGAGAGCTTCGGCATCTCCATGCCGCTCTGCGCGGCGTAGTGACGCAGGAAGTGCTTCGAGAGCGGCAGGACGTCCTGTTGGCGCTCGCGCAACGGCCGCAGGTGGATCGGCAGCACGTGCAGGCGGTAGTAGAGGTCCTCGCGGAACGCGCCGCGTTGGACTTCGGCCGCGAGGTCGCGGTTGGTCGTCGCCACGACGCGCACGTCGACGCGCAGCGTGTTGGTGCCGCCGACGCGCTCGAACTCCTCTTCCTCGAGGACGCGCAACAGCTTCGACTGCAACGCCGGCGAGATCTCGCCGATCTCGTCGAGCAGCAGCGTGCCCTTGTCCGCGAGCTCGAAGCGACCTTCGCGCGTCTTGTGGGCGCCCGTGAACGCGCCGCGCTCGTGGCCGAAGAGCTCGCTCTCGAGCAACGTCTCCGACAGCGCCGCGCAGTTGACGCGGATGAACGGACCGGAAGCGCGCGGGCTCTCCTTGTGGATGTACTGCGCGACCTTCTCCTTGCCGGTGCCCGATTCGCCGGTGATCAACACCGTGCCCTTCGAGCGCGCGACGCGCTTGGCGGCGCGCAGCGTCTCCTGCATCGCCGGGCTCTCGGCGATCAGCTCGGTCGAGCCGCCGACCTCGGTGCGCAGGTAGCGGTTCTCGCGCTCCAGCCGTTGCGAGCGATCGACGCGCTCGATCAAGAGCTTCAGCGTCTCGGGCGTCACCGGCTTCATCAGGAAGTCGGACGCGCCGAGGCTCATCGCCTGCACCGCGGTCTCGACCGTGCCGTGCGCGGTGATCATCACCACCGGCAGGCCCGGGACGTGCTCGTGGATGCGCTTGACGAGCTGCATCCCGTCGGTGCCGGGCATGCGCAGGTCGGTGATCACGAGATCGGGCGAGGTCGAGCTCGCGATCGCGAACCCTTCTTCTCCGCTCTTCGCTTGCGTCGCCTTGAATCCGAGGGACGTGACGGCCTCGACCAGGAACTCGCGCGACAGGGAGTCGTCGTCGACGACCAGGATTTCTCGAATCGACATCTTCTAGCTCTTGGATTGGAAGGGGATGGAGATGCAGAAATCGGCGCCGCCCAGCGGGGCCGGTTGGGGGGAGAGTTCGACGCGACCGCCGTGCAGCACGGCGATCGTGTTGACCAGTGCGAGGCCGAGGCCGGTGCCGTCGGCGCGCGAGGTGAAGAACGGCTCGAGCACGCGAGCGGCGTGCTCCTTCGGCACACCCGGGCCGGCATCGGTGACGCGCAAGCAGACTTCGCCGACGCCGACGGTCGCGTCGACGTGGACGGCGCCGCCGTCGGGTTGGGCTTGGATCGCGTTCGCGATCAGGTTGCGCAGCGCTTGGCGCAGCTTGACGTAGTCGGCGTCGAAGCTCGGCGCCGCGGCGTCGACCGACTGCGTCACGCGCCAACGCTCGGGCCGTTCGAGGCCGAGCGTCGCTTCGCGGATCGCGTCGGCGACGAGCTCGCAGGCGCCGACGCGCTCGCGGCGGACCGCATCGGTGCGGGCGAGCGTCAACATGCTCCCGAGCACGCGATCGGCGCGCTGCACGCCTTCGACGATGCGGGCGGCGAGCTCGCGCTCGCGCGAACCCTCGCCGAGGCGCTTCTCGAGCAACGCCGCGAAGCCTTGGATCGCGTTCATCGGGTTGCGCAGCTCGTGCGCGATCCCGCTGGCGACGTTGCCGAGCGCCGCGAGCTTCTCCTGCGCGTGCAGCTTCGCGGAGAGGCGCGCGAACTCGGTGCGGTCGTCGACGATCGCGACGGTGCCGACGCGCGCGCCGTGGGATTCGATCGGCGAGCGCTTGCAGGCGACGACGCGCGTGCTGCCGTCGGCGCATGCGAGCTCGAGCCCGTCGCCGGCCGCTTCGATTGCGGCGAGTCGCGCCGCGGAGCCGTCGCCGAGCCCGTTCGAGCCGTCGAGACCGACCAGCTCGCACGCCGCGCGGTTGATCCGGGCGACGCGCCCGTCGCGGTCGCGGACGATAACGCCGCTCGGCAGGGCCTGCAGGATCGCTTCGAGGTGCCGCGAGAGCTCGTCGAGCTCCGCGACCTTCGACGCGAGCTCGTTCTCGACGCGCTGCGCGCGCCGCTCGATCGCCTGGTAGCTCTCGATCAGCCCCGCGCTCACCTCGGCGAAGGAGCGCATGGCCGCCTCGAGCTCGGCGGGCGACATCGGAGCGGTTTCGGCGCGCATGGTGGAGCTCACGGCTTCGCGACCTCCGTGCGGCGCGCTTGGAACTTGGTCTGCCACTCGAGGAAAGACGCGGCTTCCTTCGCGCGCTCGGCGTCCGGTCCGCCTTGCTTGGACTCGCTCGCTGCGCGATACGCGGCGAGAGCCTCGTCGCGCTTGCCGAGCTTCTCCAGGCAGCGGCCCTTCCAGTAGTTCGAGCTCGGATCCGCCGCCGCGTCGCCGATCGCGGCGAGCGCTTCGGCGAAACGATCCTGCTTGTAGTAGGCGCGCACCAGCCGCGCGGTGTCGGCGACGTAGCCGTGCGTCTCGAACGACGCGGGCGCGTGGCGAGCTTGCGTGTCGCGTGCCGCGGGCTTGTCGCGCTTGGCGGGCGCCGTTTCGTGGCGCGCGTCCGCGACGCCCTGCGGGTCGTCGTCGACGTGGATCGGCGTCGGCCGAGCGCTCGGCGTCGTGCCGGGGCTCTGGAGGCCGTCGAACTTCGCTTGCAGCGCGTTGAGCTGGTCGCGCAGCTCGTCGCGGCGCAGATCGCGCTCGACATCGGTGCCGCTCGGCGTCTCGGTGAGGCGCAGCAGGTCCTTCAGCGCGCTCGGGTCCTTCGCCGCGAGACGCTTCTCGACGCCGGCGAGCTCGTCGATCGCCGCGACGGTCGCGCGCAGCGATTCGTCGAGCGACTTCGCGCCGTCGCCTTGCAGCGCGACGGCGGGCACGAGCAGCACGATCGCCGCTCCGACGTTGATCGCGAACGAGTGCTTCATCATCACAGTCGCCCCTGGTAGGCCTCGACGGCGGCGTCGAGACGGTCGTTGGCTTCGTACAGCTCGCCGGCGAGCACGTAGATCGCGCGACGGGCTTCGGGAGCGTGGAGGTCGGGGATCACGGAGCGCAGCGCGTCGATCGCGGCGTCGACGCCCTTCGCTTCGGCGAGCGCGCGGGCGTAGAGGCTCGCGACTTCGAGCAGCGCGGGCTCGTCGAGCTCGCGGCGCAGCTCGAAGATCGGCTTGATTACGCCGAGCGCGTCGATCGGCAGGCCGCCGGCGAGCAGACGGCGCGCGCGGGCGAGCCGCTCGTCGCGCTCTTCGGTCGGGCGGACGAGGTCGTCGAGGCCGAGCGCGGACGCGGCGCGTTGACGGATCGCGAGCGCGGTGTCGTCGGCGCCGTCGGCGTCCGCGAGACGGCTGATGAACATCGCGCCGAGCTCGTCGCCGGCATCCAGCGCGAGGCGAGCGGCTTGCGTGAACGCGTTCGCGCGCTCGTGGCCCTCCGTGGCGCGGCCGTAGCGCAGCCAAGCGAGCGAAGCCTGCGCGGGATCCTCGAGCGCCTCGACGGTGCGGGCGCGCAGCTCGAGCAGCTCGACTTCGAACTCCTCGCGACGGCCGAGCCTCTCGAGGTAGTCGAGCGTCGCGCGCGCTTCCGGCGCACGATCGGCGGCCAGCATCGCGCGCGCCCGGATCAGCTGACGGCGCTGGATCTCGACGGGCTCGGCGGCCGGCTCGTACGTGTCGACGACGTCGAGCATGTAGAACGCGTGCTCGTGATCGCCTAGCAGCGCGTGGGCGCGAGCGAGCAGCAACCGCGCGCGGATCTCGTACGGGTGACGGCGATCGAGCCGCAGCAGGTCGGTCAGGCGCTGCACGACGCTCGCCCACTCGTGTTCGGCGGCGAGCAGCTCGGCCGAGCGCCACAGCGCGTCCGGGAGCTGGTCGGAATCGCGATGGCGCTGGATCAGCGTCTCGTAGTGCGCGATCGCGGCCGGCAGGTTGCCGCGCGCTTCCTCGATCCGTGCTTGCGCGAGCTTCGCGGAGACCGCGCCCGGGTGATCCGGCCAGCGGCGTTGCGCGTTGAGGTACGTCGCGACCGCGAGGTTGCGCAGTTGCTCGACGTCCTCGTGGCGATCCTCGGTCGACACGACGCGCAGCGCGTTCGTGCGGAGCTCGGCTTGGCAACCGACCGAACCGAGGATGCGCGTCATCACGTCGCGCAGCTCGCGGTCCTCGAGGACGACCGTGACTTCCTGGTCCGCGTCGATCGCGTCGAGGCCCTCGACGTGCACGCCGAGCTGGATCGCGAGCGAACGCAAGAGCTCGCGCAGGTTCGAGCGCTGCGCGTGCACCGAGCACCACCACTCGCCGTCGCGGCGTTCGACGTGGACTTCGTAGCCTTCGGCGGCGACAGGCGCGCCGGGGGCGACCGGCGTGAACGTCGCGGCGAACGCGAGGCAGAGAGCGAGCAGCTTCACTCGTGGCCTCCGCGGTCTTGGGTCTTCGTCTCGGCGGCGTGCACCGCGGCGCCGTCGTGCTCGCTCGGCGCCTTGGCCGCGCCGGAAGCGACCTGCGCCTCGGCTTGGAGACGGAACGAATCGGCGATCGTGAACGTCGCGCGCGCTTCGAGGTCGTCGCGCCGCGTCGGCTCCCAACGATCCGCGACCGCGAGCAGGCCGTAGAGCAAGCGACGCGCGCGCTCGAAGTCGCCGCGCTCGATCGCCTCGTGCGCCGCTTCGAGCGTCTCCTCGCCTTCCGGTCGCACGTCGAGTTGCGCGGGGATCCGCGGGTACTCGACGGCCGCCGCGTGGGTCGAGGGGGAGTTCCGATGACCGTTCGGCGCGTCGGGCTCGCCGCCCTCGTCGATCGCGACCGATCCGCCCGTGCGGGTGCCGAGCGATTGCTGCAGCGTGCTCATCGACTTCCACGTCAGGCCGATCAACGCGAGGTTCGCGATCGCGAACAGCGCGAGTGCGGCGACCAAGAGCGGCGAGCTCTTGAGGTCGAACTTGACGCGCGGCGCGGCTTGCGCGGCCGGCGCCGGGGCTTGCGTCGTCGCGGCCGCGGCGGTCTTGTCGGCGGCGGGCGCGTTCGCCGCGGGCGTCGCGGGAGACGCATCGCCGGCGACGATCGGCGCGGCGGCGGGCGGCGCGACCGTGGTGCCGGGCGCGGGCCCGAGCACGGCGCTCATCGCTTCTTCGTTGAGGTTGGTGAAGACCTGCGTCGGCGCGGCGGCGGGCGCGATCGTCGCGGAGTCGCCGACGGCGACCTTGGGCTCGCTCAGCTCGTCGAAGCTGAAGAGGTCTTCCTCTTCGTCGATCGTCGGCTTGTGCGGCGCGGAGCCTTCGTGCGGGTTCGTCACGACTCAGCTCCAGAGAGCCACTTGAAGGCTCTTCTTGACCGTCGGGCCCGCGAGCATCCGACCGACGCTCACGGCGAGCGCGGGCGAGAGGTTGTAGCTCGGCTCGTCTTCGCCGCGCAGACCGGCGAGCACTCGCGCGGACATCTCGGGCGTCAGGTAGTCGAGCTCGGAGAGATCGATCGCCTCTTCCTCGTCGAACTGCACGCGATACGCGGCGAAGCGCAGCGTGACGCGCGTGCCGCGACCGAGCGCGGCTTCGATGCGCAGGTCCTCGGCGAGCGCCGCGACGCGGGCGAGCCCGCTGTGCGCGCCGTCGTGGACGTCGGCGAGGCTGCCGACGGCGATGCCGATCGGATCGAGCCCCGAGCCTTGATCGGTGACCGTGACGACGAGCTCGCGCCCGTCGAGCTCCGCGCGCAGGTCGTACGAGCCCTCGCGCTTCGGGTAGGCGTGACGGAGGACGTTGTCGACGAGTTCGTGCGTCGCGCCGGCGATGCGAGCGCGCGTCGACGGCCCGAACGACCAGCGCACGAGCTGGGCGAGCAGCTCGCGCATCCCCGCGTCGAGGCCGTCCGCGTTCGCTCCGTAGCGGCGCGTGAACACCGCGGCGGACTCGCGCGACGGCAGCGCGGCCTTCGGCGCGGCGCGTTCGACCGAAGCGACGACTTCGTCGAGGCCGCAGGGCTTGGACAGCACGTCGCGCAAGCCGACGTGCAGCGCAGCGCGGCAATCGTCGAAGCTCGGCGAGTCGGCGAGCAGCACCAACGCGGCGCGCGAGCCGCGGCGCTGGAGCTCGAGCGCGAGCTCGAGGCCCGGACGGTCGGCGAGCGCCGCGTCGATCACGATCACGTCGTGACCCGCGACCTGGAGCGCGTCGGCGCCGCTCGAGACCGTGGTCACTTGGTGACCGCGACGGCGCAACGCGGCGCCGACGGCGAGACCGATCGCGGGTTCGGCGAGCGCGAGCAGGACGCGCAACGTGACGGCGCTCATGCAGCCCTCCCTCGGGCCTGGCAAGCGATGCGGATGCGGACGCAGACCGAGTCGGTCGATGCGACCTCGAATGTTCCTTGCATGCGCAGGACCTCGCGTCGCGCGAGCTCGAAGCCGAGGCCGAGGCTCGCGTCGTTGTGCGAGCGCGGCGAACGCAGCGCGGCGAGGCGCGAACGGTCGCCGCCGCTGATCACGGAGAACGCCGCCGAACCCGCTTCGACGCGCGCTTCGAGCAGCACGTCCTCGGCAGAGCCTTCCAGCGCGACGCGGACGACGTGGGCGAGCGCGGTCGACAGCAGCGCGCCGTCGACCAGCAATTGCGGCGCAGCCGCCGGACGCGCGAGCGTGACGCGGACCGCGTCGTGTCGCGCGAGCTTGGCGACCGTGCTCTGCAGGATCTCCTCGAGCGAGCACTCGAGCGGCATCAACGGACGCGGCGCGGCGTACGCGGCGAGCGCTTCGACGTCGCGCGAGAGCCGCAGCACCTCGGCGAGCGCGCCCGAGAGCGTCTCGCGGCGCGGATCGTCGGCGCCGAGGTTCTTGGCCAGCGACTCCATCGACGCGCGCAACGCCGCGAGCGGCGTCTTGAAGATGCGCGTGACGGCGAGCCCGAGCTCCGCCGCTTGCGGAGTCGCTCGTGCCGCGACGGACGAACTTTCGTTCTCGTGCGCGCGTTCGTTCGGGGTGTCGACCATTCGTTCCGGCGGACGGGGGTTCTGGGGCAAACCCGTTGCCAGGCGCGTGGATCGGCCGGGCGCGGGAATCGCTTGATCGGACGGGACTTCACGGGGGAAGAAACTTCCCAAGTCCGACTCTCGTTCCGACGTCAGGGCAAAGCGTTCCACTCTCGTCCTCGCGGCTGCGTCGGCGCTCAAGCGCCGAGCGAGAGGGCCTGGAGCTTGTTGTAGAGCGTCGCTCGGTTGATCCCGAGCAGCTCCGCCGCGCGGCTCTTGTTGCCGCCGACCTCGGCGAGCACGCGGCGGATCAACGCTTCCTCGAGCGCGCGCAGCGAACGATCGCCGAGCGGCAGGAACTCGCCCGCGGGCGCCGCGTCGCTCGCGGTGCGCAGCGCGAGGTCGGGCACGTCGACGAGCTCGTTGCGCGCGAACAGCACCGCGCGTTCGACGACGTTCTCGAGCTCGAGCAAGTTGCCCGGCCAACGATGCGTCGCGAGCGCGTCGAGCGCGGCGGGCGTGAACGCGCGCACCGGCCGGCCGCACGCCGCGGCCTTGCGGCGCAGGACGTCCTGCGCGAGCTCGAGCACGTCCTCGCCGCGCTCGCGCAACGCGGGGACGGGCAGGCTGAGCACGTTCAGGCGGTAGAAGAGGTCCTCGCGGAACGCGCCGCGGCCGACTTGCTCCTCGAGTCTGCCGCCGGTCGCCGCGATCACGCGCACGTCGGCGCGGAGCTCGTCCGTCGCGCCGTTTTGGCGATACGTGCGGTCCTGCAGCAGCCGCAGCAACCGCGCCTGCACCGCGAGCGGCAGGTGATCGACGTCGTCGAGGTAGAGCGTGCCGCCTTCGGCCGCCGCGAGCAGGCCCGCGCGGGCCCCGAAGAGCGTCTCTTCGAGCGCGGCGGGGTCCGCGGCGGCGACGCGGCAGACGACGAACGGAGCAGAGGCTCGCGCCGAGCGTATATGGATCGCGCGCGCGACCCGTTCCTTCTCGACGCCGGTCTCGCCGCGCAGCAGCACCGTGGTGCGCGGCGTGCGCGCGACGCGTTCGACTTGTTCCAGCACGCGACGCAGCGCGGGCGAGCGACCGATCAGCGCGGTGCCGGCAACGTTTTCTAGCTCGTGGGCGAGCCGCGCACGCTCGCGCTCGAGGCGGAGCACGCGTTCGGCGCGCTCGGCAGCCGCGAGCACGCGCTCGCGCGAGCAAGGCGTCTCGAGGACGTCGCACGCGCCGCGTCCGAGCGCCGCGAGCGCGCGTTCGAGCTCCCCGGCGCCGGCGAGCACGACGGTGGCGGTCCCGGTCGCGAGCGCGACGTCCGCGAGCTCGACCGCGGCGAGCACGAGCTCGGCCCCGTCCTCGGCGAGGCCGCGACGGAGCTCGTTCGCATCGGCGACCGCGCGCACCGAGTGCCCGGGGCGGGCTGCGTCCGCCAGCGCGCCGAGCAGCCCCTCGCGCACGACGGGGTCGCCGTCGGCGATCAGCACGCGGAAGGTCATGGCCGACTTGTCGACGCGATCGCGCGGAACCCGAAGTTCTTGCCGACTCGGCCCGGAAGCGCGGACCGCGCCGCGGAAAAAGAGTCCGGAAGACGCCCCGGACGGCCCCGCCGACGCGCTCTCGCCCCGAAAAGCGCGCGCTTCCCTCAAGCGCCCCCGGGGTGCTCCGAGAACCCGGCGTGCTCGAGCGAGCCGCAAGGCAAGCCAAGAGCACGTTCAGCTCAGCGACCCCTCAGAACCCACCACCCAGGAGCCATCCATGGGACTTCGCGTAAACACGAACATCGCCTCGCTGACCGCCCAGCGCAACCTGGGCCAAGTCAGCACCCGACTGCAGGGCAACTTCAGTCGACTGTCCTCCGGCCTGCGCATCGCTCGCGCGGCGGACGACGCCGCCGGCCTCGGCATCTCGGAGCGCATGCGCGCTCAGATCCGCTCCTACACGAGCGCGGAACGCAACGCGCAGGACGGCATCAGTCTCGTTCAGACCGCCGAAGGCGCGCTCAACGAGGTCAACAACATCCTCAGCCGGATGCGCGAGCTCGCGATCCAAGCCGCCAACGGCACGCTGTCGACGACCGACCGCACGACGATCGACACCGAGTTCCAAGAGCTCTCGAGCGAGATCAGCCGCATCGCGTCGACCGCCTCGTTCAACGGCGTGACCTTGCTCGACGGCGGAACGACGTCGCTCGACATCCAAGCCGGCATCAACTCGGGCGAGATCATCACGATCACGCTGCAGGACACGACGACCACGAGCCTCGGGATCAACGGTCTCGACGTCACGTCGGCGACCAACGCGGTCGCGACGCTCTCGACGCTCGACACCGCGATCGACTCGGTCGTCTCGGCGCGCGGCGGGCTCGGCTCGGCGCAGAACCGCCTGCTGTCCTCGATCGCGAGCATCACCAACACACGCGAGAACCTGTCTGCCGCCGAGAGCCGCATCCGCGACGTGGACGTCGCGACGGAGACGGCGGACCTGACGCGGAACTCGATCCTGCAGCAAGCCGCAGTCGCGGTGCTCGGCCAAGCCAACGTGCAGCCGCAGCTCGCTCTGCAGCTCCTGCAGGGATGACAACTGGAGAAAACGGCTCCTGAAGCCGGTCGCTGAACGGGGGGACCGTCAAGGGACGGCCCCCCACTAGACCGCTCGGAGCCAGGAGCGCCTCGCGCTCTCGATCTTTCTAAACCCGCTTCGCCCTTCGAACGTCAACCGGACGACGTGCCCACTCGTCCGCGCACGCACGCTCGATCGGGCGATCCCGCCGCGCCTTCGCGTGGTCTCGCATCTCGTGCCAACGATGCGTGACCGACTCCGCGAGCGCGGCGGTCTCGACGAACGTCCGGACTCGTCCGCGCGTCCGCTCGCGTGATCCCAGCGACTTCTCTTCCGCCAGGGTTACGTGACGAGCGCGCAACGCGGGACCGGATGGACTCTGTCACTTTCCCTTTCCCTTCGAATCCAACCAAGGAACGCAAGTCATGGGACTTCGAGTAAACACCAACATCGCCGCGTTGACGGCCCAACGGAACTTGGGTGCCGTCTCCTCCCGCTTGTCGGGCAACTACGCCCGACTGTCTTCCGGTCTGCGCATCGCGACCGCGGCTGACGACGCCGCGGGACTCGGCATTTCCGAGCGCATGCGTGCACAGATCCGTTCGTTCGGCGCCGCCGGACGGAACGCGCAAGACGGAGTGTCGCTGGCGCAAACCGCGGAAGGCTCCCTCCAAGAGGTGAGCAACATCCTCACCCGCATGCGCGAGCTGGCCGTGCAAGCCGCCAACGGCACGCTGACCAGCACCGACCGGACCACGCTGGACACCGAGTTCCAAGCGCTGATCCAGGAAGTCGACCGCATCGCGACGACCGCGTCGTTCAACGGCGTGAGCCTGCTCGACGGAGCATCGACCGGTCTGTCGATCCAAGTCGGCGTCAACGCGAGCGAGACGATCACGATCGCGCTCTCCGACGCTACGGCCTCGACGCTCGGCATCGGGACGATCGACGTCACCAGCGTCACCAACTCGAACACCGCGTTGACGACCATCGACGCGGCGATCGACAGCGTCACCACGGCGCGCGGCAACCTGGGCGCAGCCCAGAACCGCATGACGTCGGCGATCGCGAGCATCACCAACACGCGCGAGAACCTCTCGGCCGCCGAGAGTCGGATTCGCGACGTCGACGTGGCGCTCGAGACCGCGGACTTGACCAGGAACTCGATCCTGCAACAGGCCGCCGTCTCGGTCCTCTCGCAAGCGAACACGCAGCCTCAGCTTGCGCTGACTCTGCTGCAAGGTTGAGCGCGCGCGGCGCCGAGGTGCGCCGTCCGCGTAGCGCGAGCGCCGAACACGCGCGCACGCTCCGCGAGACGACCGCTCCCTCGAACGCCCGCAAAGCGACCGCTCTTTGACACCACCGATCACCGCTCCGACGTGGAGGGCACGCGTGCCCGTGAACTCCGCCTACGTCGGAAGCAGTGAACACCATGCGGGTTCGTTCGTGCTTCACGTGCCGTGTCGCACGGCCTCGCTCGCATGGAGCCACGGGCAAGCACTCCGCGAGTCGCTCACGGAGAGCGACGTCCTCTTCGTGGAGGCGATCCGTGGCGAAGGACCAACCGGCAGCACGGTGTCCGGGCGACGGGAGACCGTCGACCAGGCATCCCGGTCCGAACCGGGCCGTCGGCGTCCTTTCTGGCTCTCTTACTACTTCCGTTTCCAAACCAAGGAACTTCAACCATGGGACTTCGTGTAAACACGAACGTCGCCGCGATGACCGCCCAACGCAACTTGGGCGCAGTCACCGGGCGACTGCAAGGCAACTTCGCTCGTCTGTCCTCCGGCCTTCGCATCGCGACGGCCGCGGACGACGCCGCAGGCCTCGGCATCTCCGAGCGCATGCGGGCGCAGATCCGCTCCTTCACGGTCGCGGGTCGCAACGCGCAAGACGGCGTCTCGCTCGCGCAGACCGCTGAAGGCGCGCTGCAAGAGACGGGCAACATCCTCACGCGTATGCGTGAACTCTCGGTGCAAGCGGCCAACGGGACGCTCACCTCGACCGACCGCGCGACTCTGGACACCGAGTTCCAGGCGCTCGTTTCGGAAATCGACCGCATCTCCAGCCAGACGACCTTCAACGGCGTCGCGCTGCTCGATGGGTCGTCGACCGGTCTGTCGATCCAGGTCGGTGTCAACGCGTCGGAGACGATCAACGTCGCTCTGCAGGACTCGAGCGCGAGCACGCTCTCGATCAGCACGCTCGACGTGACGAACGTCACCAACGCGAACTCGGCGATCTCCGCGATCGACGCCGCGATCGACACCGTGTCTCAGTTCCGTGGTGACCTCGGTGCGGCGCAGAACCGCCTCACCAGCACCATCGCGAGCATCACCAACACGCGCGAAAACCTCTCGGCCGCCGAGAGCCGGATCCGCGACGTCGACGTGGCGCTCGAGACGAGCGACCTGACCCGCAACTCGATCCTGCAGCAAGCTGCGGTGTCGGTGTTGTCTCAGGCCAACGTGCAGCCTCAGCTCGCGTTGTCGCTCCTGGGTTGATGCACTCGATCGGGGCGGGCGACCGCTCGCCCCGCTAGAGTGAGTCGGTGCCGAGAGCACCGGCTCACCCCGAGACTGGGTCGGGTTCCGAATCTGGCAGGCCATCGCGCACGGCGCGCGTTCCTGCCTGGCGCGAGAAACCGGCCAGCCCGGAGCCAATCGGCCCACTCGGGGCGCAAAGAAGAGAGTCCCGCTCGCTGTGCATCGCACAACGAGCGGGATCCTTCTGTTTTCAGGCGCTCACCAGCGCCAACCGTTCGGTCCGTCCGCGTCGGCGGGATCGAACCAGCTGTCGAGCAGCTCGAACCAGTTCTGCACGACGCCGTCGCCGAACTCCGCGCCGTCGGCGCACCACGCGAGCCGCCCGAAGCCGCGCTTGCTCGCCGGTTGCACCGCG
This sequence comes from Planctomycetota bacterium, assembly GCA_020847695.1. Lineage (GTDB taxonomy): Bacteria > Planctomycetota > UBA1135 > UBA1135 > JACRIN01. The sequence goes on from JADLBP010000205.1 coordinate 76,255, forward strand.
CTGTACCACGCGAGGCGCTGCCAGTCGGTCGATCCGTCGGACTCGCGCGCGCCGTCGGGCAACACGATCGAAGCTCCGGACGAATCGCGGACGAAGCTCTCGGGTGACTGCACCGCGAACGACGCCGTCACCAGCCCGTCGACCGCCGCGGCGAGCGCGCGAGCGCGTTGACGCGTCGTCTCGCTGAACAGCGGCTCGGCGGCGATGCGTCGCGCGAGATCGTGGGCGTCGAAGTACGGCATCGAGCCCCACGCGTCCTCGCCGGCGGGGAAGTAGTCGAGCACGCCGCGTCGGTCGTCGCTGCCGCGCAGCGCTTCGAGCGGCGCTCGCTCGCGCTCGTTCGCGATCGACACCGCGAGTGCGTCGGTCGCGGACTTGACCTCGCCGGCGCGCGTGAGATCGAAACACGCCCAGGCCTCGAAGCCGAGGTCGACGCCGCGCTCGGCCCATTGCTTGCGCCCGGCGGCGATCGACTCGAGCGCGAGCCCGCCGAACGCGAGCGCGTCGACGTCACCCGAGCCGAGCGCTCGCCCGAGCGCGCCGAAGAGCAGGTCGTAGCGCCACGGCGCGGAGACCGACGCCGAAGCGACCATCGCGTGCGCGCCGAAGCGTTCGGGACCGGGCCTCAACTCGTACGCGAGCTCGACCGAGCCCATCGAGCACACGTCGAAGCCGATGAAGTCGACCGATTCCTCCGGACCGAGCTCTGCGGTGAGCTCGCCGGGGAACAGCGGATCGCCGAAGCTGGATTCGTCGAACGCGAACGCGCGACCGTCGCCGTGGCTGTAGAAGACGAGCGCGGTGTGTCGCGCCGGGCAGAGTGCCTTGCCGAAGCGCACGAAGTCGCGCACGAGCTTCGGATCGCCGGTGTTCGCCTCCCAACGTCCGCGTAGGGTCGCGGGGAGCGCGTCGCCGCCTTCGAGACGCTCGAAGCGCTCGCGACCGAGTCGGAAGAGGCGGGTGTCGGCGAAATCCTCGCCCAGCGCGCTCTCGCCCTTCGCCCAGCGCGGGCTGCGATCGACCAGCGCCACGAGCTCGATCCCCGCGGTGCCCGCGAGCCCGACTTGCATCGCGGCGAGGTCGCCGATCAGCGTCTCCTCGCTCGAGTTGTCGCCCGCGCCGTAGACGAGCACGGTCCATTCGGCGGGCGCGGGCGGCGGAGAAACGGGAGCTTGCAACGGGATCATCGGGGCCCCTCGAGTCTCGCAGAGGCGCTGTGGAGCGCCTTGGGACCATCGGAAAAGCGTGCGCGACCGGCCTGGCGGCCCCGGGAAGGCCCATCCCGCTCGGGCGAGAGCTCGCCCGCCCGAAAAGCGGCGAGCGCTTCAAGATCCCGTCATCCGGCTGCCGAACCACAGCCCTGCTTAGGAATGCCCAAATCGCTCGGGCGCTCGCGTGTGTGGGGAGCGGGTGAGGTGGGATGCGGTCTTTCAAAGATCTCGACGGACGACGGCGCGCCCTCGGGCGGCCGTCGGACGGGGGATGAGGGGAGCGGGGGCTTCCGACGACCGACGCTGCGCGCGAGCGCGGCGTTCGGGCGCGCGGGGTTTCGGTTCCTCCCGGCGGTTCGAGGACGGACCGTCGCAAGGTCGCCCGTGGGAGAGCCTGCTCGGCTCCGTACCCGCGTGCGAGCGCGTCGCGCGACCACGTGCCAAGGGTCGCGCGGAGAGCTCGCAGCGCGGATTGAGCGGCTCGAACGTCCCCACCGGTTTCCAGAAGCCATCGACTGACAAGCTCACCACCAAGGACGAACGAAAACCCCATGGGACTTCGAGTCAACACCAACGTCGCTGCGATGACCGCGCAGCGCAACCTCGGCGCCGTCACCGGCCGACTGCAAGGCAACTTCGCGCGCTTGTCCTCCGGTCTGCGGATCGCGACCGCGGCCGACGACGCGGCCGGCCTCGGCATCTCCGAGCGCATGCGCGCTCAGATCCGCTCCTACTCCACCGCCGGCCGCAACGCGCAGGACGGAGTCTCGCTCGCGCAGACCGCCGAAGGCGCGATGCAGGAGACCAGCAACATCTTGACCCGCATGCGCGAGCTCGCGGTGCAAGCCGCGAACGGCACGCTGACGTCGACCGACCGCGCGACGCTGGACACCGAGTTCCAGGCGCTGCTCTCCGAGGTCGACCGGATCTCCAGCCAGACGACGTTCAACGGCGTGCAGCTGCTCGACGGCTCCGCCACCGGTGTCTCGGTCCAGGTCGGGATCAACGCGAGCGAGACGATCTCGGTCGCGCTGCAGGATGCGAGCTCGAGCACGCTCGGCATCTCCAGCGAGGACGTCACCAGCGTCACCAACGCCAACGCGGCGATCGCGGCGATCGACACGGCGATCGACACGGTCACCGGCGCGCGCGGCGACCTCGGCGCGGCGCAGAACCGCCTGACCAGCACGATCGCGAGCATCACCAACACGCGCGAGAACCTGTCGGCCGCCGAAAGCCGCATCCGCGACGTGGACGTGGCGCTCGAGACCAGCGACCTGACCCGCAACTCGATCCTGCAGCAAGCCGCCGTCTCGATCCTGTCGCAGGCGAACGTGCAGCCGCAGCTCGCGCTCTCGCTGCTCCAGTAGCAACGCGTTCGCGCAGTTCCTGACACGCGCAGGCCTCGCTCCGGCGGGGCCTGCGTCGTTTCCGGAAAGACCTTCCGGCAGCCGCTTCTCGCGCGAAGTCCTTGCGCGCACTTCGTTCGCGCGCCGCGGCGTGGAAAGAGCGCGGAGAAAGACGAGCTCGCGCTCACGCGCTCCCGGGACCGCTCCGATAACTGCCCCGGCGATCCGTCTGCGGACGGAGCCGAGCACAACCATGGCAAGCCCGATCACGATTGGCGGACTAGGCAGCGGCCTCGACACGAAGGCGATCATCGACGCGCTGATGGCCGTCGAATCGATCCCGATCCAGCAGCTCGAGGACCGCAAGGAACTCGAGCAGAAGAAGCTGACGTTGATCGGGACGCTGAAGGGGCTCGTCAACACGCTGCGCGACAAGGCGAAGGCGTTGTCGACCACCGGCGAGTTCCTGAGCTACAGCGCGACGATCAGCGATCAGGCCGCCGCCAAGGTCAGCGCGTCCTCGACCGCGGTCGCCGGCGCGCACACGTTGGTGGTGCAGAGCCTCGCCGCGTCCGACCGCTGGGCGTTCGATCCGGTGACCGACGCCGACGCCGACCTCGCGACGGTCGACGGGCAGACGCTGTCGTTCGACTACGACGGGCAGAGCTACTCGATCAGCGTGAACGCGGCGACCTCGAGCCTGACCGAGATCGCGTCGGCGATCAACAACGCGACCGGCGGCGAGGTCGACGCGAGCGTCGTGCAGACCAGCGACATCGGCACCGGCACGTTCGAGCTCGTCATGGCCGGCGGCCAAGCTGGCACCGCGTACCGCATCTCGAACATCACGAGCAACATCGCGGGCCTGACGATCGACGGAACCGGCCCGACGGGCCAGACCGCCGGCAGCTCGAACAACATCATCGTCGGCACCAACGCGATCGCGGTGATCGACGGTCAGACGATCTCGCGGGCGACCAACGACTTCGCGAACGTGATCCCGGGCGTCAGCATCACCGCGCTCGAAGCCGATCCGCTGACGACGCACTCGATCACGGTCGAGGGCGACAAGACGGCGATCAAGGCGAAGATCAAGGGCTTCGTCGACACCTTCAACGAGCTCGCGAAGTTCGTCAACAAGCAGAACACGTACGACGAGGAAGCGGGCCCCGGCGGCGAGCTGTTCGGTGATCCGATCATGCGGACCGTGACCTCGACGGTGCGCAGCGCGTTGTTCAGCCAGTCGGCGAGCCAGGTCGCGAGCGACACCGCCGGCTTCGGCACGCTGCGCTTGCTCGGCATCGAGTTGCAGAGCGACGGCACGCTGAAGATCAACGACACCAAGCTCGACGACAAGCTCGAGGAAGACCCGAACGCGTTCGCCGACCTGTTCGTCGACACCGACGGATTCGACAACGGCGGCGCCGCGGTCGGAACGCCGGCCTACTACGTCGACCAGAGCGCGGACTCGGGCCTGATGGACGACCTCGTTCGCGAGATCGACCGCGTCGTCAAGAGCTACCAGAGCTCCAGCGGCAGCTTCTCGAAGGGCATCTTCGACGCTCGCACCGACGCGTTGAACGCGAACATGAAGCTCTACACCGATCAGATCGAGGCGAAGGAGCGTCGATTGACGGTCTTCGAGCAACAGCTCACGTCCAAGTTCGCCGCCTTGGAGAGCGCGATGGCGCAGCTCCAGAGCCAACAGGCCTATCTCGGCGCTCTCTGAACCACCACACCATGAACCCCCAATCCGCACTCGACACGTATCGTCGCGACTCGATCGAGAACGCGCCGCCGCTCAAGCTCGTGCGCATGCTCTACCAAGGCGCGATCCGGTTCCTCGATCGCGCCATGGCGTGCGAAGCGAAGGACCCGCGCTCGCAGTTCGTGCACTGGCTCGATCGCGCGGACGCGATCGTCACCGAGCTGCGCGTCTCGCTCGAGAAGAGCCACGCGCCGGAGGTCTCCGACAACCTCGAGCAGCTCTACCTCTTCTGCGAGAGCGAGATGCAGCGCGCGATGAACGATCGCGATCCGTCGACGCTGCCCGCGGTGCGCAAGGTGCTGTCGCAACTGCTCGAGGCGTGGACGTCGATCGAGGTCCGCCAGAGCAAGGGCGAGTGACGAGGCGCGCGTGAGCGACTCGCTGCGAGGCTTCGACGGGCTGCAGAAGCGCCTGACCGAGCTCGTGACCGCGCTCGAGCGCGGTGACGTCGACCCGCGGGCGCTCGAAGGCGTGCTGTACTCGGTGCGGATCGAGTTCGAGCGGCTCCAGTCGAACGCTTTCGGCCTCCACGCGCGCACGTCGGGCGAGAGCGAAAGCCGTGAAGGCGCCGCGCGCGAGGTGCAGCGCTTGGTCGCGGTCGCTCTCCAGCTCGCCGCGAAGCGACGCGACGAGGTCGCGTTCGAGCTCGATCGCACGCGCGAAGCGAAGAAGCGCCTCGGGTTCTACCGGGACGCGACGACCGGCGACTCCTGCGACATCGCGGGTTGACGCCGTCGATGCCGAGGCCGCGGGACGAGCCGCGCCGGCCCGGCGACGCGCCGGTTCGCGTCCGACCACGCAGGGCGACGACGCCACGCCGTCGAGCCGCGGAACGCGTCGCCGCGCCGCGTCCGAAGTCGACGCGGACTCGTCGACGGCCTCTCAGCCGCGCGCCGCGTCGTCCGGCGTCCAGCGGCGCCCGACGATCACGCGCACGGGCTCGATCACGTCCGTGTAGCGGTTCGCGCGCACGTTGTCGAAGAACGTCGAGTTGATCTCGTGACCCTTGCGGGCGATCAACGCGCCGCTCTTGGTGCGCAGGTCCTCGACCAGCACCATGCCGGGCCGCAACGCGAGCAGCGGCAGCTCCTCGAGGATCTCGTTGGTCTCGCGCACCGCGAGCGTCGCGCGGAACAGCTCGACGAGCGCTTGCGCGTAACCGCGCGGCTTCGTGCGCAGGAGCTCGAAGATCTCCGGTTGCTTCATGCCGCGCCATTCCAGGCGCTCGAAGTCGTTGGCGATCCGCAACACGCCGGCGCCGAGCACGAAACGATCGGCGGGGAGGTCGACGGTGCCCGGTGGGACGAGCTCGCGAGCGTGCTCGTAGTCGTCGACCAACCGCTTGACGCCGTCGAGGCGCGGCACGGCACGGAAGAGCTCCGCGACCAGCCGCGGACCGCGTGCGAGCGACTGGACCTCGGCTTCGTTGAGCGGCTCGCCGGCGTAGAGCTTGTCGATCGTCGTCGGCGTCAGGAGCACCGCGCCGAGCTGCAGCAGCATCGACGCGACCTCGAGCTCCCACGGATCAGGGAACTTCAGCGCGGCCGCGAGCATCGTCACGTGGCGACGCACCTGGTTCGCGTGGCCGAACGCCGCCGGGTTCGTCAGCGCGAGGATGTCCATCAAGAGCCCGATCGTGCCGACGAGCGTGCGCTCGCGCAGCTCGCGCTCGGCGATCAGGTGCTCGTGCTGCTCGACGCCGTCGCGCAGGGCTTCGAGCAGCGTCGGGTGATCGCACGGCTTGCGCAGGATGCGGAAGACGCCCGCGCGGTTGACGGCGAGCATCGCGGACTCGAGGTCGGCCTGGCCGGAGAGCAGGATGCGCGTCGTGTTCGGAGCGAGCTCGCGCGCGCGGTGGAGGAGCTCGGTGCCGCTCATCCCGGGCATGCGCATGTCGGAGACGACGACCGCGAACTCCGGCGGCCGGCCGAGCGCGTCGAGCGCTTTCTCCGGCAGCTCCGCGGTGACCACGTCGAACTCGCGTCGCAACAGCACCGAGAGCCCGATCAGGACGCGCGCTTCGTCGTCGACGCAGAGGATGCGCGGCTTCTCGGTCACGCGAGCTCCCCGCTGAGCGTTGCGATCACGGGCGCGACCGCGCTGCGCCACGCGGCGGCGTCCGGCGCAGCGCCGAGGATCTCGAAGGCGAGCGGTGAGACGCCGTGGAAGACGTCACGGCCGTCGTCGCGCAGCAGCGTGTTCTCCGCCGCCTGCGTGGCGACGTGGGTCCACGCGCACGCGGGCGTCGCCGATTCGCCGACGAGCTCGCCGTGGTGGCCCGCGACCGCGTGCGCGATCGACCGAGGGAGCCCCCACGTCTCGATCAGCGCGGTGCCGGCGTCGATGTGGGTGAAGCCGAACGCCGCGGTTTCGAGACTGCGCCAGTCACCGCGCCCGGTGGCGAGCGCGGTCTCGACCTCGGAGAGCTTGCGCGGCTCGCGCAGCGCGATCAGCAGCTTGCCCAAGTCGTGCAGCATGCACGCGGTCGCGATCGATTCGCGCAGCGCCGGCTGGGGCACCAACGCGCGCGCGATCGCGGCGGCGGCGAGCCCGTCGTGCTGGATCGCATCGACGGTGGCGGCGGCCTCCGGGCCGGCGCCGCCGAACACCTCCGCGGCGAGCACGAGGTCGGAGATCGTCGACGCGCCGAGGTACGTGCACGCGGAGTGGATGCTCGAGATATGGCGCGGCAGGCCGAAGAACGCCGAGTTCACCACCTGCAGGATCTTCGCGACCATCGCGGGGTCCTGGCCGACGAGCTCGGCGATCTCGGTGATGCCCGCGGAACCGTCGCGCGTCAGTCGCTCGAGCTCCAAGTAGAGAGCGGGGGCCGACGGCAAGTGATCGATCCCACCGACGAACACGTGGGCGCGCGCCTTGGAGTCGACGGTCAGGCTCGCGAGCGAGGCCTCGATGATCGCCACGAGCCCCTCGGAGTCGAACGGCTTGTTCAAGAAGCGGTGCGCGACCTTGACCGCGCGCACGGAGGCGTCGCGGTTGGTGTGGCCGGAGAGCACGATGCGCACGGTGTGCGGTTGGAGCTCCATCGCGCGCGTGAGGACCTCCGCGCCGTCGATGTGAGGCATGCGCATGTCGCTGACGACGATGTCGACGTGTTCCCGCTTGAGCATGGCGATCGCAGCCTGACCGGTGGGGCAGAACGTCATGTCCCAACGGTCGCGGTGCTTGCGCAGCATATCGCGGATCGAGACGAGGACCATCGGCTCGTCATCGACGAAGAGGATGCGCGGCTTCACGCTGCGACCGCGGGTTCGGGTTGCGCGAACGGGAGCCAGACTCGAAACGTCGTGCCGACGTCGACCTGGGACTCGAAGCCGATCTTGCCGTGGTGTCGGTCGACGACGATCGCGCGGGACAACGCGAGCCCTTGTCCGGTCCCGCGCCCGACCTCCTTGGTCGTGAAGAACGGATCGAACACACGCGCGCGCACGGACTCCGGGATCCCGCAGCCGTCGTCCCGGACCTCGATCCAGACGCCGTCGTCGCTTTCGCGCGTAGTGACTACGATGTGGCCGCGCTTGCCTTGCGGAGTCCACCGGTCTTCGATCGCGTGCGCCGCGTTGACGACGAGGTTCAGGATCACCTGATTGACCTCGCCGGGGTGGCAGAGGATCTCGCGCAGCGGCGCGAGCTCGGTGGCGACGTCCGCGCAGTACTTGTACTCGTTGGTCGCGACCACCAGCGTGCTCTTGACGCCGTGGTTGACGTCCGCGGCGACCATCTCGGTCTGGTCGGGATGCGCGAAGTCCCGCATCGCGCGGACGATCACCGAAACGCGAGAGATGCCGTCCTGCACCCGCGCGAACGCCGCGGGGACCTGCTCGCGGACGTAGGCGAGGTCGGCGGCGACGCGCGCGGCGTCGAGCCGACCGACGAGCTCGTCGAGCTCCGGCTTCCTCGCGAGCTCCTCCGCGAGCCCATCGACGACGCTCAGGAACGTCGCGACGTCCTCGAACGCGGTGCGCAGGAACGTGACGCTGTCGCCGACGTACTGGATCGGCGTGTTGATCTCGTGCGCGATGCCGGACGCGAGCTGGCCGACCGATTCGAGCTTCTGCGCGAGCCGGAGCTCGGATTCGACGCGCTCGCGATCGTGGATCTCCTTGGTCAGGCGCGCGTTGCGCTCCAGCAGCTCGCGCGACGCGAGTTCCATCGAGCGTTCGAGCAACTGACGGTCCTGCGCCGCTTGTTCGTAGGCCTCGCCGACCGCGGCGAGGAAGCGTTGCCAATCCGCCGGCGGCCGTTCGACCGACGCGTCGAAGCGCCGCAACTGACGCTCGAGGAGCCGGTTCATACGGTCTCCTCCCACAGCGTCGTGATCGTCATCGTCTGGTTGTGGAGCTCGCAGCGCACCGCGCCCATCTGCGGACAGATCTCGCCGTACGAGTAGAAGCCGGCGAGCACCGGACCCGGCCCGAGCACTTCGCGAACGCCTTCGACCTCTTCCTCGATGCGCTGGCCGAGCAGGAGCTTGCGGCCGACGCACGAGACCAGCAGCGCGAGCGTCGTGACGTCCGGATCGGTCGGTCGCGCCGCTTCGCGCGCCGCGCCGACCGCGCCTTCGATCAGGCGATCGAAGTTCGCGCGCATCAGCCGGGCGCGCGAATGCTGCGGGATGTCGCCGGCGTACGTGATGCTCTCGTGCTCGTCGTCGACGGCGAGCAACGTGCGCACGAGCGACGTCGCGGAGTCCGGCGCGCGCACGGCGAGCGGGAACAGCAGACCCGACGAAGGCAGTTGCTCGGCGTGCTCGCCGAGGTATTCACGATAGAGCTGCAGCGCGGACTTCCCGTCGAGCTCGTACAGCACGTTGCCCTTCGAGCGCGTGATCTCGCGTTCCGGTCCGAACGGATCCCAACCGCCGAGCGAGCAGAAGCCGACGTGTAGCGCGTCGCCGTAGAAGCCGATCGCGACGACTTGGCCCGGCTTCGGCGGCGCGTCGCAGCCGACGCACGTGGTCGCCATGCGCGCGCCGTCGCCGGCGAGTCCGCCGGTGACCGCGACGGTCTCCGGCAGTCGTTTGCGCATGCCTTCGGCGAGCGCGCTGCCGTTGATCGACAAGCCCTCGCAGAGCACGACGACGTGCCGCAGAGAGGGTGCGGAAAGCGCGGCGGCCACCTCGGACCCCACCGCCGCGCTTTCCGCGGGATCGCGGAGCTCGCGCGCCACCACGCGCAGCGAGCTCCGCTCGAGCTCCAACTCCGTCGCCACCAACGAATCGTCGGTGACTTCCTCCTGCGAGATCTCGCCGGCGGTCGAGCAGCAAACGAGTGTGCCGATCGGGAAGCGCTCGCGCAGCCGACGGAAGACCGTCGCGTCGGAGAGCAACTGCTGCGCGCCGAAGACCAACACCAACTGCGGCTCCTTCGGAACCGAACCATTCGAGCGAACCTTCCAATCGCCTTCGCTCGTCCATCGATGCTGTGCAACGCGCATGAATCGCCTCTCCAGAGGACGTGGGAGTCGGACCCGCGCCTTGTCGAGTGCGTGCGACGCGCCGCTTGATGAGGATTCAATCACCATCGAACGGATGATCGCTCGCAGGTGGGTGAGCGCTTCGCCGGGCGAGCACCGCGCGGAGCGTCGCTCTGGTCGGAGCGTGATGACAACTTCGTACGCGACCGGCGCCGCGCGACGGTCGATGCAGGTTCACGACGTTCATGCCCGACCGAGACGTCGAGCCGCGGTGCTCGCCGTCGCTCGGTCGCGCACGTCGTCACGACGATCCACTCCGAGAGCATCCGCATGGAAAACGCGAAGGTCCTGTTGGTCGACGACGAGCCGTTGGCGCTGCACTCACTGCAGGTCGCGCTGCGTCGCGAGCCGTTCGACTTCGAGACCGCCTGCTCGGCGGAGCACGCGCTCGAGCTCCTGTCGCGTCGCGCGTTCGACGTCGTCGTTTCCGACGAGTGCATGCCGGGCATGCACGGCGCGGAGCTGCTCGAGCGCGTCCTGCATCGCTCGCCGGAGACCGTGCGCATCCTGTTGACCGGCCAAGCGAGCCTCGAGGCCGCGACGCGCGCCGTCAACCTCGCGCGGGTCGATCGCTTCCTGCTGAAGCCGTGCCCGGCTGAGGAGCTCGCGCTGGTGATCCGCGACGCGCTCGACACGCGCCGTCGCGCGCGCACCGACGCGAACTGGAGCGTGCCGGAGAGCCGCGAGGCGCGCACGGAACTCGTCGCGCGCTTCGAGAGGGCGCTCGCGAGCGCGCGTCCGATCTTCCAGCCGATCTTCGACCGCGCGCAGCGCCACGCGTTCGCGTTCGAGGCGCTGTTGCGCTGCGATGCGACGTGCTTCACGTCACCGGTCGACTTCCTCGGCGCAGCGCGCGGGCTCGGGCGCTCGGACGAGCTCAATCGCCTGCTGCGCGACCGCATCGCCTGCGCGATCGACGGCTGGGGCCGCGACGCGCAGTTCTTCGTCAACGTCGAGCCCGACGTCCTGCTCGACGACGAGCTCTATCGCGACGCCGATCCGCTGCGCCGGCACGCGAGTCGGACGGTGCTCGAGATCACCGAGCGCGGCTCGCTCGACGCCGTGCCGAGCCTCGACGAGCGGCTGCGGCGGCTGCGCGCGCTCGGCTATCGTTTTGCGATCGACGACGTCGGCGCGGGCTACGCCGGGCTCAACAGCCTGGCGTTGATCGACCCGGAGTTCGTCAAGATCGATCGCGAGATCGTCAGCGGCATCGCCGAGTCGGCGACGAAGCAGCGGATCGCCGAGACGATCATCGGGCTCTGCCGTCGCACCGGCGCGAAATCGATCGCGGAAGGGATCGAGACCGTCGACGAGCTCGACACCGTCGACGGGCTCGGCTGCGAGCTGCTCCAGGGCTACTACCTTTGCGTGCCGTTGGAGCTCGCCGACGCACGCGAGGTCCGCGCGCCGCGGACCTGACGCTCAAACCGAGCGAGTCGAGCTCGACATCCGGCTGACGAACGCGCGACGGTGCGCCGCGCGCGACGCGTCGGACAGTTGGCGCGCCGAGGCGAGGATCGCGGCGAGCGAGTTCGCCATCTCGTCCTCGCGGCGTGATTCGAGCGCGGTCTCCGCGTGGGTGAGACAGAGGGTGAGGAACTCGCGCAGCTCGGGGGTGCCGGCGACTTGGGCTTGGTTCGAAGGGCTCATGGTGTGGAAGAGCGCCCTCCTTCGGGCTCCGACGCTCCTTTCCTGAACACCCTGGGTGCGAAAGCCGGCCCAGTGTCGAGATTCTCGACAGTCGGGGTGGGCGGCTCACGGCGAGGGTGGGGTCCGACGAAGAGGGCGCGTCGCAGAACGCGTCAGCACCCATGCACCTCGCCCTCATCGAAACACCGTCGCGATTCGCGCAAGCCGCGGGCTCCGGCCCCGATCTGACGCGTTACCTGCTCGTCTGCGGCCTGCTGATCGCGCTCGTCGGAGGGCTCGGCTGGGTCTTCAAGCGCTTCCTCGCCGGGCGCTTCAAGGCGCGTGCGGCCCAGCGATCGCTTCAGATCATGGACGTCCTGCCGCTCGGCGGGAAGCAGCGGCTCGCGGTGGTGCGCTGCTACGACCGCACGTTCGCGCTCGGCCTCGGCGACAAGGAAGTCGCGTTGATCGCCGAGCTCGACGCCGTGATCGCTCCGGCGCGCGAGCACGCTCCGACCAAGGCGGACTCCGCGGGCTTCAAGACGATCCTCGAGGAGATGCGCAAGCGCGGCGAGCTCGAGCCCGCGCCCCGGCCGGCCGACGTCAAGCCCGCTCCGCGCACCGCGGTCCGTCCGGAGCCGCGCGCGAGCACCAAGGAGCTCTACGGATGAGGATCCTCCTGGTCGCGCTGCTCGTGCTCGCGTGGCTCGCCCCGACGGCGAGCGCGCAGGGCATCGAGCCGTCGAACGGCCCGGCGAACGCGGTCGCGGAGGCGGTGCGTCAGGCGCTCGACGCCGAATCGCTGACCGCGCCGCTCGGCCGCGGCACCGGCGCGCCGATCCTCGGCGAGCAGCGGATGTCGACCGCGGTCGAGATCGCGGTCCTGTTGACGGTGCTGTCGGTGCTGCCGGCGGTGCTGATCACGATCACGAGCTTCACGCGGATCATCATCGTGCTGTCGTTCGTGCGACGCGCGCTGTCGACCAACGAACTGCCGCCGAATCCGGTGATCATCGGACTCGCGCTCTTCCTGACGACGTTCGTGATGGCGCCGACGATCGAGCGCGTGCACGAAAAGGCGTGGGTGCCGTATCGCGCGGGTCAGATGGACCTCGAGAACGCGGGCGGCGCGGCGTGGGCGGAGCTGTCGACGTTCCTGATCGCGAACACGCGCAAGAGCGAGCTCTCTCTGTTCGCCGAGCTCGCGAAGGTCGACCTCTCGCAGAGCGAGGGCGAAGCGCCGCCGTTCCGCGTCGTCGTGCCGGCGTTCATCCTCTCCGAGCTCAAGACGGCGTTCCAGATGGGCTTCCTGCTCTTCCTGCCGTTCCTGGTGATCGACTTGGTCGTGTCCAGCGTGCTGCTGTCGATGGGCATGTTCATGTTGCCGCCGGTGATGATCTCGACGCCGCTCAAGATCCTGCTCTTCGTCCTGGTCGACGGTTGGCACCTCGTGTGCGAGTCGTTGGTCACTTCCTTCAAGGTGGCCGCGTGAACCCGCTCGACCTGCAGATCGTCGACCTTGCTCGCGATCTCCTGCTTACGACGTTGGTGATCTCCGGCCCGATCCTGCTGGTCGGTCTGGTGGTCGGCATGGCGGTCAGCATCCTCCAAGCGCTCACCTCCGTGCAGGAGCAGAGCTTGTCGCAGATCCCGAAGATGCTCGCGGTGATGGGCGTGTCGCTCTTGCTGCTGACGCCGATGCTGAAGCTGCTCTGCGACTACGCCGAACGCGTGTTCAGTCAACTCCACACCTTCGGGCTCAGCTGAACATGCTCCCCGCCGGCACGATCGAAGCGTTGGGCCTCTTCGCGGTGCGCACCAGCGTGCTCGTGATGGCCTCGCCGCTGTTCGGCGTCACGACGTCGTTCGCGGGCGCGAAGATCGGGCTGATCGCGGTGCTGACGCTCGTCCTGTACTCCGCGATCGGCGCGCCGCTCGCCGGGCCGCCGTCGCCGCTCGAGTGGGGTGTGCTCGCCGTGCGCGAAGCGCTGATCGGCTACTCGATCGCGTTCGTGATGCAGGGCGTGCTGCTCGCCGTGCGCGTCGCAGGCGAGATGGTCGGCCACGACATGGGCTTCAACATGGGCGCGTTGGTCGACCCCGAGACCGGCGTGAACTCGCCGTTGATCACGCAGTTCTACGAGGGCCTGTTCCTGGTCGGCATGCTCGCGGTCGACGGGCACCACCTGATCGTCCGCGCGCTCGCGGACTCGTTCGTGCAGGCGCCGGTCGGAGTGCTCGCGAGCACCGCGAGCCTCGCCGGGCTCGCCGAGACGCTGGTGTGCGAGATGTTCAACGCCGGGATCGTGTTCGCGCTCCCGGTGCTCGTGCTGATGACGATCGTGTCGATCCTGATCGCGCTGATCGCGCGCGCGGTGCCGCAGATCAACATCATGGACGTCGGGTTCACGCTGCGCATCCTGGTCGGCCTGATCGCGATGTACGCGTTCGCGCCGCTCTTGGCGCCGGCGATGGAGCGGCTGTACGGAGCGTTGGCGTTCGGACTCGAGCGCGTGCTCGTGGCGGCGGGGAGCTGAGCCGTGGCCGAGAACGACGACAAGGAACGCTCGGAAGAGCCGACGCCACGCAGGCGTCAGGAAGCGCGCGAGCAGGGGCAAGTGCCGCTGTCGCACGAGATCGTCGGCATCGCCTTGCTGCTGACGATCGTGCTGACGTTGACGCTCGCCGGCGGCGACATCGCGGCGGGCATCGGCGGGCTGATCGCCGACGCGATCCACGTGCTCGGAGACCGCGGACCGAGCGAGCTCACGCTCGAAGACGCGGTCAAGCACCTGATGGGCGTCGCGCTCGTCGGCGGCAAGCTGATCCTCGGCGTGCTCGGCCCGATCTTCGCGGTCGGACTGCTCGCGGCATACGGCCAGATCGGTTTCGGCATCTCGACCAAGGCGCTCGGTTTCAAGCCCGAGCGGCTCGATCCGATGGCGGGCTTCAAGCGCATCTTCAGCATGCGCAGCAGCGTCCGCACGCTGATGGGGCTCTTGAAGCTGCTCTTCGTCAGCGGCTCGATGGTCGCCGTCGCCTGCACGCAGATCGAGGAGGTCGCTGCGACCGGCGCGATGGACCTCGGCCCCGCGTTGGTCGCGATCGGGCACGTCACGATGCGCTGCGTGTCGGCGGGTCTGATCGCGATGCTCGTGCTCGCGCTGATCGACCTCGTCTACCAACGTTGGCAGCACGAGAAGGATCTCAAGATGTCGAAGGACGAGATCCGCCAGGAGATGAAGCAGTCGGAAGGCGATCCGCACGTCAAGGCGCGCATCCGCCGCGTGCAGCGCGAGATGGCGGCTCGCCGGATGATGCAGGACGTGCCGAAGGCGACCGTCGTCGTCACCAACCCGACTCACTACGCGGTCGCGCTCCGTTACGAGCGCGAGGAAGACGCCGCGAAGGGCCGTGCGCCGCGCGTCGTCGCGAAGGGCGCCGATCACGTCGCGCTGCGCATCCGAGAGCTCGCTCGCGAGCACGGCGTCGTCGTCTACGAGGACGCGCCGCTCGCGCGCACGCTGCACGCCAAGTGCGAGATCGGCGACGCGATCCCCGTCGACCTGTACCAGGCGGTCGCCGGAGTGCTCGCCTACGTCTACCGCGTCCAAGGCAAGAAGGCCTTCACCGCCGTTCGTTGAGCTAGACCATGAACGTCCGTACCACCCAACCCGCGCAGTCGCCGCTCGTCGAGGCCGGAGGCTTCCTCAAACGCTACGCGGACTGGATGATCGCGCTCGGTGTGCTCGGGCTCGTCGTGACGCTGGTCACGCCGATCCCGGCGATGTTGCTCGACCTGCTGCTCGCGTTGAGCGTCACGTGCTCGCTGCTGATCCTGCTGGTCAGCATGAGCACGAAGGCCGCGAGCGAGCTCTCGGTCTTCCCGACGATCCTGCTGCTGTCGACGTTGTTCCGGCTCGGTCTGAACGTCGCGAGCACGCGTTTGATCCTCTCCGGCGAGGACCCGGGCTCGGTCATCCACGCATTCGGCGAGTACGTCGCGGGCGAGAACATCACCGTCGGCCTGATCGTCTTCCTGATCCTGGTGATCATCCAGTTCGTGGTGATCACCAAGGGCGCGGGACGCGTCAGCGAAGTCGCCGCGCGGTTCGTGCTCGATGCGATGCCGGGCAAGCAGATGGCGATCGACGCCGACCTGAACAGCGGCCTGATCGACGCCGACGAAGCCCGGCGGCGGCGCGCGGAGGTCGCTGGCGAGGCGGAGTTCTACGGCGCGATGGACGGCGCTTCGAAGTTCGTCCGCGGCGACGCGATCGCCGGCCTGTTGATCACCGCGTTGAACCTGGTCGGCGGCATCGCGATGGCGACGCTCAACGGGATGAGCATCAGCGAAGCGGGCACGCGCTACTCGCTGCTCTCGATCGGCGACGGCTTGGTCACCCAGATCCCGGCGCTGCTGGTCTCCACGGCGTCGGCGATCCTGGTCACCAAGGCGTCGAGTTCGCAGGGGCTCGGCTACAACGTCTTCTCGCAGGTCAGCGGACGTCCGCGCGCGACCCTGATCGCGTCCGGGATGGTCTTCGCGATCGGGCTGCTGCCGGGCATGCCGGCGTTGCCGTTCTTCGTGCTCGCGTCGATGCTCGCGGTCGCGTGGCGCTCGACCTCGAACGCCGAGCTGCGCGACGCGGCCGCCGCGGCGAGCGTCGGGAGCAAGGAGAAGGGCGCGAAGGGCGCCGCCGGCGACGCGAAAGGCGGCGAGAAGGACGCGGAGTCGGTCGAGGAGCTGCTGCGCGTCGATCGGCTGTCGCTGGAGATCGGTTATCGCCTGATCCCGCTCGTGCAGGACGCGAGCGGCGCGGGCATCCTCGATCACATCGCTCAACTGCGTCGGCGCTTCGCGACCAACGAAGGGCTCGTGCTGCCGCCGGTGCGCATCAAGGACAACATCCGGCTCGGCGCGAGCGCGTACCGCGTGCTCGTCGGCGGCCAAGAGGTCGCGCGCGGCGAGATCGAGCCCGGGCATTTGCTCGCGATGGACTCCGGCGCGGTCAGCGGCCCGATCCAAGGCAAGGCGACCAAGGACCCCGCGTTCGGCCTGCCGGCGAAGTGGATCCCGGAGAACATGCGCGACGAGGCCGAAGTGCTCGGCTACACGGTGATCGATCCGACCAGCGTGCTGGTGACGCACCTGTCGGAGGTCATCCGCGCGTCGGTCGGCGACGTGATCACGCGCGACGACGTCAAGGAGCTCGTCGCCTCGGCGAAGAAGGTCTCGCCGGCGGTGGTCGAGGAGCTGATCCCCGACAAGATCGGCTACGGCGAGATTCAAGCGATCCTGCGCAACCTGGTGCGCGACGGCGTCAGCGTCCGCAACATGCCGGTGATCCTCGAGGTCGTCGCCGATCACGTCGGCAAGATCAAGGACGCCGATCAGCTCACCGAGCTGGTCCGTCAACGCCTCGGCCGAGCGATCTGCGAGACGCACGCCGACCGCAACGGCACCGTCTACGCGATCACGCTCGATCCCGGCATCGAAGCGCGGCTCGCGTCCGCGATCGGGCCGCATCCGGATCCGGAGAGCCCGCCGGTCAATCCCGCGTACCTCCAGAAGCTCGTCGAGCGCGTCGGCGACTCGATCGCGCAAGGCACGAAGAGCGGCAAGAACGTGGTGCTCCTGGTGCGCTCGGGCGTGCGGCGGTTCTTGAACGAGCTCGTGCGCGCGTCGCTGCCGAAGGTCGCGGTGCTCTCGTACAGCGAAGTGGTCCCGGCGCGAGCGGTCGAGACGCTCGGCATCGTGAAGTTGGACGAATGACATGCACATCCATCGAGTGAACGGCAAGTCCCTGCGCGACGCGCTCGAACGAGCGCGCGCGTTGCACGGCGAGGACGCGTTGGTGCTCTCGCACGAGACGACCACGTTCGGCGTGACCGTCGCGATCGGCGACTCGCCGCGCAAGGTCGAGTTCCCGACGGTCGAGCGCGATGTCGTCGTCCGTCAGGATCCGGGTCGCGCGGACGTCGCGCGACGGTTGGCGCAGTGCGGCGCCTCCGAGGACTTCACGCGGTGGCTGACGAGCGAGCTCGAGGCCCGCGACGCGCGCGGGATCGGCGCGCTCGACGTCGCCGCGGAGCTCTGCGGCGATCGCCTGGCGATCGCGCCGTCGCCGAAGGTCGGTCAACTGCCGTGCGTGCTCGCGTTCGTCGGCCCGACCGGCGTCGGCAAGACGACGACGCTCGCCAAGCTCGGCTCGCGCCTGGTCCGCGCCGGCCGGCGCATCGCGTTGGTGACCACCGACGCGCAGCGCGCGGGCGGGATCGAGCACCTCGGCTCGCACGCGAAGCTGCTCCAGGCTCCGTTCCACGTCGCGCGCACCGGAGACGAGCTCGCGCGCGCCGTCGAAGCGTCCGCGAACGCCGACGCGATCCTCGTCGACACCGCCGGGCACTCGCCGCGCGATCGCGAGCTCGTCGAGCGCCTCGCCGCGACGCTGGAGTCGACCGAACGGCGCGTTCCGTTGACGCGCTACCTGGTGCTCTCCGCGACGGCCAGCCGCGCGGCGCTCGAGACCGCCGCGAAGACGTTCCAACCGCTCGGGCCGGACGCGCTCGCGGTGACCAAGCTCGACGAGACGCGCGAGCCCGCCGCGGTGCTCGAGCTCGCGGCGACGCTGCCGCTCGCGGTCGCGTTCTTCTGCGACGGCCAGGACATCGCACGCGACCTGCACCGGCCGACGCGCGAGCAGTTCGCCGACCTCTTCCTGCGCGGGAGGCTCGCGTGATCGCCCACGACGGAACGCTGGCGCGGCTGCGCGCGCCGTTCTTGCTGGTCACCGGCGGCAAGGGCGGCGTCGGCAAGACGACCGTCGCGGTCAACCTCGCGCTCGAGCTCGCGCGCACCGGCAAGCGACCGCTGCTGGTCGATCTCGATCTCGGGCTCGCGAACGTCGACGTGCTGATGCGCCTGACGACGCCGCGCACGCTCGAGGACGCGCTCTCGGGCGCGTGCCGCTTCGAGGACTGCGTCGTCGCCGCGCCGCACGGGCTCTTCGTGCTGCCGGCGAGCTCCGGCGTCGCCGACCTCGCCGCGCTCGACCCCGAGCGCCGCGCGCGCCTCGCGTCGGGTCTCGCGGAGCTCTCCGCGCGCTACGACTGCGTCATCGGCGACAGCGCGGCCGGCATCGGCGCCGACGTGCTCGCGTTCGCAACGCAAGCGGATTGCGTGTTGGTCGTCACGACGCCCGAACCGGCGGCGTTGACCGACGCGTACGGTTTGATCAAGGCGCTCGACGAGCTCGCGCGCACGCACGGCGGCGACGTCCCGACTCCGGAGCTCCTGATCAATCTCTGCGACGGGGTCGACCAAGCGGAACTCGTCGGAAGGAAGCTCCGTGCGGTCTGCGAACGTTTCCTGGCGCGCTCGCCGAGGCTCGCGGGCTGGCTCCCGCGCTCGCGTGCGGTCAGCGAGAGCGTTTCCACCCAACGGCCTTTCGTTCTCGGGTCGCAGCGCTCGCTCGAGAGCCACTGTCTGCGCTCGCTCGCCGAGCGCGTGCGGCGCCTGTTCCCCTCGGCCGACGCGAGCCTCGCGGGTCTCAAGGGTTGATCGGTCATGGTCGATACCGGCAACACGGCCGTCCGGCTGGTCACGGCATGGCTCTCCACCGGGAGGGCGATCGCGGTGGCGGCGGGAGCGCTCGTGGCGCTCATCGCGCTCGACCACGACGTCGATCTCGACATCGCGGCGCTGCGCGGAGGGTTGACCACGATCGTCGTGGTGCTGCTCGTGAAGTACGGCGCTCGCGCGCTGCATTGGAGCGAGACGGCGCCGGAGCCGCAGCCCGTCGACGAGAAGAAGAAAGTCAGCTGATGAACGCCAAGGGCCGCAACCGACCGCAGCCGAACGACACCGAGGTGTCGCATGGCTGAGCCGTCGCGCGCCGCCTACGGCGACATCGCGGTCGA